>NZ_PZZP01000001.1:612120-918180 GCF_003046315.1 Desmospora activa DSM 45169 | reverse complement strand
TGGACATCTGGCTGGAGATGATCCGTTCGTCCATCCCGCTCCCTCCTATCCCTTGATTGAAATCTGTAGTGCCCGCCGAATCCAATCATCCAACGAAGGTTCCTCATCCGCAAATGATCGCCGAGCCTCGTCAACGGCAACAGAAGCTTCTTCCTCATTATAGCCAAGGGCTGTCAGGGCTTCAATTACATCACTGGAAAGGGCACGGCTTACAGTTGATGGAGTTGTCACCGCTTCCGTGGACAGCGATTGCGCCCAGCTCGCTTTTTTCAATTTATCCTTTAAATCCAGGATCAGCCGTTGCGCCGTCTTTTTGCCGATACCCGGCAATTTGGTCAAAAAGCGCAAATCCTCCCGCTCCACCGCTTCTACCAATGCAGCGGGAGAACCGGCCCCCACCACGGCCAGCGCTACCTTCGGTCCGATCCCGGAGACCTCTAACAACAGACGGAAGCAATCCCGCAGATCGGCATCAGGGAAACCATAAAGGGTATGGGCGTCTTCCCGTACCACCTGATGGGTAAAAATGCGCACCTCTTCCCCTTCCGTCCACTGAAACGGATTGGGACAGAACAGACGGTAACCCACTCCATTCGCTTCCACCACTACATACTCCGTCGTATGATAGGCGATATGTCCCCGAATAAAATCGATCATGTACGCTTTCCTCCTCGTTCCAACAAGCGGGTGAAGCTGGTAGAGTGCGCCTCACAAATGGCCACTCCCAAGGCATCCGCCACATCATCGGGGCGAGGGATTTCCGGGAGGTTTAACAATACCCGCACCATCTCCTGTATCTGCCGTTTCTGGGCCCCCCCATATCCCGCTACCGCCATCTTCACTTCCATCGGCGTATACTCGGTGATCACAGCTCCCGCCTCTTCCGCCGCCAATATCACCACACCTCGGGCTTGGCCGACCGTAAAAGCGGTGGTTACATTGCGGTTAAAAAACAATTTCTCAATCGCTACCACATCCGGACGATGCCGTTGCAGCAATTCCGTACTGGCATCATACACCTGCTTTAACCGGGTTGCCGTCGGTGTATGTGCGGGAGTTTGAATACTGCCGTAATCGACCGCTTTCAGCTGATTCCCCTTCCGGTCCACAATCCCGTAACCGACGATGGCGATCCCAGGATCAATCCCCATAATTCGCACAGCTTCTCCTCCCCATTGGACACATCATTTTTCGTTTCTTTTTACGTTGAATGTCTTGGTAAAGCTTTTCATACATTTCTGTAGAAAGCCCATCGTGCGATTCAATCCTTACAGCGAAAGGAGAAAAAAGATGGATTCCCTTCAAATCGTTCAAAATACAAAAGCCGAACTAGGAGAAGGGCCCAGTTGGGATGCCGCCAACAACGTGTTGTACTGGGTAGATATTACAAGAGAACGACTTCACATCTATCATCCGTATTCAAATAGGCAAATCACCTATGATACGGGGGATTATATTAGCTCTGTCGTCCCCAGGCGATGCGGTGGAGTGGTAATGACGCTAAAAAAATCATTTTATGCATTTGATTTTCATATGAACAAGATGACCCATATCGGTACCGTTGAGCAGGATAAACCGCATAATCGGTTTAATGATGGGAAATGTGACGCCCTCGGTCGTTATTGGGCCGGTACGATGAGTCAAATGTTTACACCGGGTGCCGGTGCACTTTATTGTCTGGAACCCGATTGGAGAATTAAAAAAGTGTTGGGGAATATCACGATCTCAAACGGAATCGCTTGGAGCCCAGATAACTCCGTCATGTACTATATCGATTCCCCAACCAGAAAAGTAATGGCTTATGATTATGATTTAGCAACCGCCACCATCAGCAATCCGCGAGTCGCCGTCACCTTTCCTGCCGCTGAACCTTTTCCCGATGGAATGGCAACGGACGAAGAGGGGTTGATTTGGGTGGCAATCTGGAAAGGCGGTAAAATTACGAGATGGAACCCTAATACGGGAGAGCTTCTTAAAACCATCCATGTCCCTGCCACTCTCACGACTTCCTGTGTATTTGGTGGTGACGATTTGCAGGACCTTTATATTACTTCAGCCCGGATCGGATTAAAAGAAGAAATCTTAGCAAAGGAACCCTACGCAGGTGGTTTATTTGCCATCCGTACAAAAGTAAGAGGGCTTCCCACTTATCCTTTTAGCGGCTAAGTCCCTTCTCAGAGGGGATCACTTATTAATCTCTGATTGATGATAGCATGGCCCAGGGGCCCGATTCCCGTCTTCGCGCCTCTTTCCCTTTTAATGATGAAGCCGTCCGCTCCATCTTCTCCGGCTCCAACCAGCGACCTCAACCTCCAAATTTTTGGAGGTTTTTTATGTATCTACTTTTCTCAACGATGTTACTGGTACCTTAATTATCAAATTATATCACAGATGATCGAGGAATGATCAGCGCCCATTTTGTCCACAATGATAACGAATAAGGTGGTTAGTCCATTGGTGGAGGAGTTGAAGTTATTGCTTATACGACCCTGGTTTTACGCATTTAGCGCCTTATCGGTGCTAGTACTTCTATCTGCATGTGGAAATCAACTCTCCGGTTCGGAAAAAGCGGCGGTCCAGTTTTACAAATCCGTATGGGTAGAGGGCGATATGGATCATGCCGCAAAAATGTTGAGCAACCGCGTGAATCCGCAGGAGGTACGCTGGCGTGTGGACGACACTCTGACGGAAGCGATGACCAATCCTTCCATCCTTGTGGTGGAATCCCCCACGGACCGTCAATCGGTCAATACTCGTACCGTTCTGATCCACCGCCCTGCCGATAAAAGAGATTATCGAGTGACTGTCCGCCGCATCCCCGGCGGGCGTTGGAAAGTACTCGACTTTCAGCAAAACTATGACAAAGACCGGGGCGGTTACATCAGTAACGATGCATACCAACGATTGAGCAGTGAATTTCCGGGAGTAAACTGGAAACGGGTAGACAACCCTTGAGCACCCTTTACCCTTGCAACAGAGGATGACTAGTGCCCCATCCGATATCTTTGATTGTATTTAGGGAGGGATGGATTTCCGAATGAGTGACTCTGCCACACATGGAACGAAGGCGGAAATCCACTCCCGACCGCCTGAACAACCTTTGACAAAACCCTGTCATCCTCCGCAATCATCCCATTTTCGAACGGTCGGCGGCCCCCAGCGTCGACCGTTATTATCATTCCTACATAAAAGGAACATCAAAAAACTCGCCCAGGGCGAGTTTAAGCGTTGACGTCCAAAAGCGTGCCTTCCACTGAAACGATCGCATATTTCCACATCCGTCTCAGCCACGCTATCTATTCATCAGTAGACGTCGGAGGTCTTGTTAAAAACTCATCTTTGTCGCTTCCGTTATATCCTTGCGGCTTCCAACACTCCTCAGTCAGTCCCTTTGAATCAAACAAAATCCGCAAGTAACGGGCAGCCTCCTCCCAGGTATCCCACTTTTCCAGGCTATATGGAGGGTTTCCCTGGTTATTCCATACCGCCCAACCTCCATCAGGCAACTTGGTGACAAAGCATCCAGCATCCGGAGGAATCAAAAAAATGGTGTGAGTATGATTAGACATCTCTTCAAATGACTTAAAACCTAGGTTCGCCGCAAAACGTTTTTTGTACGATACGAATTTTACAAATCCCTTGAATACCATATACACGTCTCCAAGTTTAATCTCGTAACAATTATTCGAGACTAATCGACAAAATCCTCCCTGCATGACATGTTTTATTTTTATTAAACAGTTATTTTCTTTCCTCCTATCGCTTCATCGCCCTTCTGTACCTCTTTTTGCAAAAACCTATTGACAATTTTTTAAGTTGCCCAATACAATGGCAATAGCAGGTTTTGCATTAGGGAAAAATATATTTATTGAGGAAAAAATGATTGACCGGTTAAACAAACCTGTCTATGCCCACATTTAAGAGCTGGAGGATGAAAAATAGATGCTTGATAAATTAAGGCTCGGATTGGCCGTCTTGTTGATCGCTTCGATGCTTTTATTTGGATGCACCGCCCAGGGGGAGACGGCCATCCCAGAAGATGGACCGATTCGGGTGACGACTACTACCGGGATGGTGGCTGACATTGTGAAGAACGTTGGCGGCGAACACGTGGAAGTGACCGCCTTGATGGGACCGGGAGTCGATCCCCATTTATACAAAGCATCACAGGGGGATATCGGTCGACTGGCTAAAGCGCATATGATTTTTTACAACGGGCTACAACTGGAAGGAAACATGGAAGACATCTTGAAAAAGCTGTCCCATGAAAAACCGGTGATTCCCGTCGCCGAAACGATTCCCGCGGAGAAACTGAAGAAGCTGGAAGACGAAGGGGGAAAAACGGACCCCCACATTTGGTTTGATGTACAACTCTGGATTGAAGCCGTCAAAGTGGTGGAGAAAGAATTAGCAAAAGCGGACCCTGACCACCGCGACGATTATCGCCAACAATCTCAAGCCTATATCGCAGAACTGGAAGAGTTGGATCAGTACGCACAGGAGGAAATTAAATCGATTCCCTCGAAACAGCGGGTGTTGGTCACAGCCCATGACGCCTTTGGCTATTTTGGTGATGCCTACGATATTGAGGTAGTGGGACTGCAAGGGATCAACACCGCATCGGAGTACGGATTGCGTGATATCCAACGCGTTGCGAAGATTATTTCCGATCGCAACGTAAAAGCGGTATTTATTGAAAGCAGTGTATCGAAGCAATCGATTGAAGCCGTCGTCAAAGGGGCACAACAGCGTGGCCAAACAATAAAGATCGGGGGGGAACTCTTCTCCGACGCCATGGGAGCCGAGGGGACGGAAGAGGGAACGTATATCGGTATGGTTCGCCACAATGTGGACACTATTGTCTCCGCCCTGAAGTAATGCATTCATCAATCAATCAGTCAGACACATGATATCCACATAGAGGAGGGAGGCTCTCTCATGAAAATAAATCAATATCCGGTATCTGTTCGCGATCTGTCGGTTGCATACCATCGCAAACCGGTTCTGCGCGATATCCAATTTGATGTACCTGAAGGAAACCTGATCGGCATCGTCGGCCCCAACGGCGCCGGCAAATCAACCTTGATCAAAGCGATTCTGGGGCTTCTCCCCCTTACGAGCGGTTCGGTCACCATCTATGGGAAGCCTTACCGCGAACAACGCTCCATCGTCGGCTATGTTCCGCAACGGGAATCCGTCGATTGGGACTTTCCCACCAATGCCCTCGATGTTGTCCTGATGGGACGTTTCGGCAAATTGGGTTGGTTTAAACGACCCCGCAAAGAAGATCGCGAATTTGCTTATCATTGTTTAGAAAAAGTGGGGATGGCCGACTTCGGCAAACGGCAGATTAGCCAATTGTCCGGCGGTCAACAACAACGCGTCTTTTTGGCCCGCTCTTTGGCCCAGGACGCCCAACTCTATTTGATGGATGAACCTTTTGTCGGGGTGGATGCCGCCACCGAAAAGGCGATTATCCAAATATTAAACGATCTCAAGGCACAACAAAAAACCGTCCTGGTGGTCCATCATGACCTGCAAACAGTACAGGAATACTTTGATTGGCTGATTCTCCTCAACTTCCGCCAAATCGCAGTCGGTCCGACAAGCCGGGTGTTTACGCCGGAAAATCTGCAAAAAGCGTACGGAGGCCGGCTCACTGTACTGCCGGAGCTATCCGGGATCGCCATGTCGAGGTGATCCCCATGTTCTCACTTGAAAACATCGGCGCGCACCTCAGCGATCCCAATACCGCTTGGGTGTTATCCGGAACCATGCTTTTAGGCCTTTCCAGCGGTGTCATCGGTGCTTTTGCCTTTTTGCGTAAACGTAGCCTGATGGGAGATGTCCTCGCCCATGCGGCCCTTCCCGGCATCTGTCTCGCCTTTATGCTGACTGGAACAAAAAATTCGTTTTTTTTCCTGATCGGGGCGATCATAACCGGTGTGCTAGCATCAATGGCCATCAGCACCATCACCCGCTTTTCCCGTCTCAAAGAAGATACCGCTTTGGGTTTGGTCCTTTCCGTTTTTTTCGGATTTGGCATTGTATTGTTGACACAGATTCAACACCAACCCAACGGCAACCAGAGCGGGTTGGATCAATTTTTATTCGGTCAAGCGGCATCCCTCGTCGGTGAGGATGTATGGGTGATGGGAAGTGTCGCTCTTTTATTGCTGGTAATTACCTTTCTCTTCTTCAAGGAATTTAAGCTGCTCTGTTTTGATGCCGGTTTTGGCCGTAGCCTGGGGCTCCCCATGGCTGCCTTGGATCTGTTTTTAATGCTGCTGCTGGTAGTAGCTGTCGTCATCGGCTTACAAGCCGCAGGGGTGGTGTTGGTTGCGGCACTTATCGTGACACCCGCCGCCGCCGCCCGCTATTGGACAGAGCGGCTGGATGTAATGTTGATCCTATCCGCTCTCTTAGGTGGATTGTCCGGTGCGTTGGGCACATTGTTTAGCACAATGGGATTTAATTTTCCTACCGGCCCCTTGATTGTGGTTGCAGCCACCGTCGTCTTTATGCTTTCGATGGTATTCGCTCCCCGCCGCGGGTTGTTGGCAAAAGCATGGCGACTAAGCCAGGTTCGCCGGGAAGCAACGCGGGACCGTATTTTACAAGCATTGTACGAAGCTCGTGAACAAAATGAAGACTTGGTTACAGTCGAATCTCTCTCCTCTCGTTATGCCATCCCGTCCCGACAACTGGAGCGGGCTGTGCGCAATCTGGTTGGTGAAGGATGGCTACAGGTAAAGGATCAAGCGGGTGAACGCATGTTAACCGCAACCGCAGCCGGTTGGAATGCCGCCTATGAAACGGTGTTGCACGCCCGTTTAACCGAGGTGTGGATGATGCATGAAAATGAAGTGGGCAGCACCATCCGCGATTCAGATACAGGGGCTGTGCGGGAAGATATCCCGGACGAACTGCTGCCTGAACTGCATAAATTGCTGGTTCTACACGGACGGGAGCCACGCTGGCATCCGAATTCATCCAAAGGGTTTGAGGGGGGGATGCAATCATGACCATGGGAATGACCATCATCGTAACTGGTGCCATGGTTGCAGTCGCCTGCGGCTTTTTAGGCTGTTTTTTAATCCTACGACGATTGGCAATGGTGGGGGATGCCATCAGTCACGCTGTCCTGCCCGGGATTGTTGTGGCATACCTCTTCAGCGGAAGCCTGGAATCCGTCTGGATGCTGTTGGGGGCGGCCGCCTTTGGGCTGTTGTGTACTTTTTTAATTCAAACCTTGAGCCAGCAGGGCGTACAACATGACGCCGCCATCAGCGTTACCTTCACTTTTTTGTTTGCCGTAGGTGTCATTATGATCTCGTTGTTTGCACGGCAGGTTCATTTGGATCTGGATCATGTCCTCTACGGTGAAATCGCCTATGTTCCCTTTAATACTTGGACCCTGTTCGGGTGGGAAATAGGCCCGCGCGCGATGTGGATTGTGGGAGCGGCTCTCTTTCTCTCGCTGGTCGTGGTGGGGCTACTTTATAAGGAATTAAAAGTAGTGACCTTTGATCCGCAAATGGCGGCAGCATTAGGGATTCCAGTGCTATTGATCCACTATGTGTTAATGGGCTTAGTTTCTGTTACCACTGTGGCCTCCTTTGAAAGTGTGGGTGCTATCCTGGTGGTGGCTATGCTGATCGTGCCGGGAGCGACCGCTTACCTTCTGACGGACAAGTTGGAATGGATGCTGGCCATCAGTGCTGTCGTCGGAATCCTCAGCTCTATCTGCGGTTACTGGATGGCGCTGTGGCTGGATGCCTCCATCGCCGGATGCATGACGGTGGCGGCAGGATTGCTTTTTATCCTCGCCTTCCTGTTCTCCCCCTTACACGGCGTCGTCACCCGTTGGCTGGTGCGTCGTTCGCTACGCTTGACCACAACCAACGGCGAAAAAAATGCGCCCTAAATCAGAGAACGATTCCAATCGCGATAAACCCCTTCCCGACTGCTTCCATCGGGCAGGGGTTTTTGTTACAAAAAACCGCCCCTAACTGGAACGGTTGAACGCGCATTATGAAGACATCCCCCTATGTCCCTTCCACTCTGGCCATAACAACCCATACAATCTCATATCATACCGCTTTCCGCCTCGTTCCAAAAACTGACGAGATCGTAAGACGGACATGTTCCCCATGCAAGAAGAGTTGACTGATCACAGTTTTTCCAACTCCGCTTCATCGATATTAAAATTGGCGAACACGTTTTGCACATCGTCGTGGTCTTCTAAGGTTTCGATCAGGTTCAGGATCTTGGAGGCATGTTCTCCACTTACATCCACGGTGTTGGTGGGAATCATCGTTACTTCAGCATTGGACAGGCGGAATCCTTGATCCTCTAGAACATTTTTTATATCCTCAAAGTTTTCCGGAGCCGTCGTTATCGTAAAGGCATCCGTTGCCGCTTCAAAATCCTCCGCTCCCGCCTCCAATGCCAGCATCAACAACTCATCCTCTTCCACATCCGTCGTATTCCGGTCGATATACAAGAGCCCTTTTCGTTCAAACATCCAGGCGACACAGCCGGATTCCCCCAGATTACCATCCCGTTTGGAAAAAATGTGACGAATATCGGCGGCAGTACGATTACGGTTATCGGTCAATGCCTCTACCATCACCGCGGCACCGGCGGGTCCATAGCCCTCGTAAGTGACAGCTTCATAGTTGCCGCCACCTTCTTCCCCGCTTCCCCGCTTGATCGCCCGCTCGATGTTATCATTGGGCATATTTTGTGAACGTGCTTTGGCAACAGCCAAGCGCAAGCGTTGATTTTGTTCCGGATCAGGGCCTCCTTCTCGTGTTGCCACCATAATCTCTCGTGACAATTTGGCGAACACTTTTCCTCGAATAGCATCCTGCCGACCTTTACGATGTTGGATGTTTTTCCACTTAGAATGGCCAGCCATGCGGATCACCTCGATCTTCTGTTTCCTGACGCATGCGGTTTGTGACGGATGTGAGTGCCAACGCTTTGCGGTATACTGATATCAGTGTCCATCCTTTTGACACAGAAAGAACCACCGGCTCCAAGTGAGCACGGTGGATCAACCGTCAATCTCATGACATGTGGGTCATCGGGGGCAGGTTGACAGCTACCCGTACCGCACCTGTCATGCCGATGCAGTTCTGCAAAACGGCCCCCTCATTCCCATGGGTTCTTCACACTCCACCGCATGCGACGATCATCAGTTTCCATGATACCACATGCGATCCCTTTAAACCAACCATGACTGCTGGCGGGTCCACGGTCGCCACTGGGGAACATTGGTCACCAACCGTTCAAGGTATGGCAGGGTACGTGTGATTGTATATTCCGGATCTCCCCTGCCGAGTCCAATCGCTTCCCGATAAATTTCATTGGGAAAGGCCAACAAAATCCTTAGCAGTTCCCGTTCCCACCACTGAAGCGGACGCTCTTGCTCATAGGTCGCCACCGCCCTTTGCAGGATGGAGGGCTCCCAGTTTTGTTCCCACATCCCTCGGGACAAGAGCTGCCACAAGTCCCCCACCTGCACATCATAACCGGCCGTATCAAAGTCGATTAGCCAACCTCGACCAACGGAATCCCAAATCCAATTATGACTAGCCAGATCGCGGTGGACCAGATTGTGCATCTGTTGTTCTCTTCGGCACCAATCATCCCAAGGAAAACGGGACAGTGCCTCCAACACTTGCTGCCCACACTGGAGCAACTCCCCTTCCACCGGTTGTAGCACTTGTTGGACTGCGGGCGAATTTTGTTTACGAACAAAGCGGATAAAGGTAAGGAAACGCTCTTCCACCCGCTTGATTAAATTACTTCCAGGAGAAAGGGTAGGGGTATACAATCCACGCCCTAGCCGGTGAAATCGTCCCAATATGGCAGCGGCGTGAACCAAATCCCCTTGCTGGCGATAACGGGCACTGCGCCCCGGTATCCAAGCGGACAGTTGCCATTCTCTTCCGTCCGTTAACCAAAAGGGTAGTTGCTGAAAACCACGCAGTCTGATCTCCCGATCTACTCCCGCCCACCATTGGAGAAAACCGGGTCGTCGCGTCCGTTTAGCCACCCAGCGACCGTGAGCGGTTGTCACCAACCAATTTTTTTGGAACGGCTGAACCGTTTCAATGCGATCACCCAGCAATCGTTCCCAATGAAGACGCTCCGCTGCCCCGATATGAAAAGCCCATCCTTGTTCCTGTCCGTTCACAGTTCGGAGGAACTGCTCTCCCGCTCTTCCTGCTCACGAAAGAGCTCAGCATAATTGCTCGTTTGCCCATCAACATTTTCCGAGCTTTCCAGGGGCATTGGACGTAAGGGGACAGATGGGGATGGACCATTTAGCGAACGGTCTTGGGTAGGATCTTTTTTGGACATTGGTGTCATCGGCATCCCTGGTATTCCGGGAAAACCGGGACCGGGATAGCCTTGACCAGGGCCGGGATAACCGGGGCCGGGCATCGGATAGCCTTGGTCCGGTCCGGGAAAGCCAGGTCCAGGCATGGGATAGCCTTGACCAGGGCCAGGATAACCTTGGTCGGGACCGGGATAACCAGGGCTGGGCATCGGGTAACCTTGGTCAGGACCGGGATAGCCTTGACCAGGACCGGGATAACCGGGGCCAGGCATCGGATAGCCTTGGCCAGGCGGAAAAGGGAATACCTGTTTGGGAGATCCACAACCACAATCCCTTTTGGGAGTCTTACTGGGATATGGATATGGCGTTGGGTATGGAGTGGGTGATACAGATTTTTGCTGTTGATACTGGGGTGCTTTGGGCATGGGGGGGACTGGGAAAGTAGGGTACTGAGGCATCCTCGCCCCCCGTTTTGGCGCCATCGCTGAACTGGAGCTAGAGCTTGAACTAGAACTAGAGCTTGAACTGGAACTTTCCCAAGTGGGCGGATGCGGCGGTTCTCGACGAACTTTCACTTCATCTTCTGTTGTATACAAAGAGACCGGAACCTTGCCTGTGGGAATTCGCACTTTGGTCCCTGGCTCCAAACGGTCGGGATCCCCGATGTCTTTATTGGCATCCATCAGAGTCCGGATCGGGATGTCGAAGCGGCGGGCGACCGACCAAAGCGTATCCCCGGGTTGGACGATTTGCAATTTCACTCTTCGTTCCCTCCCTAAAAAACAAACTCGATATTATGTATATGCGCCTACAGGCGGTTTGCCCCTTTTGAGGAAGGAAAAGATATAACCGGTTTACACCGCCGTTCCATCAATTGAAGCAAAGGAGTTTACGATGAAAATGAAAAGCCGACCGTTGTGGATCGCAATCAATTTACTCTCCTTGGCGTCCCTGTTGCTCTTTGCGGCAGGCTTTTCCTGGGCTGTGGCGGAGATCATGGGAAACACTTCTGCACCACAGCCGAATGAAGCGCGGGAAACTGATGTTTCCTCTGCCGCCCCTGAAGGAGAGCATTTGTTGCTAAGCTTTGGGGACTCCCTTACCCGAGGAACCGGTGACACGACTGGACAAGGCTATTTTGGACGGATTCGATCCGCCCTCCGTGAACAGGATGAAACGGTTAGTGCCGTCAACTTGGGAAT
Source organism: Desmospora activa DSM 45169 (assembly GCF_003046315.1). Classification (NCBI taxonomy): domain Bacteria; kingdom Bacillati; phylum Bacillota; class Bacilli; order Caryophanales; family Thermoactinomycetaceae; genus Desmospora; species Desmospora activa. Next base: position 906,624 of record NZ_PZZP01000001.1, on the reverse strand, counting down.
CAAAGGGCAAACTTCACCCGAGTTGAGAGAACAGATGAAACAACCACGCGTCCGTCAGCTGTTGGGTGAAGCCAGTTGGGTAACCCTCACCATCGGTGGAAACGACCTTTTTCGCGGAAGCGGGTCATTGGAATCGATCGATTTGGACGAAGCTGCTTTAACCCGCGAAGAATATGCCAATAACCTCAAGGCGATCGTGGAAGCGATTCGGCAAGAGAACGCGGATGTTCCCATCTTTATCTTTGGTCTCTATAATCCTTTCGGCGATTTGGGGGACCGTAAAACCACAGATGCATTGGTGCGGGAATGGAATCAAACGATAGTGGAAACGACGGCAGACGATCCCTTGGTGGTAATCATCCCCCTATTTGACCTGTTTCAATTAAATCCGGACCGATACTTATACTCCGATAAATTTCACCCCAATAATGACGGATATCAGTTTATGGCCGACCGTCTGTTGCAAACCCTAACCGCCCTAGAAGAAAACGAGGTGAATGTGGATGCCCCCTGATGAACGTAGGGTTGTGTTATCCGTTCGTGGCTTACATAAAACCATCAGCAAACGGAAGATCATTCACGATGTGTCGTTTGATGTATTGGAAGGAGAAGTTTTTGGCTTTTTAGGTCCCAACGGTGCTGGGAAGACGACCACCATCCGTATGCTCGTCGGTCTGATCAGACCCACCGGTGGCACCGTCACCATCGGTGGCCACGATCTCAGCCGCCACTTTACGCACGCTATCCGCCAAGTGGGGGCCATCGTGGAAAACCCGGAAATGTACCCGTATTTGACCGGCCGCGAAAATTTGGAGCACTTTGCCCGCATGGAAGGACCCATCTCGTATGAACGGATTGAAGAAGTGGTTAAACTGGTGGAGTTAACCGAACGGATCGACGATACGGTCAAAACCTATTCCCTTGGGATGCGGCAACGCTTAGGCATCGCGCAAGCACTCCTTCGTCAACCTCAGCTGTTGATTCTGGATGAGCCCACCAACGGCCTCGACCCTGCCGGTATCCGAGAGATGCGCGGTTTTATCCAGCGTTTAGCGAAAGAGGAAGGGATCAGCGTCTTTATTTCCAGCCATATTCTGCATGAAGTGCAAACCCTATGTGATCGGGTGGCGATTATCAGCAACGGGAAGGTGATTCGCACTGGCCCTGTCAGTCAGCTTCTGGAGGGGGAGCCTCCTGTGGAGTGGCGTCTTCATCCGATTGAGAAGGGCATGGAGGTGCTGCGCTCCCTAGCCTCCGTCACTGCGCTGGAATATCTCCCTGACAACGGCATCATCCGCACCCATCTCCCACAGGAAGCGATCGCCGCTGCTAACGGCGCTCTTTTAAATGCCGGCGTTCAAGTGACGGAAATCCGACAGAAACACCCAACCTTGGAGGATGTTTTCCTGCAAATGACGGAGGGAGATCACATTGCGTAATTGGGTCAACCTGATCTACAACGAAATGCTGAAAATGGTGAAGAAGAAAAGGGTGTTAGTCGTTCTTTTGATTGTGGCCGTGCTGATCCCCATTTTCACCTATGCTCAGTACCGTACAGTCCAAACCACTGTGGAACAGTTGGGAACAGACGATTGGCGTTCCGTTCTGCAACAACAGATCATCGACAGCCAAAATCGCCTTTCCTCCAGTCGCCTCCCGGAAGAATGGCGAAAGATGCTTGAGATGAACATTCAACAGCAACAATATTATCTCGATCATAATATTAATCCGATGGCACCAGGTGCTCCCACCTTTGTACGCCAGTTTATGGAGGAATCCGTATCACTGTTTTTGCCTCTATTGGTGGTGGTGGTCGCTTCGGATATCGTTTCATCGGAACACTCCGCCGGCACCATTAAAATGCTGCTCACTCGGCCGGTTCGCCGTTGGCGCATTTTACTCAGCAAATACCTGGCCTTAATCCTTGTTGTTTCACTGGTGGTGATGGCTACAGCGATTCTAGGCTATCTGATATCGGGAGTCATCTTTGGCTACTCCGGTTGGACCATGCCGGTATTGACGGGCTTCCAGGAAGAAAACGGAGAGCTTCTCACGGATCAAGTCCATCTGATCCCACAGTGGCAAGCCACCTTAATGGGATATGGTCTGGGTTGGTTCGCCTGTGTAACGGTAGCCACCATCGCCTTTATGGTATCGGTACTTGTGCGGAGCACCGCCGCCAGTATGGGTATTATGATGGCGGCGATCATCTCCGGCAGTCTGCTCACGCAATTGGCACCTACTTGGTCTGCTCTTAAGTATTTGGCTTTTACCAATCTGCGTCTGACCGATTATCTCAGCGGCACCCCCACCATGATCGAGGGGATGACGCTACCCTTCTCCCTGACCGTTTTGAGTATCTGGTCACTGGTCGCACTCGCCGTCGCATTTACCGCCTTTACCCGTAAAGATGTGCTGGCGTGACTTCGGGACCGATTTTGACCCGGGTGGACTTTTCTTTCCCAGACCGTTATTCTTTCTTCAGGGACATTGATGACAGAAAGGATTGAACCACATTGTCAAAGCAACAGATCGGTGTAATCGGCTTAGCCGTCATGGGTAAAAACCTGGCCCTCAATATGGAATCCAAAGGTTTTTCCGTCTCGGTGTACAATCGTTCCCGTGAAAAAACGGATCAGTTTGTACAAGAAGCCGCCGGAAAAAATGTCTTTGCTGCCTACACATTGGAGAAATTTGTTCAATCGCTTGCATCCCCCCGCAAAATTATGCTGATGGTAAAAGCGGGTCCTGCAACTGACGCGACAATTGAACAGCTGAAGCCGTTACTGGATGAAGGGGACATCCTGATCGACGGTGGCAACACCTTTTTCCAGGATACCGTTCGCCGCAGTAAGGAGCTGGAAGCCGCCGGACTGCGCTTTGTCGGTACCGGCGTTTCCGGCGGTGAGGAAGGAGCCTTAAAGGGCCCCTCCATCATGCCCGGTGGACAACGAAGCGCCTATGAGCAGGTGGCTCCCATCTTTTCCGCTATCGCTGCTCAGGTTAACGGGGAACCCTGCACCACCTATATCGGCCCTGATGGTGCCGGCCATTATGTGAAGATGGTGCACAACGGCATTGAGTACGGGGATATGCAATTAATCGCCGAGGCGTACCATCTCTTAAAAGAGGTAGTGGGACTTTCCACAGATGAGCTGCACCAGGTATTTTCCCAATGGAACCAAGGGGAGCTGGATAGTTATCTGATTGAAATCACTGCCGACATCTTTACCAAAAAAGATGAAGAAACCGGAAAACCGATGGTGGATGTCATCCTGGATACAGCGGGACAAAAAGGGACAGGAAAATGGACCAGCCAAAGCGCCCTCGATCTCGGTGTACCCCTCTCCATTATCACCCAATCTGTCTTCTCCCGTTTCCTATCGGCGATGAAAACGGAACGGGAACAAGCCGCTCAAGTGTTGCCGGGTCCCACAGCCACCCGTGTCGAAAATAAAGAAGAGTGGATTGAAGCGATTCGTCAGGCCCTCTACGCCAGTAAAATCTGTTCCTATGCCCAAGGATTTGCACAGATGCGGGCCGCTTCCGAGGAATACGAATGGGATCTCGATTACGGCAGCATCGCTATGATCTTCCGCGGCGGCTGTATTATCCGGGCTCGCTTCCTGCAAAACATCAAGGAAGCATACGATGCGGAGCCAGCACTGGCCAATCTGCTCCTCTCACCCTATTTTAAGGAGATCGTCGTCCGTTACCAGGATTCCTGGCGCAAAGTGGTCTCCCTCGCCATCCAGCAAGGAATTCCCGTGCCGGGCCTCTCCAGTGCACTCGCTTACTATGACAGCTACCGCAGCGCACGCCTACCCGCCAACTTACTTCAAGCGCAACGGGACTACTTTGGTGCCCATACGTACCAGCGCATTGACAAAGAAGGCACCTTCCATACGGAATGGTTAAAATAAGAAGCAAAAAGGCATCCCGTCTCACATCGGCGGGATGCCTTTTTTTGTAGTCGTATCGCGATTAACTTTGGAACGCTTCTCAGGTGAACCCGTCTCGCTGTTCCACATCACCATCATTCCGACTATGAACCGCTCTCCCCCTTATCCCTGACCAAATCCGCCACGGTTTTGTAAGATGCGAGCCGTTTTTTATGATCAAACACCTGGGTTTGAACCATCATCTCATCCGCCTGGGTTTCATCGAGGAATTGTTGTAACTTCTCCTTCACCGTTTCCGGGCTGCCGATGATGGAAGAGCTCAGCTGCCGCTCGACTGCCACCATTTCAAAGGGCTGCCAAAGTTGGTCCATATCCTTTACTGGAGGCGGAAGCTGACCCGGCCGATTGCGGATCATATTTAAAAAGGCTTGCTGCATCGATGTCGCCAAATATTGCGCCTCTTCATCGCTATCTGCTGCCACGACATTTACCCCTACCATCACATAGGGCCGTTCCAAGGACTTCGACGGCTGGAAGCTCTGCCGATACAACTTCAACGCTGGCAGTGTATACTCTGGGGAAAAGTGACTGGCAAAGGAAAAGGGTAGCCCAAGGTTTCCCGCTAATCGAGCACTAAAATCGCTGGATCCCAACAACCAGATGGGGATATTTAACCCTTCACCAGGGATGGCACGCACGGGATTAAAGCCGAAGGCGGGGTCCGGATCGAGATAGCCGCGTAACTCGTCCAATAACTGCGGGAAATCTTGTCCGCTACTTCGGTTTTCCCTTCGCAGGGCACGAACGGTACGCTGGTCTGTGCCGGGGGCACGTCCGAGTCCTAAGTCGATTCGACCGGGATAAAGCGATTCCAACGTACCAAACTGCTCAGCGATGATTAGAGGAGCGTGGTTGGGCAACATAATACCACCGGAACCCACCCGGATGTGGGAGGTCCCAGCCGCCACATGGCCGATCACAACGGAAGTGGCTGCACTGGCGATACCGGGCATGCCGTGGTGTTCCGCCACCCAGAACCGCTTATACCCACACGCTTCGGCTCGTTGGGCGAGATCAAGCGTGTTTTGCAGCGATTCGGCAGGAGTGGCACCTTCGACAATCGGAGACAAATCCAGTACGGAAAAGGGAATTTCATGGATTTTTTTGCTGTTTGCGGAAGTCATTACTTTGACCTTCTTTCTTTGAAGACATCTCACCTGGATCTTCTACCCTACCTATTCAATTTATACACCTTTAGAATCTGAAACTGTTTGCGTATCAGAGCAAGCGGGAAGGAAAATAAATATCCGCGAGGCTTTCTCCCGGATTTACATAAAGGAACGAAAGGGGAACCTACCCAATGAAAGTTTTAGTCGTTGGAGCCAATGGACAAATCGGCCGACATCTGGTGAAATTCTTACAAGAGAGCGAGGAGCACACCGTCAGGGCGATGGTCCGGAAAGAAGAGCAGGCGAAGACGTATCAAAATACCGGTGTGGAAGCGGTGGTGGCCAACCTGGATGATCGCGTGGACCGCATCGCGGAAGCCGCCAACGGGTGTGAAGCGATTGTCTTTACCGCCGGCTCCGGGGGCGCCACTGGGCCGGACAAAACCTTGTTGATCGATTTGGACGGCGCCGTAAAAACGATGGAAGCCGCCGAAAAAGCAGGCATTGAGCGTTTTGTCATGGTGAGTGCCATCCAGGCACACAACCGGGAAAACTGGAGCGAAAAGATTAAGCCCTACTTCGTAGCCAAACATTACGCCGATCGCGCCCTGGAACAAAGCAACCTAACTTACACGATCATCCGTCCCGGAGGATTACTCAACGATGCGGGAAGCGGAAAGGTGACCGCCGCCGAAAACCTGGAGCGAGCCACCATCCCGCGGGAGGATGTGGCACGAACGATTATAGCCGTTCTTGATGAAAAGCACACCTTTAACCGTGCCTTCGATCTCGTCTCCGGCAATACCCCAATCGCCAAGGCCATCAAACAGATCTAACCCTGACACTGCCGATTACCCTCACCTTGGTTCTTCAACCATACTGGTTACCAAACAACAACCGCAACCTGTGCGTACAGGTTGCGGTTGCTACTTCTCTCCACTTCACCAGCGGGAGAAAGAGTTATGTATACACTCCTAGATGCCAAACGCGCTAAACCTCTTGTTCTTTCTGACTCCCTTCGATCACTTCGGAATCGAACAGGATCTCACACCCTTCCTCCCCCAGTCGAAAGCGATAGCCTGCCGGTAGGCCGACCAACGGGATCAGGTGAGGACAGGATTCAAAAATCTGATACAAGGGAGCTGATTTCAAGTCCTCTTCATTCCCGTCATATCCTTCCGTTATCAGCCACCAGCCGGACATTTGCGTATCTTCTTCCAAATAGCGGATTCCTTCTACCGGTAATTGTCCTTGCAGTACATCGTCCGTTATCACCACCAATTGGGTGGCCAGCGGTGGGGCTACCTCCTCTGCCCCCAGTTCTTCCCGTGCTGCTAACATCATCGCCATATAAGCCATCGTACGGGTAACTCCAGGCTCAACATCAGTCCAATCCCCTTGAAATTCCCAAAACTCTAGATGGCCATCCACTTCCTTACACTGAACCGCCCAACTTCCCCAGGCTACAGTCTCTTCCGGCTGTAGGTGTCGACCGCTTTTTTTCTGGTATTCTACCATTTCCCGTAAAAAATCCTCGACCAGCTTTAGCATTTCCTCCTCTTCCACTTGAGCCCGCAAATTCCATAACCCCAGCTTTTCCGCCCCTTGAGTCGACACGACCAAAGCATCCCGATCAATATGAATCTGAGCCACCTAACATCACCCGTTTCTATAAATCAATGATTCAATAATGATAGCATGTTTTTCCTGTTTACGGCAATCCTGAACGTTTAGAAAGACCAAAAAAGAAGGCCCTGCTACGGACCTTCCCTTCAATCTACTAATCGATTCACCCTCTTCAACAACATCTTACCATCCTTTAAAAACTACCAACCTCATGCAAACGATCTTTATAAAATGGCGAAAACATTTTCGTTTTTCTCTGTATGCAGCAGCTTCCAAGCGGAGCGGGCGAGAATATGAATCCCGTACAAAAGTGCATCTTCATCGATAGTAAAACGCGGATGATGATGAGGATATGAAATCCCTTTTTCGCTGTTTCCAGCCCCAGTGAAAAAATAAGTACCCGGTACCCGTTGGAGATAAGCGGAAAAATCTTCGCCGCCCATGCTGGGACGTAAGCGCTCCACATTGTCGGCCCCCATCACCTCTTTCGCCGTCTCCTCAACAAACCGAGTTACATCATGCTGATTGATCAGGGGCCGATAGCCGCGATCATAAGTGAAATCATATCCGGCACCGTGAGCCTCCGTAATTCCTTTTATCACTCGTTCCATCAGGGTGGGAACCTGTTCGCGTACATCGTTGTCCAGCGTACGGACTGTTCCTGCGATTTGAACCGTTCCGGGAATAATATTGAAGCTGTTGCCACCGACAAATTTGGTGACGGAAAGGACAACCGGATTCAATGGATCGGTATTGCGAGATACCACATGCTGGAGATTGGAAACCACCTGTGCACCGATGGCAATGCTGTCAATGGTGTTATGCGGCCCTGCCGCATGTCCCCCTTGTCCCTGTACCGTAATCTCAAACCGATCTGCCGCCGCCATCGCCGGACCATGGATGACGCCTACTTTCCCTACATCCAGGCTCGCCCACAAGTGCGTACCGATTACCACATCTACATCGTCCAACACCCCAGCCTCTACCAATTCCTCGGCTCCACCTGGAGGTAACTCCTCCGCATGTTGAAAGATAAACAGAACTTCTCCGACGATCGCTTCCCTGTATGCAGCAAACAGTTTTGCCACAGCCAATAGCATCGCCGTATGTCCATCATGGCCGCAGGCATGCATCACACCCGCTTGTTTGGATGTAAAAGCGAAGTCATTTTCCTCCTGAATCGGCAACGCATCAATATCCGCGCGCAAGGCCACCACTCGTCCGGGACGATCGCCCACAAGCCGAGCGACCACACTGGTAGGAGTGGGGCGGGAGAGCTCCATTCCTCCGATGGCTTGCAAGGTATCAACGATATACTGGGAGGTTTCTCTCTCCTGAAACGACAACTCCGGATACTGATGTAGATGACGCCGCCACGCTACCGCTTCCTGTTGTAACGCTTCAACATCTCGCTCGGTGAAAGGAATTTCCATCAACCATCACTCCTGTCCATCCTCTTAGTCTCCTCTCATATTCCGTTTATAACGGATATGTTCCTGCACAGCCTTTCGATTTCAGAGATTGCGATAAAAGTGGACACCGGGAGTTTCATTTCCCTTATCCTTTTCATATAATAAAAGGGATTGATTCATAAGATTTCTATCTATTATCCATGAGGAGGCAACCCGATGACACTATTAATCGTTGGAATTGTTGTGGCCGTCTTCATTCTTTTCTGGATCATCAACTACAACTCCCTCGTCAAGTATCGCAACTGGGTAGAGGAAGCATGGGCGCAAATCGATGTCCAACTGAAGCGGCGCTATGATCTAATCCCCAACCTCGTGGAGACGGTAAAGGGATATGCCAAACACGAAACAGAAACCCTTGAAAAAGTGATTGAAGCGCGCAACCGCATGTTTTCGCAAGGCAACACCCGCAATGATGAAATGACGGCAAACGACCAGATTTCCGCTGGACTCAAAAATTTGTTCGCCTTATCGGAATCTTACCCGGAACTAAAAGCGAATGAAAATTTTATGATGCTACAAGAAGAGCTGGCAGGTACGGAAAACAAAATTTCCTACTCCCGCCAGAGCTACAACAAGACGGTGATGGAGTACAACACCAAAGTGGAAACCATCCCCACAAACATCATCGCCTCCATTCACGGCTTTAAGCGTCGAGATCTGTTGAGCATCCCCGCCGAAGAACGCCAAAACGTGAAGGTCTCCTTCTAAGCGAAGGAGGCATTAACTATGCTTTTACACAAACAGATTGAATCGAATAAGCGTAAATCTGTCCTGATTATCCTCTTTTTTATCCTGTTCGTTTTACTGGTGGGAGCCAGCGTCAGCTATGTTCAGGTGGGGGAACCGTTGTGGGGAGCGGTATTTGCCGGTATCCTGGCGATTGGCTATACCTTGTTTATGGTATTATCTAGCACTCGCGTCGTGATGGCGATGAACCATGCCCGGGAAGTGAAGCGATCAGAAGATAACCCTTTCCTATGGCATACAGTAGAGGGGTTGGCGCTAGCAGCACGAATTCCCACACCAAGGATTTTTATCATTCAGGATGCCAGCCCCAACGCCTTTGCTACCGGCATCTCTCCCAAAAATGGAGCGGTAGCGGTAACGACAGGGTTGATGGAACGCCTTAACCGGGAAGAGATCGAAGCGGTGCTGGCCCATGAAGTGGCTCATATCAAAAATTACGACATCCGTCTCGCCACGGTCGCTCTGGCACTGGTATCGGTTATTGCCATTTTGAGCGACTTTGGATCACGGATCTTACTCTTTGGAAAAAGAAATCGCAATGTCCATCCAATCATCGCCATTGCGGCGGTCGTGTTGTTAATCCTTTCTCCATTTATCGCGACACTGATCCGTCTGGCCATCTCCCGCAATCGCGAATATTTAGCGGATGCCAGTGGCGCTGAACTATGTCGCAACCCCTATGCGCTCGCCTCCGCACTGGAAAAGATCGCTGGAATACGGGAGCCGGTAAGAGAAGCATCCAACACCTCCGCCATGCTCTATTTCTCCGATCCCCTTAAAAAGAAAATGGCGGGACTCTTCTCCACCCACCCGCCTGCTGAAGAACGAATCCGCCGGCTGCGGGCAATGTAAGGAGATGATCGGGTTAGTGTGGTGATCCATTGGCAAAACCTGTAGTATTAATCCGGCTTGTCAGAAACCCCACGGCTACCGGGGGTCTCCTGTCGGCATTTGGATGATAAATGGACTCTCATCACCTGGCACATGCGACTTGACAGGCCTAATGCCTCAAAAAACCGACTCTCTCCAATTGGAGAAAAGTCGGTTTTTTTCATGTCGAGCAGCATCGACATTCGTTTACCCCACCGGTTCGGTCGCCACTTTTTCTTTTGCAGTTTCTCCTTTTTTCGGAAACGCCTGGATACCGTCAACAGTAACCAGCTTGCGAAATTCTTGTAGAAGATGACGGGTTACCGGGCCAGGAACACCGTCGGCAATGGTACGCCCGTCCACATTTACCACTGCGATCACTTCTGCGGCCGTACCGGTAAGGAACACTTCATCAGCGACATAAACATCGTGGCGGGTAAAGGGTTCTTCTTTTACCGTGTAGTTATGGCGCTGACACAGATCGATAATCGCCTGCCGGGTAATACCGTCTAAAGCGCCTACATACCCCGGTGGCGTGTAAACGATTCCTTTTTTCACCAGAAAGATATTATCACCGGAGCCTTCAGCCACATAACCGTCAGCATTTAGCATCAAGGCTTCGCCGACACCTGCTTGATTGGCTTCAATCTTAACCAAAATGTTGTTCAGATAATTTAGGGATTTAATTTTGGGATTAAGTGCATCCGGCACATTGCGTCGGGTGGGAACGGTGATGATCTTCAAACCGCGCTCATAGGTTTCTTGTGGGAACAACCGAACCTGATCGACAATGATGATTATTTGCGGATTGCTACATTTGGAAGGATCAAGGCCCAAATCCCCTTTTCCTCGGGAAACAACCAACCGAATATAAGCATCGCGCAATTCGTTTTTGCGAACTGCTTCCACTACCGCCTGCTCCATTTCATCGATATCCAGCGGGATATCCAGCATGATCGAATGTGCCGATTCATACAGTCGCACCAGGTGATCCCGTAGCCGAAAGACATTGCCGTCGTAGACACGAATTCCCTCAAAGATTCCGTCCCCATACAGGAATCCATGATCAAAAATCGATACTGTCGCCTCCTCTTTCTTTACATAGCGACCATTCATGTACACCCAACGCTCTTCCATAAGTTCTCTCCACCTCCGGTTGGTTTTCCATATCAAAAAGCCTCCGTGCGCAGGCAAAGCCAAGTTCAGAACCTGCCGCACGGGGCTTTTGTCCCCACGGTGTACACCTTTATTACAGGTGTTGGTACCGCTTGGACCAGACCTTCCCAAAGGGGAAGCGGAACCCTAGGCACCCTCCTGAATCGTATCGCAGGATTTAATTTTAACGATGATTATAGGCCCCTTGATCGTGATTGTCAAGCGATTCCGACGAATTCTTCCCACTGTCGGAAAAACAAGGATAGGAACCGAGCAGCCTCACCGGACAACCTTGAGCCTCGATCTCTTCCATTACACGCTTCATCGCCGGATGATCCTGTTTCTGTTCGGCATCGATAAAAAAGCGATAAGTGCCTAACCTTTTTTTGGTAGGACGCGATTCAATCCGGGTCATGTTGATATTGTGGCGGGCAAAGGAAGCCAACACATCAAACAGCGCTCCCGGATAATCCTGCGGCAGGGAGAAAAGTAAACTCGTCTTATAGCATCGCGGTTGCTCACACTCTGGAACTCTTTTGCCGACAGCGATAAAGCGGGTAATATTGTTTTCATAATCCTGGATAGCCGTATCCCGCTGCACCAGTCCGTACAGTTCCCCCGCTGACCGCGGTCCGATCGCCAGCCAGCGGTCTCGTCCCTGCTCGCTGACACGACGGGCCGCATCGGCAGTACTATCCACATAGGAGATCACCGCATCCGGTATATGCTGACGTAGATACCCCCGACACTGAGCCACTGCCTGAGGATGGGACAGCACACGGGTGAAGCGGGAAAGCTCCAACTCCCGCTGTTCCGGATGGGAAAATAGACATTGGTTAATGGGAGCCACCACTTCAGCCGTGATGGGAACATCGACATGATGGGTTAACCAATCCAGCGTCAGTGTGACGGAACCTTCGATGGCATTCTCCACCGGTACCACACCATAGGGCGTCTCGCCGCTGTCGACGGCTGTCAACACATCAGGAATGGAATCGCAGGGGTGCAGTAAATATTCTGTTTCTGAAAACAGGCGACGGGCCGCTTCATGTGTAAACGTACCCTGGGGCCCCAGATAAGCAACAGGTTCCTTCATCGATTCTCTCCTTTGATGTTTCCACACAATGTACTACGATCCTCCATCGATGTCAATCGTATAACCGCCCCTGTTGCAACCGCCGCAAGGGGAAATACATCTGCCTTTACCCCGACGGCGGCGAAGGTATCATCCAAAAACGAGCATACCCGGTCGGGGTCATCGGCAAAAGCCATCACGGTGGGACCCGCTCCACTGAGAAAGGCGCCAATTCCCCCATGATGAGCCACCTCGGCCAAAGCCTCTTTTAAACCAGGAACCAAATGCTCCCGATAGGGTTGATGAAAACAATCCTTTAACCCGGTCGCCAAAACTTCCCGCTTCTCGGTCAAGAGAGCGGCCACCAGCAGATTGGCCCGACTGCTCCCCAAAACCGCTTCTCGATGGCTGAGGGTGTCCGGCAGTACTTGGCGGGCTTTTTCCGTTTTTAAGGGTAGACGTGGAACAGCAGCCACCAGTGGGAACGTGGGTGCCGGAGCCGTCACATAGTCAAGCCGTTCTCCATCCCAGGAAGCAATCATCACGCCCCCAAACAGGGAGGGGCCTACATTGTCCGGGTGTCCCTCCCACTGAACCGCCCGTCGAAACAAAGCATCCTGGTCCCATCGCTGCCCCAACAGGTGATTGGCCGCCACCAACCCGCCAACAATGGCGGCGGCACTGCTCCCCAAGCCCCGGGCCAAAGGAATGTCACTTGACACCTCCACCCGAAATCCGGGTAAAGGCTGTTTCACCTCGGCAAAACAATCCGCCATCACTTGTAAAATCAGATTTTCACCATCATCGGCAAGCTCCTGCAGATGCCGATCAACGACAACCACTTGTGGTCCCGGTGCTGGTGCAAAACGTAACGTGAGCCAACGATCGATTGCCATACCGATCGAATCAAACCCGGACCCCAAATTGGCGGTACTGCCGGGAACCCGCACCTCAAACGGACGCATGGGAAGCCCCCCTCGGCTTCCGGATCGCCTCTTCCACCGCTTCCCAATCATTTGGCAGACGGACGGGTTTTACCGGAACCGCCTCCATCGCCGTCGACGGATCTTTTAGCCCGTTTCCAGTTAGAACGGCAACCACTTTAGTACCGGCCGCAATCCTTCCTTGTTGGCGCGCTTTTTTCACTCCAGCCAGAGAGGCAGCCGATGCTGGCTCCACAAACAACCCTTCCATGCGGGTTAAATCCCGATACGCCTCCAAGATCTCTTCATCGCTGACGGCATCGATTGCACCACCCGACTCCTTCGCCGCTTCTACCGCCGTTTTCCAGCTGGCCGGATTTCCAATACGAATCGCCGTCGCCACCGTCTCCGGCTCTGCAATCGGTTCACCGCGTACAATTGCGGCCGCCCCTTCAGCCTGAAACCCATGCATTTGCGGCAGCGCTCCAATCCGACCACTATCAAAGTATTCCCGGAACCCTTTCCAGTAAGCGGTGATATTGCCCGCATTCCCTACCGGAATCGCCAATACGTCCGGTGGACCACCCAACTGCTCACACACCTCAAAAGCAGCGGTCTTCTGTCCCTCGATGCGATAGGGATTAACGGAATTGACCAAAGTCACCTCCGACGACTCAGCCGCAATGCGGCGCACAATCGTCAGTGCCTGGTCAAAATTCCCCTCGATTGCCAACACCTCGGCACCATATACCACCGCTTGTGAAAGTTTCCCCAGGGCAATTCGTCCATCTGGAACAACCACCACCGCACGTATCCCTAGACGAGCGGCATAAGCGGCGGCTGAGGCGGAAGTGTTGCCGGTAGAGGCACAGATGACGGTGCGACTGCCTGCTTCCACCGCCTTGGCCACCGCCATCACCATCCCCCGATCTTTAAAGGAACCTGTCGGGTTAAAACCCTCCATCTTGGCATAGAGCTCCACCCCCCACGTTTCTGACAATCGTTCCAAATGGACCAAAGGGGTATTGCCCTCATGCAGCGAAAGACGAGGAGTATTCGGCGTCACCGGAAGAAACGAATGATATTGCTCTAAAATCCCCATCCTTCTCATCACTCTTCTCCTCCTTCCACTCGATAATGGCTTTGGATACGAATCACTGCCGGCAAAGCCTCCAACCCTTTAATCATATGAAGCAACTGTTCGCCGTTTGCGCGATGGGTAACCAAAATAATTTCCGCCTCCCGCTCCTGTGTACAGGGCACCTGCAACACCTTTTCCAAACTGACTCCCTCATCAGCAAACAATCGCGTAATGCCAGCCAGCACTCCAGCCTCATCCGCAACCCGTAGACGGAAGAAGTGTTTGGACCAGATCTCACCAGGGGGTTTGCTTTTTCTCTCCCGGTAGGGGGAAACCACCGAACGCCCGTTGACTCCCAGCTTTTTATTCTTTACCACAGTAACTAAATCGGAGACCACCGCCGTAGCAGTCGGCATATCCCCTGCTCCCGGACCGTAAAACATCGTCTCCCCCACCGCTTCTCCATGGACATAAACGGCATTGTACACCCCATCCACCGTTGCTAACGGATGTTCGTTAGGTAGTAGGGCTGGCTGTACACCTACCTCTACTTTACCAGCATCCTGCCGAGCAATTCCAACCAGTTTTAGCGTATACCCCAGCTGCGCAGCAAAGCGGACATCCTCCAAGGTTACATCCCCGATTCCCCGCACATGAACCTCATCCAACGGCCACTCGGTATGAAAACCTAAGGTAGCCAGAATCGCCATTTTGCGGGCAGCATCTAGTCCATCCACATCGGCGGTGGGATCCGCTTCGGCATACCCCAGCCGCTGCGCTTCTGTCAAGGCATCCGCAAATGCTACCCCTTTTTTCTTCATTTCACTCAAAATGTAATTGGTGGTGCCATTGACGATTCCAACCATCCGTGTAATGCGATCCGAGGCAAACCCCTCCACCAACGCCCGCAGAATGGGAATCCCTCCTGCCACACTGGCTTCATAAAAAAGATCACAGTGATGTTGCGCCGCCACCGATAACAACTCCGCGCCATGTAGCGCCATGAGATCCTTGTTGGCGGTCACAACATGTTTTCCGCTTTCCAATGCTTGGCGGATATAATTGCGAGTAGGCTCAATTCCCCCCATCACCTCCACCACCACATCGATGTCTGCATGGTGGAGCAGCTCCTCCGGATGATCCGTCACGACCCCTGGCGGAAGATGGACGGGACGTTCCTTCTGTATGTCTTGCACCAACACTTTTGTAATGGTGATGGAGCACCCAGTCTGATGTCTCAGATCTTCCTGGTGATTCATCACCAGCCGAACCACTCCGGAGCCGACGGTGCCCAGACCCATCAGCCCTACCTTGATTTCCTCCTTCGCCATGTTTCTCTCACTCCTCCTATCTACTCTCCTCTAGAGACCAGTTGCGTCTGTTTTACACCTTCCAAGGATTTTAACCCTTCCAACATTGTCGTAATGTCCGTCAATAATTGCGCTGTATCCAGGGACATCGTCACCCCTGCGATTCCTTGCAGCGGAATCGTCTGATTGATGGTGAGCACATTGCCTCGCTGAGTAGCCAAATACGATAAAATTCCAGATAATACTCCTGCCCGATGCTCCAAGGTAAGCGAAATCGTAATAATCTTTTCTTTCATCAGAGCATTAAAGGGATACACTCCATCCTTGTATTTGTAAAAGGAACTGCGGCTCATTTCCACCCGTTCCACCGCTTCTTGCACCGTCTGCGCTTCTCCTGAGGCAAGGAGAGCTTTGGCCTCGACCGTTTTTTGAATCGCTTCCGGCAACATATCGGAACGAATCAGATAGTATGTTTCATTGCGCAAAACAATCCCCCCTTCCCCTCTCCGTCTCTTTATTGCATACAAATGTCTTCATATAATGGACATTATAGAAGGGAAGACTGAGAGATGCAAGCTTTTTTTTAAACCCGCTCATAATCAAACACGGTCAAACAAACCCAGTCCTCACTGTTACGATAAAGTAGGAACCTGTTTGCTCCACTTCAGCTGTTTCAGACAGTGATTCCCTATATGATAAAATAAATTGGTAATCGGACGATCGCAAATAAAGGAGTGCATCCATTTGATATCGGTCTTGTTTGTCTGTTTGGGCAATATTTGTCGTTCCCCTATGGCAGAAGCAGTATTACGTCATCAACTGGACAGGGAAGGGTTAGCCGATCATGTTCGGGTCGATTCCGCTGGTACCGGAAACTGGCATGAAGGACACCCGCCCCACCGCGGCACCCGCAACATTTTGAAGCGAGAAGGCATCTCCGCCGAAGGCATTCATGCCCGCCAAATCCTGCGTGATGACTTATCCGACTTCGACTTTATCATTGTGATGGATAACAGCAATTTTGACGATGTGAATCGATTGGCTCAAGGAAATGCAAACAATATCCACCGCTTTGTCGACTTTATCGCTGACACTTCCTACCGAGAAGTACCTGATCCCTATTTCACGGGAAATTTTGATGAAACCTATACCTTGGTGGAGTCGGGATGTCGTGGAATTGTGCAAGCGATTAAGGAGAAGGTGACATAATCAACCACCCACATGATATACCAAAAAGCAGAAGACAGAGTCGATGAACGCTGTCTTCTGCTTGATCATAGGATTAACCTTTGATCGATCCGATCATCACCCCTTTTTCAAAATACTTCTGTACAAAGGGATAAATAACCAAAACCGGCAAACTGGATACGATAATCACGCCATATTTAATTTGATCAGCATATCGCTGTGCGTACCCACCTGCGTTTCCACCAGTACCCGCACCTTCGACAAACACTTGATTGGATAGAAGAATATCTCGTAACACAATCTGTAGCGGTTGGAGACTGTTATCTCTCACATAAATCAAGCCAGTGAAGAAATCATTCCAATGCCACACAAAATAATAGAGGGCAATCACCGATATAATCGCTTTTGATAGCGGCATAACCACTTTCATAAAAAATTGAAAATGGGTGCAACCGTCGATGGAAGCGGCTTCAAACATTTCCTTGGGTATATTGCTCTCAAAAAAGGTTCGAGTAATGATCAGATTAAATACATTGATGGTTGCCGGATTAAAAATAAACACCCACATTGTATCCGTCAGGTTTAAATTTTTCATCAAGAGATAGGTCGGAATTAATCCTCCGCTAAAAAACATCGTAAAAACAAAGAAAAACATCAAGAAACGTCTCGCTCGAAATTCAGGCCGTGATAATACATAAGCTGCCGGCAATGTGAATAGTAAGCTTATCAATGTTCCCCCTACTGAGTAGATGATGGTATTTTTGTATCCTGTCCAGATGCGCGGGTCCTGAAAAATTTCCTTGTATCCAAATAGGCTAAATCCTTTGGGAAATAATAAAACCTCACCCGTTGCCACCCGTGTCGAGTCACTCACTGATGCAATCACAACAAAATATAATGGATAGGCGATCAATAAAAATACCACAAAACATATCACATAGACAGCAATATCAAAAATGACGTCCATCACCTTTCTATCTTTCACGATCCCCATTGATCATCACTCCATGAACATTGATTTGTGTACGAATCCGGTCGCCAATTCCATCACCATAAGCTGATTTTTGCAACTCTTCTTGCAATGGCATTGACACAAACCAATAATGTAAAGTTGATCAAGGTATTAAACAGCCCGATGGCCGCCGCATAGCTAAATTGGTTTGACACGATCCCAATCTTATAGACATAGGTTTCGATCACTTCCGAGACGGGCAGATTTAACGCATTTTGCATGAGAAACACTTTTTCAAAACCGGTACTGATAATACTCCCCATATTCAAAATGAGAAGAATAATGATCGTCGGTACAAGAGCCGGAAATTCGATGTTTCGTATAATCTGCCATCGGCTAGCCCCATCCATCTTTGCCGCATCATATAATTGTGGGTCTACACTGGAAAGTGCAGCCAAATAAATAATACTGTTCCATCCGACATGCTGCCAAACATCAGAAAGGACATACACCGGTACAAAGGTTTGGGTGGAAGCCAGTAAGTTTACATCCCCAAACCCTATTAACTTCATCAAGTATCCAACAATACCGGTGTTTGGCGATAACAGCACATTTAACAAACCTACCAACACGACAATGGAAATAAAGTGCGGCAAATACACGGTTGTCTGTAATGTCTTTTTCGCCCTTTTCCATTTAATCTGATTAATTAACAACGCCAACATAATCGGTGCCGGAAAACCCACTGTAATCGTGGATAGACTAAGGACAAGGGTATTTCTCATCAGATCGACAAACATATAACTTTCCACAAATTGAGTAAAGTATTTGAGTCCTACCCATTCTCCGCCGGTCAATCCTTTCGTAAAGTCAAACTCGCGAAAAGCCAATTGAATGCCGTACATCGGGATGTAATTAAAGATAAAAACGGTCACGATCGCCGGAAGAATCATTAACCACAACTGATAATCGCGTTTGAAAGTGGTAAAGAGAGCGGGTTTCTTTTTTAGTTTCGTCTCTTTCATCACTTTTTTTGTGTGAGGACTAATCACAGCCATAAGAAATTCTCCTTTATTTTTAAGGAAGATGCCAACCCATCCATGAGGCGGGTATAGCATCTTCCCAGTGGTGTATGATTACTGCTTGCTCCTATATTCATCGTAGTATTTTTGCATGATCGCCATATTATCTTGTAATCCCATCTTTGTTAGCTGGTCGACATACCCATCCCATTCCGATTCAATCCCACCTTTGGTAACCCACTGCGAAAACTTCGACATCGTTAAATTCATCAGCTCCGTATTTCGTAAGCTTAGCATGTTGTTATCCTCTTCACTGTATTTGATAAACGTACCAGGAAAGATGTCTTTTTTCTCATCAATCAAATCAAATGCAACCTGTAATGGCTTCGTTTGTTCCACTACTTCTTGCATATCTGTACCAAGTTCCAACTCCAATGAATCAGATATATACATCGGTCCGTTATCGGCCCAAGTGGTTGTCCATTTCCATGTACCTGGATCCATCGCTTGATCTTGCGGTGGCAATACGGTATAGGTACCGTCGCCATTGTCAGCAATATTCGTCCCCAATGAACCAAACAAGACCTGCATACTCACTTTTGGATCGTACAATTCATTGATAAATTTCATCGCTGCTTCTTTGTTTTTCGTTGCCGCCGACATTTGCACCATATTGACTCCATAGTTTAAGTTGTAGAAATCATAGCTCCAGGATACGTCATACGTAGCGTCAGCAGATACCTTTAACGGAGGCATGGAGGTATATTGGGATGCCACCTGGTTTCCGAAACGATCCGATGCTACCCACCCCCATGTAAAGCCAACCTTTGCCGTATCCCCTTTTCCACGGGCAACGGATTGGAATTTGGTGTAATCCTGCGTAAATACTTCAGCGTTGATCAATTTCGCCTGCCAGCATTGATGCAGAAACTGAACCATCTCTTTATATCGTTCATCGATAAAGAAATTTTTTACCTTCCCGCCTTCCACAAAGTAGCCCTGACCGCTTCCATCCGCTAACGTGATACCGTAGCTGCCCAGAAGCACCGTCGGCTGAAAATGGCCAAATCCTCCGGTTCCCGGTGGAGAAAAGTCCATCGGAATTTCATCGTTGGGATTGCCATTGCCGTTTGCATCTTCTTCTTTAAAAGCCTTTAACACTTCAAATAACTCATCCCAAGTGGTTGGCATTTCTAAGCCCAGATTGTCCAACCATTCTTGGTTAATGTATTGTTTGGTTGCGGATTCAGGCCAAAATCGCTGGTATTTGGGCAATCCGTAAATCGCACCATTCACCTGGGTTGCAATGATTTTTGTTTCCGGTTTTTCTTTAAACATGGTTTGTACGTTGGGTGCGTGTTGATCGATTAATTCGTTTAAATCTTGAAATAGACCTTTAAATTGCGAGAATTCTGCATCCGTGATCGCATTTGCTCCTATAATCAGATCGGGGATTTCACCGGAAGAAAGCATTGGCCCTTTTTTTTGACCCCAATCCGCGGAAACTTCTTCCCATTTGATTTTAACCCCCGCACGCTTTTCTGCCTCTTCCAACCATTCCATCTTTGATAGGTCTTGGGTCAATGGGTGTTTTAACATTAGACCCGTTAATATTACGCGACCGTCTTCTGTTCTCTCTTCGGCAGCTTCATTGGAACAACTGATGGAAGCCACACATAAGGAGAGTATCAAAAAGATGGTTAAGAACTTTCTCACTTTTCTTCCCCCTCATGCCCTATTTTTTAGAGCCATCATTAAGGCTACTTCCCAGCTGTGAAAAACACATCGTAACAAATGAAGCCGTCCAATCAAGAAAGCGCTTACATTTATAAACCAAAAAGCAGAACACTTACAGCAAATAACAATCGGTCGATTCCTTGAGTAACGAAAAATACATACGAACAAATT
This sequence comes from Desmospora activa DSM 45169, assembly GCF_003046315.1. Lineage (NCBI taxonomy): Bacteria > Bacillati > Bacillota > Bacilli > Caryophanales > Thermoactinomycetaceae > Desmospora > Desmospora activa. Next base: position 886,224 of record NZ_PZZP01000001.1, on the reverse strand, counting down.
TCGCTTAGAGATAATTGTCCGTACAAGTTATTGTAGTCGAAGGTTTTACCCTCGTCAAGGTTTTTATCTGGCGATTTGTCGCTGTATTCACCCGCCATTTACATCCGGTTCGTTTACAGCTGATCTTCCGCTTATTCAAACCTTAATGTCAGGTAAACTGAAAAATACCCCCTCTATTTTGAGGGGGTGTGACGTTTATTTTAGGTGCTTTTGCAGCCAAGTTATCATATTTAAGGTTGTTGTGGGGGAGCCAGTTGTACGCCGGGTTGCTGTTCGTTCTGCCCGTCCGCCGATTGTTGCGGATCATTTTCTCCTTCGCCCGCTTGCTCCGGGTTCGGTTGTTGTTGTGGAGCCTGTTGGACAGGCTCAAAACCTTGGTTGGGGTTTCGGTTATCCAAAATCAATTTATTGGATGAATTTCCCTCTTCCGTTATTCGGATCGCATCGGCAATTACCGCCCCATCAGTATTGTTGGTAAGTGTTACCGTAACCTCTTCTCCCTCCTGGAAGTCATAGGTTCCGATTGAAATCCAACGGCCACCACCGGTTCGCTGGTCCACCAATTCCGTCGCCGTTCCGCCGGAATAGCTGACGGTGTAAGGAGCGTTGCTCGCACGGTCAAAGGCGGCGGCATAATTGACATGGATGTTATATTTTCCTGCTTGCTTCACCTGAAACGTCCATGTGAACGAGGCCGATCCGTCACCAGCTTGGCTGGCGTGATAATCAGGACCAAAGTAACCGTTGGCATTGGAGGATACTACCCACTCTCCCCAAAAGGTTTCCTGCATCCGCATCAGACCGGGACCGTCCGTCTCTCGCACCCATCGTTGGCGGAATTCCTCGATCACACGCATTTCGTTTGCTTCCAAGGTCTCCAGGTGCCGAAATCCAATCATAACGGACAAGATCGTTGCAAAAAACAGAATCGGCACCACCCATCGAATCAACCGCTTCACCATGCTACACCCTTTCTGCTTGGCTGCGGGGCCATGTTCCTATCGTTCCACACGCCAGGTACCATCTCTGCGCGGATCGGCACTTCCCTCAATCGTACCGGAATTCAAATCGAGTCGCATGGTTTGAATTCCTCCAAAATAAAGCGCCGATGTCGTAGCTGTCTCTGGATATCCCCGTTGTTGCAATTCTGCGCGGACACTTTCCGGGAATTCCCGTTCCATCGCGACCGTATCATCTTCGATTTCAACATAGGAGCGTGGATTTTTCATCGCGTCTTCCAGTGATTCCCCATACTTCAGATGCCGGATCAACACTTGGCTGACCATCGCCGGAATCCGCCGTCCGCCGGCGCTCCCGATCCCGATCATCGCTTCTCCGTCCTTCACTAGGATCGCAGGGGTGGTATAACTATAGGGCCGCTTTCCAGGTTGGGGATAGTTGGGAAACTGTGGCGTCAAGCTGAAGTTTTTCAGCTGGTTGTTCATAAAAAAGCCTTTTACATAAACACCGGAACCAAAATAACCGCTGACGGTGTTTGTCCCTGATACCATCATGCCGTCTTTATCAATGATCACGAAGTGTGTCGTATTATCGTGGTCTTCTAGATCAGCTTCCGAATCCAAGTTTTCTCTGTATTCCTCCGATGCTTTATCCATCTTGATATCAGAGGCTAACTTTTGCGTGTACTCCTTGGCAGTCATCTCTTGCTCCGGAACATCCACAAAAGCAGGATCCCCGATTTTGCGCAAGCGGTCCCGGTAGCTCCGTTTATATAGCTCCCCGGTCAAATGGACGAAATCCGACGGTTTGTCCTTGGTCGCTTCCACCTGGAGCGTTTCCGCCATCTGCAACATCTGGATCAGCATAATCCCACCGGAAGGTGCCGGAGGAGCATATACATCGAAGCCTGCAAACTCCCCTTTTACCGGTTTTTTCTTTAGAACTTCATACCGCTGAAAATCATCCAGGGTAAATTGGGGAACCTTGCGGATCATTTCCTGGGCGATCGGCCCTTCATAAAAAGCGGAAGAACCCTCAGTCTGGATCATTTCCAACGTTTGGGCCAATTCTTCCTGAACCAGGATATCCCCTTTTCGCAGAGGTTGGCCTTCGGGATACATGTGGGAGACTTCACTCATCTGCATGCGAAAGGCGGAACGCTCAATCCGGGATTCGTCGATACTGGTCAGCTCCACACCGTTGGCAGCCAAATCGATGGAGGGCTGAATCAGTTCTTTCATCTCCATCGACCCGTAATCCTGATAAACCGTCTCCATCCCTTTTACAAATCCGGGAATGCCGATTCCCAGCGGGGGCATCTGGCCGTTATAGGGAGCAATTTCTCGGTAATCGTAAACAACCGGCTCTTTCCCATTACCGGGGTGAACCAACATCGTTCCTCCCCCGCCGATTCCAGAACCGTGGGGTTCTACCACCCCGAGGGCATACGAGACGGCGATTGCCGCATCCACCGCATTGCCGCCTTCGGCCAGCACACGGGTTCCCACTTCAGTGGCCAAAGGATGAGCCGTCGCCACACCATAGTTGCGTTGTTTACCCGTCGATACGCTCAATGAGCGGGAATCAGGTTCCTGCTTTTTACCGAAGGACTCATTGACGTAAACGCCGGTCATCCCCACAATGACGATGACGCTAAGAATGATGTTAAGTACGCGTGTTGACATCGGCTCATCCTCCCCCCGTTCCAGCAGCGGGTTGCGCTGGCGCTTCCTGTGCCGGCGCCCCCGGTGTCACCCCATTCTGTTGTTGACCTTGCTGCTGTTGATCTTGTTGCTGATCCTCTTGCTGCGGGCTTTCCCCTTGTTGTTCGTTTTGATTCGATTCTTCTCGTTGTAGGATTTTAGAATGGTCCCACTCATGGACGATGTAATCCTCTTCCCGCGTCCACTTCTTCTTCCAAGCTTCAGTATAAACCCTTTCGTCCGCCAACTGAAGATAGATTTTTTCCCGACGGTACAGATTCGTAACCCCGGGCAACGGGCGAGGTTTCCCTTCCCTGATTACCATCGGATGAACTTCTAAGCGGGCTTTGCCATCTTTGCTCAGCTTGTACTGAACCAATGCCGTTTCCCGCGTCCGGGACCAACCTTGATCAAAGATAAAATTCCCTAGGCTGTACATGATGACAGAGCCCTTGTAAAACTCAATCGGCTCCAGTACGTGGGGATGGTGGCCGACTATTATATCAGCGCCAGCGTCCACCATCGCTCGACCTAAATCCTTTTGCCGCGGATGAACGTTGTTGTCATATTCCACTCCCCAGTGAACTTGTACAATCACCAGGTCCGCATTTTTTTTCGCTTTCTCGATCAATGGAAGTGAGGTTTCAGGTCGGGCGGGAATTACTCCCGGAAAGTCCCGTTTCACGGTTCCCCCTTTGGCGTAAACATCCGTCACCCCGACAGTGGCCACTTTTAAGCCGTTCACTTCCTGATAAAGTACTTGTTGTGCGTCATAGCGATCACTACCTGCTCCTACCGTAGGCAGACCCGCATCGCGAAAGGTTGATAATGTATCCATCAAACCTGGCGCCCCATAGTCGGTTGTATGGTTATTGGCTAGATTGACCGAAGTGAAACCTACTTTTTTCAAGGCAGCCGGTACCTCGGGTGGAGAATGAAAGACAATATCTTTGTCCGCTTCAGGGTAATCCTCTGGATCTCCGAGCAAGACGGGGTTTTCAAAGTTCCCCGTCACCAGGTCCGATTCTTGGAAATAGGGTTGGACATTTTGAAATAAATTCTCATACCCATGCCTCTCCCCTGCTTTCTCCACAAAACGGCCAAACATCATATCGCCTACCATCGTCAGTGTGAGAAGATCTTCCGCTTCACCGGTAGCCGTATCCGCTTTGACCGTTGTTCCTCCCATGGAGTCGAGCAGAGAAAAACTGACCAAGAGGGCGATGGATACAAAAAAGGCGATCGTCGTATGGATGGGAGCTTTTACTTTGTGCTTTTTTGTCCAACGCAACATGCGTTGTTTGCGATTCAACTTTTTACTCATGGAAGTATCCCCGCTTAAAACAGATAGTAAGCATACATGGTCAAAAAGGTAAGGCCACTTAAAAGCAACGTACTCCAAACCGTGGGAACCAACCCTTGCTTCTGGATTGTGTTGGCGATCAATCCGGGAACGATCACACCGATCCCCCGAAATTCAAAAATCTCAAAGGGGACAAAGGGATAAAAATAATCGAATATGAGTTTTAATACAATCCCAGTTGCCAACATGGCGGCAAACTTACGCCGTCCGTACAGGATGGTAAAACGACCGATCACTTGGGTTACGATCAGATACGTCAGGAAACTGAGGGATAAAACGACCAAAATAAAAACGGGTTGGTCAAAGACCAGTCCCAGGTAGCCGGGTACCACCAGCCCCGCAGGAACCACCCCGGTTTTTTCGGCATACAAAAGGCTGAATACGACGCCGATGACCAGCGAAATATATAAATCCGAGCCAAACACAGCGATTTCCTCCCAGCCTAATTAACTAACATGTGAGATTTGGGTGTGCTTTTGCTCCTCCAAAAGATCGCACAACGGCTCTGCTGCGCCGTGGATGTTGCCCACCCCGTAAACGACCCGATCAGACAGAAACGGAGTCAACTTATCCATAATCTCTCGCGTTCCTCGCCCTTCCAGGTTTAACATATTGTTAGCAGGTATTTTTCCCGCTTCATAGGCAACGGCAATGGGTCGAGTCGACTCTCCAATCAAGACCAATGTATCCATCTCAATATGGGGCAACACATCGACCGCAAATTGTTCTGTCCGATCAACCCGGTCAGGACGGCAATTCATAATCACCACCGGTTTATTATCCGTCGGATAACCCAATTGCACAATCCTTTTCCAGATATTGATAGTAGAAGCCGCATCGTTAGCAGCAAATCCGTTGGCAAAATAAGCGGGGCGATCCCGATCTCCAACAGGCAGGATACTCATCGCACCCGGATCTGGCGGGGCATTCAGCATCCCTCGCAGGGCCGTCTCTTCATCGATGCCCACCGCTTCAGCAACAGCCAAAGCCAAAGCCGCATTTTCGGGAAAGATCATATACTCGAATTTACGGAGATACTCCTCCGAGATTCGGCTGGTGTCACATACATGTAATTGGGTACGGCGCTTGCGCGCCTCCCGCCGATAAAAGGAAACATAAGGACTATCATTAATAATTAAATGCCCTTTTTCCGGGATCGTCGCCGTAAAAGCTTGTGCTACTTCGTCCAGAGTCGGCCCCATCACATCCATGTGATCTTCCAATACATTGACGATTACACCCACATTGGCCTGCAGCATGCGCTCTTGGAACACAATTTGATAATCAGGGTTAACCGCCATACATTCACTGACCAGGCACTCCGCTTTCAACTTGGATGCTTTAGCTAAGACCTCTTTTTGTTCACGGATATTCGGACCTTCCGGACGTCGCTTAATCGGCTCCTCCTCGTCGGTGTACCAATAAATCATCCGCGCTTGGGTGCCGGTGGTCTTACCCACCGTACGCATGCCCGCCTCGATCATAATCCCCGTAATCAGACGGGTGACCGTCGACTTTCCGCGGATTCCGTTGATATTGATGCGTAAGGGTACCGATTGGATCACTTTTTGATGGCGGCGCCATTCAAAGATCCCCAGCACCAGCACCAATGTCAACAGTAGTGGGATGAGAAGCATGGGAACCAACATCTCCTAAACCAATGGATTCAAAATAGGAATGACTTGCTCCCATTATAATAAATACTTTTAATAGAAAAATCCACTAAACATAGGGCCTATCTTTTTCACCGTAAAAAAGCCGATTCATTTCTCGGTACGGTTCGTCGGGATATTACTATTAAATCACACCAGTGTTAACAAAATGTTAATGCCACGAAATTGCCAACAATCCGCCCTAAATAGAACCGAATCAGACCGATCATTCACAACAAAAGGTATATTTTTTCGATAGTACAAAGGGGTAGGTTTTTGCATAATAAGTCAGACGAAGCCGACGAATAGAACTAGTACTCGTCCGATCGCATCAATAACAAAAAGGGAGCGCTTTCAATAGAAAAAATAGGAAAGAGCGGGCATGTTGATCCCGTCATCCTTCCTGAAAATCAAATTCCATCTCACCGATCACCACTGTATCCCCTACCTGAGCGCCCCGTTTGCGCAAAGCATCGTCCACACCCATCTGCTTCAGGATATAAGCGAAGCGGCGCACCGACTCATCGTATTGGAAATTGGTCATTCTCACCAGTTTCTCCACACGCGCCCCTTCCACGATATACCGTTCATTTTCCCGACGAATGGTGAAAGGTTCTTCCACAGCTTCGCTTTTATACAGTTTTACTGCCGTCTCCTCCTCTTTCAGGGGTTCATTCGGCAGTTGATCCAATCGATCCGCCACGGCATAAAGCAGTTCTTTCAGCCCTGCTCGCGTCGCCGCCGAAATCGGATAAACCGGCACTTCCTCCCCTACCTCAGCCCGGAACAACTCCAAATGATCTGCGGCTTCCGGTAGATCCATCTTATTGGCTGCCACAATCTGGGTACGATCCGCCAGAGCTGCACGATAACGTTTGATTTCTTCATTGATTTGTTGAAAATCTTGATAAGGATCCCGTCCCTCAGAACCGGCCATATCGATAACATGGACCAACAGTTTTGTCCGTTCAATGTGGCGTAAAAATTGATGACCCAGGCCCACACCCTCATGAGCACCCTCGATCAATCCCGGCAGGTCGGCCATGACAAAGCTGCGTCCTTCCGTCACTTCCACCACACCCAGATTAGGGGCGATGGTGGTAAAATGATAGGCGCCGATTTTCGGTTTAGCGGCACTCACCGTGGAAAGAAGGGTCGACTTACCCACGCTGGGATATCCCACCAACCCGACATCGGCCAGCAGTTTCAGTTCCAGCTCCACCCAGCGCTCTTCTCCCGGTTCCCCGTTTTCCGCTACATGGGGAGCCGGATTTTTTGGCGTAGCAAAGCGGATATTTCCCCGCCCCCCCCGGCCCCCTTTGGCGATCACCGCTTCTTGACCGTGGCGGAGAAGGTCGGCTAGGATTTCACCGCTGTCCGCATCTTTTACCGTCGTTCCGGGAGGCACACGCACAACCATGGCCTCTGCCCCTTTACCGTGTTGGCTTTTGGAACGTCCGTTTTCGCCGCGGCTCGCTTTAAAATGCTTTTGGTAGCGAAAATCCATCAATGTTCGCAGTCCTTCATCCACACAAAAAACAACATCTGCCCCACGACCACCGTCCCCTCCGGCAGGGCCGCCGTTGGGTTCATATTTCTCTCGGCGGAAAGCGACCATTCCGTTGCCACCGTCTCCACCTTTGACATAGATTTTTACCTGATCGACAAACATGCGTCCACCACTTTTCCATCGATATGTATCACCGTAGGGGAAGATAAACCGTTACTCCATGGGCTTGCGGTTGCAGTTGAGCCTTCTTTAGCGTTATCGTATTTCTCAGTCGCGACCAATCACTCTCTGTAAGGGTAGGCCAGGTTTCCGGCTCCCCTTCCAACCGGATCAAAATACCTTTGTTCCCCTCTTGCTCCAGCTGAATCCACAGCTCTCCCGGTTCACCGTCAGCCGGTGCCAGGGCGGTAATCCAATCCATCATGTGCCGTAGCGTATTCTCTACGAGACGTGCCGCTGGACCACCCAATGTCGCTACCTCAGAAGAGACCGTCACTTCCGTTTTCCACTCGATCCATTCCATACGTAAAGTAGACAAAAATAAAGCTAAGGAAGGATCTTTAACAACGGCACCTTCTCGTTCCGTCGCCAGCTCGGAGGTCAATATTTGCAAATGTGCCGTTATTTTCTCCGTTTGCTCCAAAGAAGCATACGCCGAAATCACCTGGATGTGATTTAACCAATCATGGCGCTGATTTGACCATAACCGCAGAAATCGATCAATCTGCTTCTCCTTTTCAGCCTGTCCAATCACATGATAACGATGCCAACACCAGATAAGCAGGAGCCAACCAATAAGGGCCATGATCAGACCGGCGTTCCGGCCCCAAGGCTGCACCGCCATCACGACTAACCACCCTGCTATCGGAAGCGCATACAACCATTTTCCCATCTTGTCTCACTCCCGCATTCCATGGAGGTTCGTCTCCCATTTTACCGAAACGCCACCTACAAAAAAAACCCGGCCTCCTCACGGAAGACCGGGATCGCTCGCCGATGATCAGGCTTGGGCTTCAGCCACCTCGGCCACTTGCGGATAAACACTTACCTGCTTTTTGTTGCGGCCCAGACGCTCAAACTTTACAACGCCTTCTACTTTAGCGAAGAGGGTATCGTCGCCACCGCGACCAACACCTGCTCCAGGGTAAATCTTGGTTCCACGCTGACGGACCAAGATGCTGCCGGCACTTACCAATTGGCCGTCGCCCCGTTTAACCCCAAGGCGTTTCGCGATGCTGTCACGACCGTTTTTTGTGGAGCCGACCCCTTTTTTCTGAGCGAAAAACTGCAAATTCATCTTCAACATGGCAATCCACCTCCTTCATCAAGTAGCGTTCTCTAAAAATGTTACATGGGAAGGGTGCTCTTTCGCCACCTGCCGCAATGCTTCCGTCATCGCTTCCAAGAGAAGGCGCACTTTTTCCGTCTGCTCTCGTTCCAAACCGGAAGGAACAAAGCAATCCAAATACCCTTCTTCTTCATCTGCGATCCGATATACGCGGGAGCCAAGCAGAGACTCAATCGCGTTCACTTGTCCGATGGCGATTCCTGAAACCGCCGCACAGACGAGATCCTGTCCGTAAGGTCCCGCTTGGGCGTGCCCCCGGATAGAAACTTGATCCAGTCTCCCTTCCCTATCGCGTTTCACTCGTATTTGAATCATCGTCAAACCCTTCGATTACGCCTCGATCGACTCAATAACGACTTTGGTAAAAGGTTGGCGATGACCTTGTTTTCGCTTATAGTTTTTCTTCGGTTTGTACTTAAAAACCACAATCTTTTTCGCTTTACCTTGTTTTTCCACTTTGCCCGTCACTTTTGCACCTTCCACCACCGGTGTACCGATGACAGTGCCGTCCTCTTTGTTTACCAAGAGCACTTTATCAAAGGTGACAGTTTCGCCTTCTGCCGCGGCCAGCTTCTCGATGTAGACCGATTGTCCCTCTTCCACCCGATACTGTTTACCGCCAGTCTCAATCAATGCGTACATCCCGGACCCTCCCTCACATGAAGACTCGCCGGAATTGGTGGGATCTCCCCTTAAAACCTATTCCGTGCGGTTGTGCCAACTCCGGGTGAGCGGCACATAACAAAGGAATTTTATCACAGACTATATATGCTGTCAAACAACATCAAACCGAATCGGCAAAAACCGCATCGATCCGTTGACGGTCATAGTCCAAAATCCAATCGTTATAGTTGAGGTAACAATCGCGTAAAGTTTCAATTTTATTCGCTACAATATCTAACCCGCGGTCATCATACAAGTGGGCTTACACAGCCTTAATCCGGGAAAAGTGGAAGGCAACTATTCGTTTCTCCCTCAATGATTGCTGTGTCGTTTCAAGCCGTTAAGTCCCCGACGACACTGCGGGTGTTTTTCTCATCAAAATAATGGCGGAAGAGCGCTTCCTCCGGCAACGCTCTCCATACACCGCGGCTGTCTCTCACCTCCACCACATGATACGCTTCTTTGCGCAACCGACGTAAGACCCGTACCAAGGGCTCATCACGCTCCACCCGCACCCGCAAAATCGAGGCCGCTCCATCGACACCGTGCTCCCTGCGATGCAATAAAAATCGCATCAGTTGGAAGTCCCGTTTACGATAGGCGAAAAAATTGGCCTGTAGCAAAAAAAGACCGATCACCGCTTGATTCCACTGGTGAACGCCCAAAAACCAAGCCAAAAACACCAATAGACATGCACCGACCACACCGATGCGAAAGGTCCATAGGATGGCTTGAGCGTAAGGGAGACGATAACTAAGCAACCCCTGCAAAATGCGGCCTCCATCCAGGGGATAGATGGGCATGAGATTAAAACCGGCCATCAAAGCATTTCCTTGGATAAAATAAAGCATCCACTCCTCGCTCCACCAACCAGCCCGATAAAACAGGAATCCGGTCAAAATCATCAACACATTATGGAACGGGCCGGCCAGAGCGACCGCAATCTCTTCCCTGGCAGGAACGGTTCCCCATTCGTCCGTTTGTGCCACTCCTCCAAAAGGAAGCAGCTGAATCTCATCCATGCGCCAACCAAAAGAACGAGCGGCGGTAACATGACCCAATTCATGGATCAGTACCAACACAAATAAGGTAATCACTTCCATAAATTGGCCTGTCAACACCGATACCAGCAAAACCATCCCAAACAGAAAATGAATACGGAAGCGAACACCCTGCCATGGAAGTGCATTAAGAGCCAAAGGGAATCACATCCGCAGGATTGACAAAATCATCCCCCCGCTTCATCGCAAAAAAGAGCATGGCCTCGTTTTCTTGCACTCCTGCTTCTCCCAACAGTTGACGCGGTTTTACCCAGTCTTTCTCTTCCACTCGTATTTCCTTCAACCAACCGTACCAGGTTTCCCGTCCATCCGCATGGCGAAGGACTACGGTATTCCCCAGCCCTTCCACCGTACCCGCCTGGATCACCCATCCTTCCGCAGCGGCCACTACTGGTGCATCTTTCTTGGTCTGAATAATGATTCCCCGTTCCCCTTCTTGAAAAGGACGTTGTACCTTCCCAGCGACAGGGGCGACCCATTCGAATGTTTTCGCTCCATCGCTCTCCTGATCCGATTTTCTTTGAAACACAGGCAAAATGGCCGATCCCCCCAGATGCTCCTGATACCAAAGCGCAACACCCTCAAAATTAAAATCTCGCTCCATTACCTCCGCAATCCACATCTGCGCCTGCTGACTAGCCGGCACCTCGGACTGGTAAAGCAGATAAACCCCTGTCAGCAAGGCAAAAGCGAGAAAGGTTTGCAACAACATCCGGGGCGCCCATTTCCCCTTTTTCCTGGTATTCATCCAACTACCCGGCCGGTTCCAGGGGAGCTCGTCCGCTTCCGTCTCCTTTTTCCACACCGGCGCTCCCCACGCCTGATGAGGAGAGACGCTCTTCCGAGTCTCCCCCCGAATCGCCCGCAACTTTTCCTCTCTGCGTTTGCGTACCCCTTGGTTCCATTCCCGCATCTTTATCCCACCCTTTTGCCTCTGACAAGCCTAGATGCTACATCATATGACTTGTCTCATCCGCATATGCGCATGTCCACAAGGCTTGCGGGGGGACATTTTCCTACATGAGGTTTACCAAATCTCGCGGAATTGGGTGATGGGTGCTTGCTTCAATCACGATCGATCGTTCAAAAAAAACCCCTTCCGGAGAAGGGGTAAAGGTTGGACAGTCCCGATTTCCGTCTTCGCGCCTCTTTCCCTTGCAACGATGAAGGACTGTCCGCTTCATCTCCTCCGTTGGGCAGCCGGATCAAAGCGAGACTTGTGCTTTAGTGCAAAGGGCGCTATACCGGAAATCGCTCCCCTCTTCCCTTTAAGAGGTGGCTGACAAAGGAGGCCCGGGCCGTGATCCCGATTACTTCAAAATGACTCCTTCATCCAACGGGAAGCCGCTTCCACCTCTGTTTGGGTTAATTGGTGACCAGCCTGTTCCCAGTGAACAGAAACAGCAGCACCGGCGGATTGCAGCAACCGCTGCAGTTCTTCCGTTTCCTGCGGCGGACAAATGGGATCGTTTTGACCTGCTCCGATGAAGATCGGGGTTTTTGAGAGGTCTGGCAACGCCACTCCTCGACGGGGAACCATCGGATGATGCAAAATGGCCCCATACAACACTCCCGGATAATGAAAGAGGAGGCTGCCTGCGATATTGGCTCCGTTGGAATAACCGACAGCCACCACCTTACTCCGATCAAACGTATACTTTTCCGCCGCTTCATCGATAAATTGCTTTAACTCTTCTGTGCGTTGTACCAAATCTTCTTCATCAAATACCCCTTCAGCCAAACGGCGAAAAAAACGAGGCATCCCATTTTCCAGCACATTCCCCCGTGGGCTGAGTACTGACGAATGAGGTGAAATCATTTTTGCTAAAGGCAACAAGTCTTCCTCATTTCCCCCAGTGCCGTGAAGGGTTAACAATATCGGAGCATCCGAATCCGTTCCTCGTTGAAAGAGATGTCTCATCCTTTTCCTCCTTTTGCTTTGGGCACCTGTAGTGGGAGCAAACCCGACTCGATGTTCTCCCGTTCCGGTTCCAACCATGGCGGTAATTTTAGCGATTGCCCCAAATGTTTCCGCTCTTCGTCGACAGTGAAGCCTGGTCCGTCCGTGGCAATTTCAAACAAGATGCCCCCTTCTTCACGGAAGTAGATTGATTGGAAATAGAGACGATTGCGCACTTCCGTCGGGGTGATGCCATACTGGTGTAGATGGTCGATCCATTCCTGCTGCTCCGCTTCATCGGCAGCCCGCAAGGCGATATGGTGAACCACACCGGCACCCATCGAACCAACCGGAAGCGCTTCCCGCTTCACATCGATCCATTGGCCATTGGGACTCTCGGCCTGAAAACGGACCCAACCCTTTTCTTCTGCCACCTTGATCAAACCCATCCCCTGTTCCAACAAGGTGTTGGTTTTTTCCGGAGCGGTCGAATAGAGGACGGCACCGGCGATTCCAGTAATAGCATACTCCCCGTCAAGACCAACCACTGTCCATCCGCTGCGCTGTTCGGTTTTCCGCTCCACGATTTCTAAGTGTAGGCCGTGAGGATCATCAAACTGAAGCAGACGATCGCCTAACCGTTCCCCTGTCATGATGGAAACATCATATTGCTGCAGTCGCTCTTTCCAATAATCCAGTCCTCCTACTGGAACCGCAAAGGAAGTTACCCCAACCTGGCCGCCACCAATCCGCCCTTTCCTGGCTTGCGGCGAAGGAAAGGTGGTCATCAATGTTCCGGGACGGCCTACCTCATCGCCAAAATAAAGATGGTATGTATTTGGGTCGCCAAAATTAACCGTTTGCTTAATGATGCGCATCCCCAAAACTTTCGTATAAAAATCGAGATTCTCCTGAGGATGCCCTGCCACCGCCGTAATATGATGAATACCCACCGTTTTTTTCATCAACGTTCCCACCTCCCAATATCGGTTATCTACTACAATAACATGAGTAACTTAACATAGGTAAGTATTAATAAGGAAAACGTTAACCGTTTCGATTTTTAGTTGATCATGAATTGAAGCCGACATGCTACTCGCTTACATTTTCCCTTAAGGCGATCATTGCCGTTATGAAGTGCGCAAACCCTCTCGTTCCAACAGTATAAAAAATTTCACAGCGTTCCATCCCCCCTCCTGTCAGTACATACGGGGGATTCTATGTATTCGATAACGATTATCAATCGCAATTATTTTTCCCGAACCGGTTTACACCTCGATTTTTGTGTGCTAAATTATTAAACGAAATTGAGAATGATTATCGTTATTGATAAGCAGACAGGAGGAGTCCATCGATGCGTTCCAAACGCGTATGGGAAAACGAACATTACTTAGCCCAGCAGGAACGATGGGAATCAAATGCACGCTCCTATCCACGCCGCATCCCGCTGGCGATTCGGGAAGCGAGTGGTATCCACGTCACAGATGTGGAAGGAAATCTCTACTTCGACTGCTTAGCGGGTGCTGGCACCCTCGCCCTCGGTCACAATCATCCGTTGGTAATTGAAGCAATTCAGCAAGTGTTGGCGGACAATGGCCCGTTACATACTCTTGATTTAACCACACCGACCAAAAACGCCTTTATCGAAGAGTTGCTCTCCTGTCTGCCGCAGGCGTTTGCCCGTCGAGCCAAAATTCAATTTTGCGGTCCAGCGGGAACGGATGCGGTTGAAGCAGCATTAAAGTTGGTCAAAACAGCGACGGGGCGCCGATCGATATTCGCTTTTCACGGCGCTTATCACGGCATGACTCACGGTTCGCTGGCATTAATGGGAAATACGGCACCCAAAGAGCATGTGGGTGGATTGATGCCCGATGTACACTTTTTGCCGTATCCCTACAGCTACCGTTGTCCCTTTGGCCAAGGTGGGGACAAAGGAGCGGAAACCGGTAGCCGTTTCATCCAACGATTGCTGGATGACCCCGAGAGCGGAATTACCGTACCCGCAGGAATGATCATGGAGACTGTACAAGGGGAAGGCGGCGCCATCCCTGCACCGGATCATTGGGTTCAAAATATTCGCTTACTGACGCAAGAACGAAACATCCCCCTCATCATCGATGAAGTACAGACCGGCTTTGGTCGAACCGGCAAATGGTTTGCCTTTGAACATGCCGACATCACCCCGGATGTGCTAGTGTTGTCCAAAGCGATCGGAGGCTCCCTCCCCTTGGCAGTCGTCGTCTATGATGAATCCCTGGATGCCTGGTCACCGGGCGCACACTCTGGAACCTTTCTATCCAGAACTGGCACAAGCCATCCAAAAAGCTTGCTTTGAACGTAAGCTGATCGTGGAATTAGGGGGCCGCCACGGCAGTGTCGTCCGTTTTCTTCCCCCGCTCATCATCACCGAAGAACAGGTAGACCACATTTGCCAACGTTTCGCCGATGCGGTTGAAGCTGCGGAAAGATCCCTGGCCGCTTATGCGTAAGATCGGAGGAAGCATGATGATTGAAACGCAAACAACAACGCTGCTGGATACCAGGTTTTTAAATGAAACGACAGCCTCTCGCAATGCCTACAGCCAGGCGATGCAAACTGCACATGAGGTGATCCAGCATCATTTTGCCGGCTTGGACAAGCCTTTTAGCGGGATTTCACCGGAGGAGTTGACCGCTCTTTTCCGCTCTTTAGAAATCTGCCCGGAAGAGGGTGTAGAGTTGGAGACGGTGTTACGGCAGACAGGAGAGAGGATTCTTCGTCATTCTGTCGCTGTACATCATCCCACTTGTGCAGCTCACCTCCATTGCCCACCTCTCACTCCTGCACTGGCAGCGGAAACGATGATCAGCGCCATGAATCAATCAATGGACTCCTGGGACCAAAGTCCTGCGGCCACGATATTGGAAGAAAAAATGGTGCGCTGGTTATGCCGACAATTTGGGCTTGAGAGCCAGAGTGACGGTGTATTTACCAGCGGCGGAACACAATCCAATTTGATGGGATTGCTGTTGGCGCGAAACCATTTCGCTCAAACCCGCTTCGATTGGAATATCCAACGCAAAGGGTTACCCCCACATGCAAAAGATTGGCGTATTCTCTGTTCCCAGGCGGCTCATTTTACCGTCAAACAATCGGCGGCGCTATTGGGACTAGGGGAAGAGGCGGTTATCTGCGTGGAAACCGATGAACAGCATCGCCTCTCTATCACCGATTTGGATCGGAAACTGGCACAGCTGCGACAGCAAAAAAAGTTGCCTTTTGCCATTGTCGCCACCGTTGGTACCACCGACTTCGGTAGCATTGATCCGCTGCCGCCATTGGTCGAACGCACCCACAAGGATCAGATGTGGCTGCATGTAGACGCCGCCTTTGGCGGGGCATTAGCCTTTAGCGAACGCCATCGCCATCTCGTAACCGCCATTGAGCGGGCGGATTCCATCACCGTCGATTTTCATAAATGGTTCTACCAGCCGATCAGTTGTGGCGCTTTTCTTCTCCGTGATGAGGCCCACTTTGACGAAATTAAACGAAACGCCGATTATCTCAATCCGGCAGAAGATGAACAACACGGTATCCCCCATTTGGTAACCAAATCGATTCAAACCACCCGCCGTTTTGACGCGCTTAAATTGTTTGTCTCCCTACAGACCTTGGGGCGGAGGGGATTCTCCCATATGATTGACCGCACAATGGAAATCGCGGCAAAAGCGGCCGGGATGATCCGCGACGATGATAAACTACTGGCCATCAATCCCCATCCCATGCTAAACGCCGTCGTCTTTCGGTATCTCCCCGAGCCTGATCCAGGCGAGTGCCAACAATCCCGGCAAAACTGGATCAATCGGGATATTCGGCAACTGCTGTTGGCTCGTGGTGAAGCGGTTATCGCCCAAACCAAGGTGAAAGGCGATATTTGTCTAAAACTCACCCTGTTAAACCCGCGCATCACCTTGACCGATATCCACCACATCCTAAATGCTGTCAAACAAATCGGCGCCCAACTGGAAAAATGACAGAGGAGCGTGTAAATCGCATGTCGCAAACACGGGCTCAACAAGCCACCATGCAAAGTTTTTTCAATTGCTATCTAAAAGAAACCGGCAATGTGCATTGGTTGGAACAACACGGCTTAGAAGTGGACAATCCCATCTCTTCCATTCTTTCCGTCTCTCCCATCGGCAAAGCCGCGCGTGTCCCGTTGCCCCATCACGGCCTGGAAATTGTGGCCCCGCTCCGCTATTGGTCAGCGACGGAACGGCATCAATTTCTGTTTCCGTTCCAATATAGAGAAAGCGGCTCTGACCGCTTTCTGCCACTGGATATGGTCACCCTGACTACCCTGCTGACCAAGGAATTGGCACTGGATCGGTCATTGGATCACTTTCCCGTCGATCTGATCGAGCGCGTCATTCAAAGCAACAACCAACTCGCATCCTACCTCTCCGCGCGTCAAGTAGATGAGAAACAGCTGTATCGCTATCCTTTTCACTTCCTCGATGCGGAACAGTCCCTACTGTTAGGCCATTTGTTGCATCCCACTCCCAAAAGCAGACAAGGCTTATCCGATAGCGAACAGTCCCGCTATGCACCGGAGTTAAAGGGGGCCTTTCCCCTTCATCTCTTCGCCGCCCATCACTTGATTGTGCGGGAGGATTCCACCCGCTCCTTATCCGCCACGCAACTGATCAAGCGGGAATTGCTGGCGGACCCGCAACTGTCCGACGACTTAAAAACGACCTATTGCCAGCAGTCTGATTACAGTCTGCTTCCCCTTCATCCACAACAAGCGCATCATCTGCTGCAACAACCGCAAACCCAACGCTGGATTGTCGATGGGCTCCTAAAGGATCTCGGTCCCCAAGGAAGGCCTTATTATGCCACCTCTTCCTTACGCACGTTGTACCATCCCGAGGCTGATTTTATGTTGAAGAGCTCCGTCTCGATCAAAATCACCAACTCCCTTCGCCTCAACAAGCGAAAAGAGCTGGAGCGGGGAGTGGAAGTCTCCCGCTTGCTGCAAACCGAAATCGGAGAAAAAATGCGTACTGCCTTCCCCGGGTTTTCCATCATCGAAGATCCTGCCTATCTCACTTTGATCGATCCCGATAAAGAAGAGTCCGGTTTTGAACTAAGCCTGCGTCACAACCCCTTTCAAGGAGACGCCGGACGTAACGTCACCCTGATCGCCGGGCTGTGTCAGGATCATCCTGCCGGGGAAAAGTCGCGTCTGGCCCATATCATTCAATCCTTGGCTGCTCAGGAAGGGCGTTCAACCCAGGAAGTGAGCCGCGATTGGTTCCGTCGTTATCTTACCCTTTCGTTTCAGCCCATCATGTGGTTGTATCTGGAATACGGAATCGCCTTAGAAGCCCACCAACAAAACAGCCTTATCAAACTGGATAACGGCTATCCCGTCCACTTCTACTATCGTGACAACCAAGGCTACTACTACTGCGAATCTACTTTTGAGCGGCTGAAGCGGCTACTGCCGGGCATCAACGAAAAAAGCGATACCCGCTGCAACGATGCCGTCGCCGATGAGCGGCTCCGCTATTACTTCTTCCTCAATCATCTTGTGGGGCTGATCAACGGCTTCGGCACCGCCGGGCTGGTAAAGGAACAAGTCCTGTTGGCGGAATTGCGGGAAACGTTGACTCAACTTTTGCCCCATAACCGGGAGCCTTCCCGGTTAATCTACAGCCTGCTTGATGAGGAACGCCT
Source organism: Desmospora activa DSM 45169 (assembly GCF_003046315.1). NCBI lineage: Bacteria > Bacillati > Bacillota > Bacilli > Caryophanales > Thermoactinomycetaceae > Desmospora > Desmospora activa. Next base: position 868,339 of record NZ_PZZP01000001.1, on the reverse strand, counting down.
TCCCTGTAAGGCAAACCTGTTGACCCGGCTGTATGAGATGGATGAACTGATCGGACCGATGGAAAGCCAGTCCGTCTACGTCCCCATCAACAACCCTCTTTTGAAAGGAGCGGTGACCAACCTTGAAATCGAAAACCCCTGATAGGGAAGAGATGAGCGGTCACTATGAGCGCTTTCACCCCACCATCGGCAAGCGGATCGCCTTTCGTCCCGTGGAGCTGGAGCGAGATCTGGAACGACTTCATCAATGGATGCACCAATTCCATGTGATTCCTTTCTGGGACTTGAATATTCCACTGGATCGCTATCGCAAGCATTTGCAAACCTTTTTGGCCGATACCCACCAATCGTTGCACATCGGTTCTCTCGACGGTGTTCCCATGAGTTATTGGGAAACGTATTGGGCCAAAGACGACATCCTGGGTAAATACTATGACGTCCATCCCGATGATCAAGGCATCCACCTCCTAATCGGTCCCCCTTCGTATCTGGGAAAAGGGTACGCCCTGCCGCTGTTGCAAACGATGACCGCTTGGCTGTTTGAACATCAAGAGACACAAAAAGTAGTGGCGGAACCGGACATCCGCAACGACAAAATGATCCATCTCTTTACCAAGTGCGGGTTCCGTTTTCAACAGGAAATCCAATTGCCGGACAAGCGGGCGGCCTTGATGTTCTGCTACCGCGACACGTTTGTAGGGAGTGGTACTTATGATTGATCGACAACGCGAGCAGGAAACGGTTTTCGATCTGATCGGCGTCGGCATCGGCCCTTTTAACTTAAGTCTAGCCGCCATGTTAAAAGCGGCTCCGGAGATCGACGCCTTGTTTTTGGAGCAAAAGTCCTGTTTTTCCTGGCATCCCGGATTGTTGCTGGAAGGGACCACGTTGCAAGTTCCCTTTTTAGCCGACTTGGTTACCATGGCCGATCCCACCAGCCCATACAGCTTCATCAACTACTTAAAGGAGCAGCGACGTCTCTACCACTTTTACTTCCTGGAGCGCTTCCACATCCCTAGGCGGGAGTATGATCATTATTGTCGCTGGGTGTCAGAACAGCTACACACCTGCCGCTTTGGACAAAAAGTGGTTGACATCGAATGGATCAACGCCGGAGAAGAAAGCCACTACCGCGTAGAAGCGGTCAACATCCAAACCAAAATCCACACCATCTATCGCGCCCGAAATCTGGTACTGGGTGTCGGTAGCGTACCCCAGGTAAATCCGCGTTTTGCTCATTTGCCCACGATAGATGTGTTTCATTCTGCTCATTTTTTGGATCGCTGGGAACGTTGTCGACAGGCTCACTCTATTACCGTCGTCGGCTCCGGCCAGAGCGCCGCCGAAGTCTTTTACACCTTGTTACAGCAGCAGGAAGAGCACGGCTATCGCCTCGACTGGTTTACCCGCTCTCCCGGCTTTTTCCCAATGGAGTACTCCAAATTGGGATTGGAACATTTTTCACCGGATTATATCCGCCATTTTCACTCGCTGACACAACAACAACGGGATACCACGTTGGCCAAACAGGATCTGCTTTACAAAGGAATCAGCGCTTCCACCATCAGCGACATCTACGAACTTCTGTATGAACGAACCGTCGGCGGACGCCCGCTTCCCGCCCGTTTGTTGTCTCACACCGCCATTGAAACGATTGAGCGCATCGACGACGGTGAAGGACGCTATCGACTCCAATGCCAGCACCGGGATCACCCTGAGCTCTTTTTCCATGAGACAGATGTGGTGATCCTGGCTACCGGCTATGCACACCGGATTCCGGATTGCATCACCAACCTACGCCCCTTGATTCAGTGGGACGATAACGAGCGATATATCATCAATGCCGACTACCGGTTGAATTTAAACATCAAGACGGACAACCACATCTACATCCAAAACGGCGATCTGCACACCCACGGCGTCGGCGCTCCCGATCTGGGCTTAGGTGCCCATCGCAACGCCGTCATCATCAACTCCTTAGCCGGGCGGGAAGTCTACCCTGTTTTTGAACGCAATGTCTTTCAACAATTTGGTCGATCCAAACAAACCAGCCCCGATAAAATTTCTGTGAGAGGATGAATGGAATGAACGAACCCTCGTTGTCCACCGTCTTCAACCCCGATTGTTGGAAAACCATTTCCCGTCAACTGCTTACCAAAATGATCGCAGCGTTTACCTATGAAGAAATCATCTTTCCACAACCGGCGGAAGCAAATAAAAAACGAACGGAATACACCTTGCCTCTGGGCGGTATCACCTATTCTTTTACAGCGGAAAAACGCATGTTTGACGGCATTCATGTCTTTGCGGAGACGATTCGGCGCGAAGAGAACGGTCGCACTGAAGCAGCAGTCGATCCCATCCGCTTTCTCTTGGATCTTCAGGGGGTTATCGAAATTTCCCCTGAGACAGCAGGGCACTTGATTCGCGAATACCAGCACACCCTGATGGCAGACGCCCATATTTTAGCGAAAAAACAACAACAAAAAACGGACCTCACCCAACTGGATTACGCCGAATTGGAAGGGGAGATGGAAGGCCATCCCTGGATCACTTACAACAAAGGGCGGATTGGGTTTAGTTATCGCGACTATCGTGCTTACGCGCCGGAGCAACAACAGCCGATTCAATTGGATTGGATCGCCGTCAAACGGGAGCGGGCGGAATTCCATACCGTTGACACAGTAGATGGCGACCGTTTGTTGCAACAGGAACTGGGTGAGAAAACGATGTTTCGTTTTCGGCAACAGCTGCTCGATGAACAAGTCAACCCGGAGGATTATTGGTTGATGCCCATCCATGAATGGCAGTGGGATCATTTTATCCTTCCGCTGTTCGCCGAAGACCTGGCACTCAAAAACATCATCCCCTTGGGAAAGGGAGAAGACCGATACCTGCCGCAACAATCGATCCGTACCTTTGTCAATACCTCTCATCGCAACAAGCATTATGTGAAATTGCCGATGAGTATTCTCAACACCCTAGTCTATCGAGGGCTGCCCAGTGAGCGGACGGTATTGGCACCAGCGATTACTCAGTATATCAAAGACATCTATCACCGCGATCCTTTTCTGCATGAGGAATGCCGGGTGATCCTGCCGGGAGAAATCGCCAGCCTCAATGTGGATCACCCTGCTTACGCCAACCTTCCCGGTGCACCGTATCAGTATCTGGAAATGTTGGGCTGCATCTGGCGGGAAAGCATCTATTCCTATCTGGATGAAGGGGAAAAACCGATCACCTTAGCTGCACTCCTGCACCAAGACGGTAGTGGCACTCCATTGATCCTACAGCTGGTGGAAAAATCGGGATTGGAACTGGAAGAATGGCTTTCACGTCTGTTTGCCACTCTCTTACCACCGCTTTTACATTATTTGTACCAGTATGGGGTCGTCTTTTCTCCCCATGGACAAAACACGATATTGGTATTGAAAGATTTCGCTCCTCATCGTCTGGCCGTCAAAGATTTTGTCGACGATGTCAATGTCAGCGATCAACCCTTGCCGGAGCTAGCTGATTTATCGCCCGATTTAAAAGCGGTGCTGCGGAGCGAACCGCCGGAAGGTTTGTGCCAATTTATCTTTACCGGGCTATTTGTCTGCCATTTCCGCTATCTGTCCGATTTATTGGAAACACATACCCACTATCCGGAAACCGCCTTCTGGTCTCAGGTTCGGGCAACCATCCTTCACTATCAACAGCGCTTTCCACAACTACAGGAACGCTTTACCTTGTTTGATCTCTTACGGCCACAGTTTACGAAACTCTGCTTAAATCGTAACCGCATGCTGGATTACGGATACGCCGATGACAGCGACCGACCCCATGCCTCGGAATATGGAAAAGTAACCAACCCGTTGGCCGAACCGGCGGGAGTCAAATTCTAGCGTAACCGATTTTTACAAAACGAAAGGTGGCGGTCGGACGCTAAAACGAAAATAGTACAGTCCCACCGTCCAACGATGGGAAGTATTCCAAGCAGTCCCCTCTAAGCACCAGTATCTCTATTTGCTATTGCCCGTATTGGTTGATGCGGGCTTTTTTCACAACCCCTGATCACCTGCTTAAAGGAGTTACTCAGATGGATCGCTCCATTCAACCGCCACTGTCGCCACCCTTGTGGTCCCGTACGTTCTCGTTAATCTGCCTAACCAATTTTCTCCTCTTTGCCAACTTTCAGCTCCTCCTCTCTCCCTTGCCTCTGTTTGCCCACGAGAAATCCGTGGAACCTTTTCCACGGATTTAACTTGAAATCATAGATGTTGCGGATAAAGATCGTACATATTTACCTCATAGTTGAGTTGCTTCAAGTAATTGAAAAGCTGAGCCCGATGGTGAAAAAGATGGGTAACGGTTTCCATCAGCCAGCTCGCTTGTGTCATGCCTTTATCCAGATAAAACGGCTTCGTTTCTTTGCTTAAAAATTGATCATCCGATAGCGCAGTCATATATGCTTTAAAAGCATGGTATCCCTCGTTCATCGCCGTCACCATTTGATCCGGTGATTCTAGCTCATATTTCCGCTCGATTTCAGCAACTTCTTCTTGGCTTTTTTCTTGCATAATAGTTAGGTCGGTCTCGGGAATGGATATCAGGTGCCACACCAATTCTTTTACACTGCGCATATTGTCAGTGGGACGGTAATCCCAATCCTCCGCTTTCACTTTTTGCAGCAGATTGCCCGTCGACTGAATACCAACTTTCATTTCGTGCAGAAGCACGTTGCGCAATGTGTTTACAGCATCCATATGCTTCATCCTTTCTTGTTTGGGTCATATTCAATGTAACATTGAACCATGACAGATTCTGTCATGGTTCAAGAAATAAACGATACGATTCGATCGGTATCATTGATTAGCGATACAAACGTGCCATCGCTGATATTTTTCGTCTAATATGCAGAATCGCTTCAGAAGGTTCCTTTATAGTCGCGTCTGTGCCGAAGCCCCATAATAAATCGGCAAAATAAGTGATTTCCGTTTTCGGAATTTGCGTATTGATCCATCCCGTTCCATCATCGCGTATTCGGATCATCCGCCTTAAGTCCAGATCCGATTTTGCACGGCGGACCCCTTCCAGCGTCAAATCCACTTTGAAAAGAACCGGATTTATCACATCCCGCTCCGACCATTTGATCCAATCACGAATGGAACGATAGGGTAAATCCCGTTTCTTTTCTGATGACACCCGTTTTGCAAATTGAATACGGTCGGCTCGAAACAGGCGAAAGGATTCCCGTTTTAAACAATAGGCTGGGCAGTACCAAAAGCCGTTATAGCTGTACAGACCGATCGGTTGGATCGTTCTCTCGGAAATCCCCTCAGAACCGTCATAATGAATCAGGGTCGCCCCTTGCTCAATGGCCGTCTCCAAAATCACATTTAAATAATCGGATGATTGAACACGACTCGGGTTCCAGAAAACAACGCGTTCTTTCATCCTGTCAATACGCTTTTGGATATCTTCCGGCAAGTGCTGGTAAAACTTTTTTAAAGCCATGTCCGTTTCCGCTTGAAAAGGCAACGCACCAAAAAATTGCAGCGAATGGTAAGCCAAAAACATGGCAACCGCTTCTGACTCCTTAAAAAAGATGGGCGGCAACATGCGGTCATGTAACAAATAGTAACCGCCGTTGGCGCCCACCTCCGAATATAAAGGCACCCCTAGTGCACTCAGTTCGTCTAAATCACGAAGAATCGTCCGGTAAGAGACACCAAATTCTTGCGCTAACTCTCGCGCAGTAAACTTTTGTTTGGCGTTAATCGTCATCATCAGCTCAAACAAGCGTTGCGTCTTTGCCATACGAACACTCCGACTTCTTTTTTTGCTATTATAGCATTTTCTTTCCATACATCGAAAATCGTCCCTATGTACAAAGGGTCCGGGATATAGGTATCCCGGACCCTACTTCATTCACGCAAATCCCAGCCACTTTTTCATCTTGGCCATGATCTTCTTTTCTTTATCCAATACCAAGAGTGGAACCACTTCTCCCTGAATACGGCGGGTAATATTGCGATAAGCCTTGGCTGCTAAGCTCTTGTTATGTAAAACAATCGGCTCTCCCCGATTGCCGCTGCGAATGATTTCTTCATCATCAGGTACAACGCCGAGAAGATCGATCGATAGCACCGATACCACTTCATCGACGTCCATCATCCCGCCTTCTTTTACCATTTGGGTGCGCAGACGGTTGATAAGCAGCTTGGGACTGCCCACTTTCTCCTTCTCCAACAGCCCAATTACTCGGTCTGCATCGCGGATAGCCGCATTCTCCGGCGTTGTCACCACAATGGCGCGGTCCGCACCAGACACCGCATTTTTAAATCCCATCTCAATCCCGGCAGGACAATCGATAATCACATAATCGAAGGTTTCCTTGAGTTCCGCTGTTAACCAACGCAGCTGTCGTGCGTCCAAAGCGGTTTTATCTTTGGTCTGGGCAGCAGGCAGTAAATACAATTCTTCACAACGTTTATCCTTGATCAGGGCTTGTTTCACCCCGCACTTTTTTTCCACCACATCAATGAGATCGTATACGATCCGGTTCTCCAGACCCATCAAAACATCCAGATTTCGCAGTCCGATATCGGTGTCCACCAGACACACTTTTTTACCGGCCAAGGCCAACCCGGTTCCAATGTTGGCCGATGTCGTTGATTTGCCGACACCGCCCTTGCCGGAAGTGATTACAATGGATTCCCCCACTCTCTGCCCTCCTCCCCCAGGGTCGATCCTTAACCGCTTCGATTCATGAATCGACTCTCTTTCCATTCCAGATCAGGGCGAATCCGATTAAGATGATGCATGCGGTCGACGGCGATTTGACCGTTGAGCAAATAAGCGAAGTTCATCCCCTCAGTCTCTCCCTCATCCCATTCATCCGGCGGTCGGGAGACCACATTGGCGATCCGTAGTTGGGTCGGCTTCAGGACGGAAGCAGCAATAATCGCCTGCTCATCCCCCTCTCCGCCGGCATGGGCCAATCCCCGGAGGGAACCGAGCACATAGATGCTTCCCGTTGAGCGAACACACCCTCCCGGATTAATATCTCCCAACAGTAGTAAATCGCCTCGATGCTCCAGCACTTGCCCGGAACGCACCGTTCCTGTCAGCAGTTGGATTCCTTGGTTCTCTTCAATAAGGTAAGGCTTACCATCCACAGTTTCAATCGAAGAGATGATCAGATTTTTGCGGATCGCAAACAGCTGTCGGATCTCCCTTTCCTCATCTCGAGTGATTTGGCGGCTGCCCAACTTAATGTGTACATGTGTATCCGGCCCATCCCAGATTCTAGCGGAATTCTCCAATTTATATTTTAATTCGCTTAATATCTCGGAAAAGGGACGTGATTCATTCAACAGGAAAAGAAGCCCGTTTTTCGTTCCTTTGATGGTTACTCTCGGCTTCATCACTTTCCCCATGGTTCCTCACCCCGTCTCAAATATGATTTCAACACCAACCCGCCAATTCCTTCCCCACGACGGACGGCCCGTGCATTCAATCAAACAGCACGGATCGGGGGTGATAGCGATGATAAATCCATTGGATGCTCTTATAAATGGGAAAAGCGACTACCATATTTAACAACGCTGACGGCAGGATGTGATAAAGAAAGGCTTCTTCCCATCCGATCCGTGTAAGGTCGAATAAACGGAACCAGGCGTAACTGATCAATAAGTGAAACAACTGGCCCACTCCTGTAGCCAACAAGGCTACAGTCGGACCGGACAGAAATTGCCGCGAAGTTTGACCGATAAGATAGCCGACTGCTGCCGTACTAAAGGCATAGATGCCAATCGCTTGACCATAGACCAAATCTTGAAGCAAACCAAAGCTAAAACCATACACAAGCCCTTCCCGTCGACCGCGATACAATGAAAGGATAATAATACCGCTTACGACCAGCTGCGGAATCCAAACAAGTTGACTTCCCCACGCTTGCGGCACCAACATCTGAAAAACAGTTCCTTCCAACAAAAAAAGAAAGGAGAGGAGACCGATGAGGAACCAAATTACCATCATTCAATCCCCTCCATCTTCTGTTTGCTGCTCATCTGACGTTTTTTGGTGTTCCCACAGTTGGATTTTTTGGGGATCCCGAACCACCATCACAAAATCGAGTTGTTCAAAGCGAGCCGCAGGTTTAATGGATACCATTTGGTCTACCCCAAAATCACCGGCGGAGACTTGATCCACCGTACCCACCAACAATCCGCCGGAATAAATATCAGACATCTCCGATGTTATCACCAGTTGTCCCTTCTCCAGCTTTTTTTGCGAAGAGATCTTTTTCATGAGCAATCGCTGTTTCTTTGCATCATATCCTTCGATTAAGCCAAAGGCCGCTTCATCTCCCGTTTGGATATGTGCGGCGATTCCAGGACCGCTGTCCGAATCGGTCAACAGCTCAACATCAGCCATATGTTTGGTGACCACCTGGACCCGTCCAATCAACCCTTCATGGGTAATAACCGGCATATCTTTCTCCACTCCGTCGGCGGTCCCCCGGTTGATCACCACTCGGTTGTTCCAACGGTTGGGACTGCGGGAAACCACTTTAGCTGTGATCAAATCCACATCGGTGTCATCGATATAATCGGCAACTTCCTTTAGCTCTTTATTCTCCTGTTGTAGGTGTTCTATTTCCGCCTGTAGTTGCAGTTCACTTTCGCTCGGCTGATCTTGTGCTTCGGAAGCTTGATTCCACCAATCGCTCATGGCAAAAGTAGGTTTGCTGATCAACCCCTGGAGCCAAGCGACCGATGTTTTGACCACTGCTTCCGGCCATGTTACCTGATCACGCTCGCCACGGGTAATTCCAGCTGCAACGGTCAGCAAAATCACGGCCAATAAAAATAGAAATAGGCGCCGGTTGGCAAACAATCGGAAAAACATAGGCGCTCACCTTCTCACAGCCGTCGTCCGGAAGGTTTGGACGAGCCCATGCCAGAGGTAAACAGATGGATGTTTTCCAAAGCTTGTCCCGTTCCGATCGCCACACAGTCCAGCGCGTTTTCCGCTACCACCACCGGCATTTGCGTCTCCTCAGATAAACACTGATCCAGGTTGCGCAGCAACGCCCCGCCCCCAGTTAAGACAATCCCCCGATCCATGATATCAGCGGCCAATTCAGGAGGCGTTTGTTCCAATGTAAGCTTGACCGAATCGATAATAGCGCTTACCGTATCCGATAATGCTTCAGCAATCTCTTTTGAGGTGATCTGGATGGTTTTAGGCAGTCCGGAGATTAGATCGCGTCCGCGAATATCACGGGTGATCTCTTCGTTATCCGACATGGCCGACCCAACCTCCAACTTCAGGTTTTCCGCCGTCCGCTCTCCGATCATCAAGTTATACTGGCGCTTAATATATTTGATAATGGCGACATCCATTTCATCTCCGGCCACACGCAACGATTTAGCAGTAACGATCCCACCCAGTGAGATGACGGCCACTTCCGTCGTCCCGCCACCGATATCCACCACCATACTGCCCGTCGGTTCCCACACCGGTAAACCGGCACCGATCGCGGCCGCAAACGGCTCTTCAATCGTGTGCGCTTCTTTTGCTCCCGCTTGACGGGTCGCTTCTTCCACCGCCCGCTTCTCTACAGCCGTTACGCCGTATGGAACACAAACCATCACATTGGGGCGGCGTGGAATATACACCCGTTGCGTCTGTGCTTTCTTAATAAAATATTCCAACATCGTCGCCGTCGTATTGTAATCGGCGATCACTCCATCCTTCATCGGTCGACGAGCCACGATATTGCTTGGTGTCCGACCAATCATCCTTTTCGCTTCTTCGCCGACCGCCATGATATCTTGACTGCTGGTCTCCAGGGCGACGACGGAAGGCTCCCGGACTACGATGCCGTGACCTTTGAGATATACCAGAGTGTTGGCGGTACCCAAATCGATACCCATATCCCGGGTAAATCCTCCAAAACGTTGGAAAATGGTCTGTGTTTCCCCATCGCTGCTCCCTTTGCTTCCAAACCAAAGTCGCATCTCCCGCTCAGCCCTTCTGCTTATAAAGTAGTGATCCAGTGCCCCTTCGTTGAGGAGCACAAGTCATTCGTATTTAAACAGGCAACATCCCTTTTTCTTTCATACTATAAAATCGGTTGTCTCCGATAATGATATGATCCAATAGTTCAATTCCCAATAACTGACCCGCTTCATACAGGCGTTCTGTCACATGAACGTCTTCGCGGCTAGGTGTGGGATCGCCGCTGGGATGGTTGTGAATACAGATGACACCAGCGGAGCTTTTTTTGATCGCCTCCCGAAATACTTCCCTGGGGTGGACGACCGATGCATTTAAGGTACCGACATAGATACACTTTTTATCAATCACCACATTTTTGGTGTTTAAAAACAGACAAACAAAATGTTCCTGGGAAAGATACCGCATTTCATCCATACAAGCTTCCGCAGCATCCCGCGGCGATCGAATCGCAACCCGTTCTCCAGGCACGGCGCGAAAAACTCTTCGTCCCAGTTCAATACCCGCCAACAGTTGAACCGCTTTGGCCGGTCCTATCCCTCGAATTTGCGTCAATTCGCGTAAATCCGCCTGTGCCAATCCTTTTAGTCCATCCATTTGGGATAAGATCCGACTGGCCAGATGGAGCGCAGACTCAGCAGAAGTGCCTGTCCGCAACAAAATCGCCACCAATTCCGCATTGGCTAAAGACGGGGGCCCTACTTGCAGCATACGCTCCCGCGGTCGTTCCTCTTCCGGCACATCGCGGATCAACAAAGATTCTCGTTCCAATTCCACTGCCTCCTTATGTTATTCCGGTTCATAAGGAGGCTCTCGTTGATCACACTGTGGGGTCAGACCTTACGCTCCGGAGAAAATGACCGGGTCATCATCGGGTAATCCAGCTGTTTGAGCATGTCGTACAATAACGGAAGAGATAAACCTACCACATTGGTGTAGCAACCGTCGATCCAATCCACCCAGATGGAGCCGATGCCCTGAAGGCCGTATGCCCCAGCTTTATCCAATGGTTCCCGGGTGGAGACATACCAACGGATTTCGTCGGTGGTCATATTGCGCACCATCACTTCGGTCACCCGATGGTCGATCAGTCGACGTGAAACTTTTCCCCCATCCATCTCCACCAGAGCGATACCCGTATAAACTTGATGCGCCCGCCCCTGTAAGCGTTCCAACATACGGCAGGCATCTTCTTCATCGACCGGTTTTCCCAAAATCTTTCCCTCTAATGAGACGACGGTATCTGATCCAATCACCACGGCTTGATGCCGGGTATGAGCCACCGCCAACGCTTTTTTGGCAGCAAGGATCTCCACCAATTCCCCTGGGGAGGGATTACCGGGTACATCTTCCGTCACCCAACTGGGATGGACGGAAAAAGGAACGCCCAAGGAACGAAGGAGTTCCCTTCGTCGCGGAGACCCGGAAGCGAGTACCAATTCCGGCTGCATGGGGGCCCCGACCTCCTATCCGTTTGCACATTGAAAAAGAGAAATCTTTCCTTAAACTCATTCACAGTCGGGAAGATCATTCATTCATGATCGGTAATTAGTGTAAAAAACAGACCCTGTGAGAAGTTCAGCGAACTCCACGGGGCCACCGTCCACCTTGCCGGACTATGGGGGGTGGACATCGCTCGATATATCTCAAGTTTAGCAAAATCGACATGCCGGAACAAGAAACAATCCAGGTTTCTATCGGACAGCAGCCACAAATTTTTCGTAAGCAAGGGCATATCGAATTAATCCTTCCTGAATTTGCCATAACATGGACTCTTCCGGGCTGTTTACATTGGCCTGCCCACTCTGTACGACCTGATCCAGAGACTGCATCATTTGGATAAACGGATCACGCGCTTTTTGCGGAAGATCGTTCTCCATTCCTTTTGCCAGCGATGAAACCTTTTTTGAGGATTGTTCCACGTCTTTCCACACCGGTTGTAATGAACGCTCACCGCCGGCGAGACCTTGACTGGTCCGCTTTGCCACCAAGGCATAGATCCGATGGCCTTCCTTCACCACGGGGGCAATACTCTCTTCCATCACTTCCTTATTTTTTTCAGACAATGACAGTGTCGTCTCTTTCACCTGATGCTCTTTCAGGATGACGGTCTGCCCATTTTCCTTATAAAAAGAAGCCAGCGCTGCAGCGTCGTCTTTTTCCGTTCCGATTCCCAGCAACAATCGATGGGGGGAATCGGCGGACATGACTGCAGCCCAGCCTTCACTTCGCAGTTGGTGCACGGCCTGTTCGCCTCCTGCTTTTTCCTGATACGTCCCGCCTTGCACCATGATCCCCGACAGTGCAGGAAGCTTAAGGGTAGCGGTTTTTTGTTCCTCTTTTTCCGCTGTCTTCTGTTGGGATGGTTCCGCTTCATTGGGTGTAGTGGGGAGGTGAGAGTCGATACTGCGGGTAGAAATATCCGATTCGCTCGAAAAAAACAGAGAGAGTACCAGAAAACCCATCAATGTCCCCAACAACACCGCCCCTACAATAGACAGGATCACCGATCGCACCGTTTTTTTATCGGGTAATCCTTTATACGAATAAGGTTTTCCCCACTCCACACTCTCTTCCCTTTCCATTCCCCACACCCATGGAGCATCAGATTCATCGGGTGGATTCTTATCTTCTAAGGTAGTCGGAACCGCCAGCTTGTCCGCGTCTAGCTTCTTTTTGGCGCCTGTCACTTCTTCACCCTTCACTTCTCTTGACACCGTATCCGCTTGTTGATCCCCGATCTGCACGGTAGGAGAGCGTCCCCCCTGATGAAAGCGAATCGTAATCCGTTTCTTCTCCATATGATCGTCTCCTTCTCTCAATTCATCCATAGTTCATCTATATGGGTTGCTAGTTTGATATAGAACTGAAAGTCAGAGCGATCGCATGGAGAAAAGATCCTTTTTCATCATCTTCCCAATAGTGAGAGATACCAACTCGCCAACACTTCCCCTGACCAAAAAGCGATAAAAAAGCCAAGGGCTAAATGTGGGCCGAAGGGAATCGGCGTTTTTCCCGTCACCTGTCGCCTCCCCCATAGCCACAATGCCGTCAAGCCGCCACTGACAATCGCCAAGGCCAAACCGACACCCAATCCGGGCCACCCTAAGGCAAAACCGGCAGCACCTGCCATTTTTACATCTCCACCACCCATGCCCCCACCACTTAACAAAGAAATCAGTCCCAACAGAATGAATCCGGCGATGGCAGCCATCAACAACGACAGCAATTCCTCACCGCGAATCCCTTGTACACACAAAAAAACAACAGCCCCAACCCCATTTAAGCGATCAGGGATCACCCCTCTCATCCAATCGGTCCACACCACCAGTAACAAAAAGAAGAGAAAGGTGAGTCCCAATAACCACTCCCCCGGCTCTGTCGCCCACCAAACCATCGCAACCGCCCCTGAGGAGACACCGATTTTCCCCACCATTTCCCCCTGGCGACGTTCCTGCGAGGTGAGCACCGATTCCCGCAAAAACCACCCTCCAACCAACGGCAACCAGCGCCCCATCCACCATCCAGCTACAGCCGTCGCCACCGTGATCCCCATCCACAAAAACCATTCACCTCCATCTATCCCTTCAACTACCATTATACTGATTTTGGAGAGTGGATGGATCAGACTTATGATCCGTATTTTTTTTCATATCGACCCAGCACCGCCAAGGGCCAGACATAACGATAACTGTGATAATGAAAATAAACGTGCCCCGCCAAACCAGCTCCAGTGGGATAAGTGGTATGCTCCCCCTTTTCTTCCACCATTTCTACCAAACGTTGAACCCCAGCGCGAATGGGGGCGATGGGTCGGTCATGGTAGGCGATCAATGCGTCCAACGCCCATGCTGTTTGCGATGGCGTGCTCCATTGTAGTGGAATATATCTTCCTTCCTGATCGCTGCGACAAGATTCTCCCCATCCTCCATCCGATTGTTGCACCGTTATCAACCACTTGACTCCCTTGGATACCGCCGGATGGGTGACAGGGCAACCGACAGCGGCCATTCCGGTTAATGCGGCCCAAGTTCCGTAGAGATAGGTAATTCCCCAACGGCCAAACCAACACCCCTCCGGCCGCTGTTCCCGCTCCAAAAACCGAATCGCTTGCTCAACCGCTGGCTGCCCCACTCTCCATCCGCGAAACCGACCAAAAAAAGCGAGGGTCCGCCCGGTTAGATCAGGAGTGGAGGGATCGGTTGCCCCCGGTTGCAGATCTGACGGCAACAATAGGCGCGGCCAACGTTTATCCGTATTCTTTTCAAATGCAGGCCAACCACCATCCCGGTTTTGCATACTGGCCAACCAGCGTGCTCCCCGTTCCCATGGTCCTTTACTCGTGGGGTCCACAGTAAGACTGGCAGCCAACACGCGCAAGCTGGCGGAAGTATCGTCAACATCAGGGTTGATCGTATTGATATCGGAAAAGCCCCATCCCCCTGCGGGAATGCCCGGATTTTTTATCGCCCAGTCACCCAAGCGCTGCTGTTGCCGCGACAACAGATATTTTCGCCCGCGAGTCATCGCCGCATCGTCCGGAGACAGACCCGCTTCGCCCATCGCATCCATCAGTAGAGCCGTATCCCATACTACCGATGTCGTCTCTTGCATATGAATCCCCTCAGGGACCGTAATGGCAAACGGCCGCAATCCCCGTATCGCCTGAACGATCCAGGGGTGGGAAGGAGACAAACCCAACCCCAACCAGGCAAACACCATCAAAACGGTACCAGTTAAAAAACTGTACAAGGTTCCGTCCACTTCGGTACGGTTTCGCATAAAGGTAACTGCCTTGGCCAATGCCAACCGATTCCCCGCGCTGCCAGAAAGCTCCGGCGGCAGGGCTTTATAAATTTGTCGCCGCAATGTTTGTACCTGTTCCGTAGCGGTTGTCGGCTCCCCCCACCCGCTCAACTCATGCAGTCCTCGGGGAAGGCGACGAACCACGCGCAGATGAGAAGTAACCATGATCGGGGCCAAGTGACAACGGGCAAAGCCGACCAGATCAAAGAAATTGATGGGAAACCACCACGGCAGCAACATAAATTTTAAAGGTAGCCGTGGGATGTGACGCCAATCCAACAACCCCACCAAACTTAACATCACCTTGGTCAGTGAACCTGCTTTTCCGATCCCTCCCTGGGAACGGACAATTTCCCGCGCCCGCTGCACCAACGGCCCCTGCGGTGACTCCTCTCCAGTCGCCATCAGCGCTACCGCCGCTTCCACCGTGGCAGTAAGATTGGGTAACGGCTCATCGACGTATACGCGCCACCCTCCATCTCCATCGATATGGGAGCGAATTCGCTCCACCAGTCCCGCGCGCAGCCTTTCCTCCCGCCAACCCAACACTTCCATCAATAGCAAGGTATACGAATCCGTCATCGGTGCAGTCGTCTCAAAGGGAAACACCCAACCTCCGTCCTGACGCTGTTTGGGTAGTACCTCATCCAACAACCGTTCCCGTGCCGCCTGCACAGCGCCCATCCCCCACTGATCCATGGCCTTCCCTCCTCATCAACACCATATGGGCGGACACTCGCAAGCAGAAGCAAAAAATAGCCACCCGCCAACCTGGACAGTGGCCCTCACCTGGGCTAAGATGACAAGGACGGCACGAAAACCGGAACGGAAGCGAGGGAATGTTTTTGCTGAAGGTGCAAGATTTGACGGGTGGTTATGCCCCCCACCAACCTGTGATCTTTGATATCGACTTCACTGTGAAGCCCGGCGAGATGGTCGGACTGATCGGTTTAAACGGTGCAGGCAAAAGCACCACCATTAAACATATTCTCGGATATCTGCGCCCCCACTCGGGCGCTATCACCTTCCAGGGCAAGAGCATGGCAGAGAACCCGATGGGTTTTCGGCGAGAAATCGCATATATCGCGGAAACACCTTATCTCTATCCTGAACTTACTTTGGAGGAACATCTGGAGCTAACGGCAATGGCCTACCACTTGGATTCCGAATGGCGCCAACGCATGGAGGCGCTGTTGGAAGAGTTTCAGATGGCCAAGCGACGCCAGTGGTATCCCAGCACCTTCTCCAAAGGGATGCGGCAAAAAGTAATGATCCTGTGTGCTCTCCTGGTACGCCCTTCCCTCTTGATCGTGGATGAACCCTTTGTGGGACTGGACCCCTTGGCGATTCATTCGCTGTTGGAACAATTGACAACTCTAAAGCGGGAAGGAACGGCTATCCTTTTGTCTACCCATGTGTTGGCGACAGCAGAAAAACACGCACAACGATTTGTATTGCTAAAGGAGGGGCGGATCGCCCTCAACGGCACTCTGGAGGCGATGCGAACACAAGCCGGGCTTCCCCATGCCAGCTTGGACGAGTTATTTGTGCACACGGTCAAAGGGGAACGCGCATGAAGGATTTCAATCAACTGTTTCAACATCGCCGCAAAGCGGCCTATCAAAAAGGGAGCCGCTACGCCATCGCCATTGCACGCACACTTAACCTTTTTCCGGCGCTGTTCGCCATTCTGCTTCTCGTTTTATACCGCAAACTGCTGCAAGAATGGCTTCCCCCCGACTTTCCGGTAGCATGGGTGTTAGCAGCCATTTTGACCGCGGTGCTGTCCTTTATCCGCTTTCGCACCTATTTTCAGCCAGCTGATCCATTCTTCCTGGCTCCAGATCCCTCCACTGTCAGTCGGTATATGCAGCGGGCATTTACCTACAATGCAATCATCCAGTGTCTGATTGTGCTGGCATGGATGATCGTGTTATCACCCCTGTTTATTCAACGATTGGGAGATGGAGTCGCCTGGGTGATGGCAGTCGTCGTGTTGCTCACATTTAAAGTGTTTAACCTGTGGCTGCGTTTCCATGAATTGCTTGCAGAACGGCCCCATTGGACCGATTCTGTAATCCGGTGGGGAACCAATGCTTTCATCACTATCTGGCTGTTCCATGGCCAATTTTTTGGTCTCCCGTTGCTGGTCACCCTTGTGTGGATCGGACTTCTAATCGCCTATCAGCGACGGCGTCAACCGCCGCGGGGCTACTTTTCATGGCAGCGACTGGTAGCGGAGGAGTCGGCCACTGTTGCCCGCTATTATCGTCTCGCCAGCCAATTTATCGATGTTCCGCAGGTGGGAAATGAGGTCCGGATCCGCCGGGGATGGCAGTGGCTCAACCGCTTTCCTGCCCGACGCCGGGAAAATACCTACTTCTATCTCTATCAGCGAACCTTTCTACGCTACCGCGAACCATTTGGTGTCACGCTCCGACTCACCATTATGACTGGAATCGCCTTGGTGTTGACGGAATCGCTCCCCCTGTTGGCAGTCTGCCTTTATTTCCTGGGGTTGTGGATGACAGCTGTTCAACTCCCCTGGATCCGGCGTATTCACCGCTTCCAGCCCTGGTTTCGGTTATATCCCTTGCCTGAACAGCAAAAAACCGGGGACTTATCCCGGCTGGTGTGGGGGATTCTCTTAGTGGAGAGTACCGTGACACTGCTGCTGCCCGCAGCAACTTGGACCGATCCCTTCCCCCTGTTACTACTGCTGCTAGTCGGCGGTTGGATCTTCGCCACCGTCTTCGCCTTGTGGCGCATCCCCCGCCAAAACCGAAGGCGCAAAGTGGTTCCCACCTCACGCTAAGGTGCCATCCGTTAATTTCTCTCTCAACGATAAAAACCAGCTTCTCCCCAATGGAGAACTGGTTTTTATCGATTAAAGCGATGGAACTGCTGTTAGTGATTGATGGAGTGAAGTTCGGCCATTTAAATGACATAAAAATTCAGGACGAGATTTCCCGAATATCCTTTACCATTTGATCGATATCCGGATCCATCCCATCATATCGTTCATATACCTTCCCCTCGGGGTTGACAAGAAAGAAGGAAACCGGATGATTGATTTGAAGCGGTTTGTCCTCTTCATCTTGCACCCGTTTGATATCCCCTTTAAAGCCTTCCCGGGCGAAAGATTCAATCGTCTCCTGATCATAACCGCTTAAAAAACGCCAGTTGTCAAGGCTGAGATCATAGTTCCCGGCAAATTTTTTCAGCATCTCCGGCTGATCATGCTCAGGATCAACACTAAAGGAGATAATCTCCACATCTACTCCCTGTTCCTTCAGTTCCTGCTGCACGTTGGTCATATTAGCCGTCATCGGTGGGCAGACATCAGGGCACCGGGTAAAAATAAAGTCCGCTAGCCATACCTTCCCTTTTAGGTCTTCCAGCGTAACTTCTGTTCCATTCTGATCCACCGCCGCAAATGGCGGCACTTCCCAATTGAGCGGCTCTGCTTGTTCCGTTTGCTGTTCGTCCTGTGGCTGTCCCTGCTCGTTTGTGCCCGTGCAAGCGGCCATAAAAACAGTCAAAATCAACAGAAGCACCACTACTTCTATCCGTCTGTCCATCCATTTAACCATGTTTGTCATCCCCAAATAAGGAATTCGAAATCACCTTCGTCTCTCAGTGTAAACCAACCACCCCTCCGATGAAACGTCTACACAGAGGCTGTCACAAAAGGTTGCGGTTTTAACTTGTTCCATCAAAAAAAGCCGTTCCCCGGACAATACCGGGTGAACGGCTTTTTTTGAGCGATCATACCGCTTTTGCACGTTTAGGAGCTTTTTTCTCCTTTTTTAAGGAGACGAAGAGGGAAACTCCCATGCCGATTAATACAAAGGTGAAGGGAAAAGCAGCGATAATAGCAGCTGTCTGTAAACCAGACAAACCACCGGAAATCAGTAGAACTGCCGCTGCCGCAGACTGAATGAAGCCCCAGGTCAGCTTAACGGAATTGGGCGGATTAAGACTGCCGTTGGTAGTCTGCATCCCCAATACAAAAGTGGCGGAATCTGCCGATGTGATGAAGAATGTGCTGATCAAGAGAATCGCCAATAGGGAAAGGATCGTTCCCAGCGGCAAGGTTTCAAACAAGCTGAACAACGCTACTTCTGTTCCCAGGTTGCCCATGGTTTCAACAAGACCGGCATTGTCAAACATATCTGCGTGCAATCCGGCCCCACCCATAGCGGAAAACCAGATTGCGCTAAACAGTGTGGGTACCGCCAATACACCGAGAATAAATTCCCGGATGGTACGACCACGGGAAACCCGTGCAATAAACGTTCCCACAAACGGCGACCAGGAGATCCACCACGCCCAATAAAAGATGGTCCAGTCCTGAGTCCAAGCAGCTCGTTGGGTGTTTTCAAAAGGAGTGATCTGCAAGCTCATCTGTACCAGTTGCTGCAAATACCCTCCCAGTGTTGTGGTAAAAAGGTTAGCCATAAATAAGGTAGGACCCGTAATGATCAAAAATAGCAACAGCGCGACAGCCAAAACAATGTTTATGTTGCTGAGATACATAATGCCTTTATTTAAGCCCGACCATGCAGAGATCATGAACAATACCGTCACGATCGCGATAATCACCAACTGCGTGGATACCGTGTTTTCAATCGGAGCAAACAGGAAAGAGGCACCTGCAGCAATTTGGGCTGCGCCGAGGCCAAGGGAGGTTGCCACTCCAAACACCGTAGCAAATACGGCCAGGACATCGATCGTCTTTCCAATCGGACCGTTTACCCGTTCGCCTAGAAGGGGGTAAAAAGTAGAACTGATCAATCCGGGGGCATCCTTACGGAACTTAAAATATGCCAAAGCCAACGCGATTAATGTATAAATAGCCCAAGGATGGAATCCCCAATGGAATAAGGTATAGCGCAGTGAATTGACCGCATCCTGCTGTGTCCCCCCTTCACCAGTGGGAGGGCTGGCAAAATGACTCAACGGCTCCGCCACTCCCCAAAACACCAGACCGATTCCCATACCAGCACTAAACAACATGGCAAACCAGGTGATAAAAGGATACTCCGGCTCCTCATCGTCCTTACCCAATTTAATGTTCCCAAAACGAGTAAACACCAGAGTGACGATAA
Organism: Desmospora activa DSM 45169; assembly: GCF_003046315.1. NCBI lineage: Bacteria > Bacillati > Bacillota > Bacilli > Caryophanales > Thermoactinomycetaceae > Desmospora > Desmospora activa. The sequence goes on along the minus strand of NZ_PZZP01000001.1, from coordinate 848,411 downwards.
AAACCAATATACCCGTAGCTGCCAACAAGTAAAACCAGCCGAATTTGGTTTGTAAGAAGCCTTGAACAGCGCTTGCACTCTTCTCCAACTGATCCGGCATCAACGCTCCCCAAATCAAAAACAACAACGCAATGATGACTGAGCTTCCAAATACGCTTTTTGATACTTTCACAAAAACCCACCTTTATTAGAAATTGATATACAACGTTTTTTAATTCCCTGTTCATGATAAACCAAACATCCCACAACAATTTCGTATGATTAGGATGGATGGAGAAAACTTCCTTTATACTGTAAGTCTTAAAAAAAGGGGAGAGCCCATCTGGTGGATGGGCTATTCCCATTAAGTTAAGTTGGCTTTCTTCCTGCGCTTCTGCAAAGCAGGCACCAGATTATGTGCCACTCGCCAGATATCCCCGGCCCCCATCGTAATCACCAGATCACCAGGACGAGCCTGCTCCAACAGCCACTCCTCCACCTCCTCCTTCGTATCGCGGAATTGGGCATAGGGGTTGCTGTTTTGTCTCACCATTTCCACCAACCGTTCCGAAGAAACCCCATCAATCGGAGGCTCCCCCGGTGGGGAATAAATACTGCTGATAACCAGTTGATCCGCTTCAGCAAAAGCGTGGCTAAATTCCTCCATCAACAGATGAGTACGGGAATACCGCTGTGGTTGGAAGACAGCCAAAATGCGCCGATTCATCGCTTTTAGGCCGTTTAAGGTAGCGCGGATCTCAGTGGGGTGATGGGCGTAATCATCCACCACTAAAATATCATCCTCTTCCCCGATCACTTGAAAACGTCGCTTCGCTCCACGAAAGCGCACCATTCCTTCCGCAATCGCGGAAAAGGGCATACCCGCTTCTAAACAGACAGCCGTCGTCGCCAAAGCGTTTGCTACGTTGTGACGTCCGGGTACATGGATCGTCATCTCCCCCAGCTCTTTTCCATAGGCATGTACGGTAAACGTAAGTGTATTTAGATGTTGCCGAATATCCGTCGCCGTCACATCAGCAGGACAGTCCAATGCATATGTGACCACGCGAGCATTGCAATCACTGGCAATTTCCCGTACATAAGCATCGTCCCAGCCCAAAACCGCCACGCCGTCCGTTTTCACCTGATGAAGAAATTGACGGTAAGCTTGTTTTAAATTCTCAAAATCCCCTTCATAATTTTCCAAGTGATCCGGCTCAATATTGGTGACAACAGCGATATGAGGGAAATATTCCAGGAAGGTGCCATCGCTCTCATCCGCCTCAGCCACAACCCAGTCGCTGGACCCCGCTTTCGCATTACTGCCTAAGCTGACCACTTCTCCGCCGATGATATAAGACGGATCAACCGCTCCTTCTTCCATTGTCTGAGCGATCATGGATGAAGTGGTGGTTTTCCCGTGGGCACCGGCAACAGCTACCCCTTTTTTATCATTCAACAGCAACGCTAACATCTGGGAACGGTGGTATACCGGAATTCCTTGTTCCCGTGCCGCTTTCCGCTCCACATTATGTTCAGGAATGCTGGAGGAGTACACCACACGATCAGCGTGATTCACAAGGGCACCATCATGCCCCAGATAAATCTCTGCCCCTTTTTCCACTAACGCCTCTGTCAGTTTGTTGGAGGAGACATCTGATCCCGTCACACGGTACCCCATCTCCAACAACACCCGCGCGATGGCACTCATGCCGTATCCACCAATTCCAATAAAATGAATATGTTCGTTCTTCTGAATCAATCCGTTCACCTGCTTTCAAAAACAATAAAATGGCTGCTATCGGGTCTTGCCTTTAAGTAAATAACCGTCGCACTTCCGACACCAAGAATAGACTGCCGGTTACCAAAATCAGATCACCTTTTCCCGCCTTCACTTGCAGCGTCTCCAATGCCTGATCGGGATAAGGTACCTGTGTGGGTACAATGTCTGGACGCACCTGTTCCACCAGCCTACCCAACCGGTTGCCGGACATGGCGCGGGGATGATCCACCTGTGTGACGGTCACGGTATCCGCCAGGGAAAGAAGCGGATAAAGAATACCGGTGGCGTCTTTATCCTCCAACACGGCGACCAACAGATGGAGTCGTTCATATGTATATGGAGCGAGGGCTTGTGCCAACGCTGTTGCCGCTCCCGGATTGTGCGCGCAATCCAGTAATACCCGTGGATGGTGGCTCACTGTTTCTAAGCGACCGGGCCAGTTTGTCGCCGCCAACCCTTCCCGGATATCGGTATCGGTCATCACCGACGCATAATATTGGCGCAACAACTCCAGTGTCATCAAGGCGGTTGCCCCGTTTTGTACCTGATGTTTTCCACAGAGCGGCGTCATCAACCCCTTCAGCTCCCGAAACGGACCTGTAAAATCAAATGTTTCACCGCTGTCCCGACTCCCCCTTGGGATTCCATGGAAATCTTGTCCCGCCAAGTAAAGACGGCTTTGCTTTTCTGTGGCCGTATCGATGATCACTCGACGTGCTTCAACCTCATCAACGGCAGTCACAACCGGTGTACCCGCCTTGATAATGCCCGCCTTTTCCGCAGCAATCTGGCCAATCGTCTCTCCCAAAAATTCCTGGTGATCTTTTGCCACTGTCGTAATCACCGATACCAATGGATGCACTACATTCGTGGAATCATAACGGCCTCCCATTCCTGTCTCCAATACGACAAACCAAGGAACGGCCTCTTTGGCAAAATAATGGATCGCCACCAAGGTCCAAAACTCAAACGGTGTCGGACGACCCACCCCCGCCTCTTCCATCTCGTCGATCAACGGAACAAGCGTGTTGGCCCAGTGTACAAACGATGCTTCCGCTATCGGCTCCCCGTCCATCTGAATCCGTTCGCTCCAATGATGAAGGTATGGGGAAATAAACATCCCGGTCGGATAGCCGGCCCGCTGTAATACCGAAGCGATCATCGCCGCTGTGGAGCCTTTGCCGTTGGTGCCAGCCACATGAATCACTTTTAACCGACGTTCCGGATGACCCGTTCGTTCCAATATCCATTCCATACGGGATAAACCCGGATGGATTCCGGGAGAGCAGCCCGTTTCCATCCATTGCAGCACGTCTGCTGCCGTTTTAAACAACGTTGCGTCAGCCATCTTGTTCGTTCCTTTCTTTTAACCATCAAGCAAACGCCTCTTTTATCATAACAAAAAAAGAGGGAACAGACAGGAATCCCTGTCTGCTTCCATCATTCACTTTTTTGAAGCTCCGCCAGTCGTGCCGCTACTTTTTCCCGTTTTTCCCGATATTCTTCTCCTTTTTTCCGCTCTTCTTCTACGATATGGGCGGGTGCTTTCTCGACGAATTTAGCATTGGCCAGTTTTCCTTCCACCCGTTTCACTTCTTTGTCCCACTTGTTCCATTCCGCTTTCAGCCTGGTAATCGTCTGTTCGACATCGATCAAGCCTTCCAAAGGCAGAAACAGTTCCGCTCCGGTTACAACAGCGGACATGGCCCGAGCCGGCCGTTTGAGATCGGGGGAAGCTTCCATCCGCCCGACACCGCTAAGACGATGAATGGCCGCTTCGTTGCGACGGAAAATGGCGAGAATCGCTTCCTCCCCTTTTACCAGTAAGTCCACTTCCTTTTTCGGCGGGACCTCCATTTCTGCGCGGATATTGCGAATTAGACGGATCGCTTCGATGAGAAGCTCCATCTCCTTTACGGCTTCCGGCGCTTCATAGGCGGCATCCGGTTGTGGCCAGGCGGCAACGGTGATACTTTCTCCTTTAGTGGGGAGATGTTGCCAAATCTCCTCCGTGATAAAAGGCATAAAGGGATGCAACAGCCGCAGGGATTGATCCAACACATACACCAGCACTGCCCGAGTAACCCGCTTTGCCTCCGCATCATCACCATAGAGAGGAAGTTTTGCCCATTCGATGTACCAATCACATAAATCATCCCAGATAAAACGGTATAACGTTTGACCCGCTTCACCCAAATCGTAACGATTGAGATGACGGGTCACTTCAGCCGCTGTTTGGTTGAGTCGATGCAAAATCCAGCGATCCGCCGTGGAAAACGGTCCCTTTAACGCCAATTCCTCCGCCTTAACACCCTCCAGATGCATCAGGGCAAAGCGGGAAGCGTTCCAAATCTTATTGGCAAAGTTACGGGCCGTCTCCACCCGCTCCCAGCGGAAACGTTGGTCGTTGCCTGCTGTAAAGCCTGTCATCAGCATAAAGCGCATGGCATCGGTTCCATATTTATCGATCACTTCCATCGGATCGACGCCGTTACCCAGGGATTTGGACATTTTCCGCCCCTCGGCATCCCGTACCAACCCGGTGATCAATACATCTTGATACGGCTTCTCATCGATAAACTCCAAGGCGGTAAAAATCATACGAGCCACCCAGAAATAAATGATATCGTAGCCGGTGACCAACACATCCGTCGGGTAATACCGCTTCAGATCCGCTGTATCATCCGGCCAGCCCAAGGTGGAAAAAGGCCATAGGGCAGAGCTAAACCAGGTATCCAGCACATCTTCGTCCTGGGCAAGACGGCTGCTTCCACATTGTGAACATGTGGTGGGATCGTGGCGATCGACAGTGACGGCGCCACAGTCGTCGCAATACCAAGCGGGAATGCGATGTCCCCACCACAGCTGTCGCGAAATACACCAATCGCGAATGTTTTCGATCCAGTGCAGATACGTTTTTTCAAATCGATCCGGGACAAAGCGGACCCCTTCTCCGGAACGGGTATCCGTAATTGCCCGCTCCGCCAATGGCTTCATCTTGACAAACCATTGCGTCGACAGATACGGTTCTACCACGGCACCGGTACGCTCGCTGTGGCCGACGGAGTGAACGTGGGTCTCCACCTCAACCAAGGTACCTGCTTCCTGCAGATCTTTTACGATCCGTTTGCGACACTCAAATCGATCCAATCCTTGATAGGGACCTGCTTGTTCATTCATGGTCCCCGTTTCATCCATCACCAGGATCTGCGGCAGCTGATGACGCTCCCCAATCTCAAAGTCGTTGGGATCGTGCGCCGGCGTAATCTTAACGGCTCCACTGCCAAACTCCGGATCCACATGTTCATCCGCCACAATCGGAATCTCCCGTCCTATGATGGGTAACACCACTTTTTTACCCACCAGGTGACGATAACGTTCATCTTGCGGATGAACCGCCACGGCCGTATCCCCCAACATCGTCTCCGGCCGGGTGGTCGCCACACGAATATGGCCGCTTCCGTCTTTAAGGGGATACTCCATATGATAAAGTTTGCCATCTACTTCTTTGTAGATCACTTCAATATCGGAGAGAGCGGTGCGCGCTTGTGGATCCCAGTTGATAATATACTTGCCGCGGTAAATCAAGCCTTTCTCATACAGGCGTACAAACACTTCCCGCACCGCCTGGGATAGCCCCTCATCCAGGGTAAACCGCTCCCGGGAATAGTCAACCGATACACCGATATTCCGCCATTGCTGATGAATAACGGAAGCGTAGTGCTCTTTCCACTCCCACACTTGTTGCAAAAACTTCTCCCGCCCCAGCTCATGCCGGTTCAACCCTTCTTCGCGCAAACGGGCTTCCACCTTGGATTGGGTGGCGATACCGGCATGATCCATTCCCGGCAGCCACAAGGCATCATAACCCGCCATCCGTTTCCAGCGGATCAGTACATCTTGCAGGGTGTTGTTTAAGGCGTGGCCCATATGCAGATTGCCGGTTACATTGGGCGGCGGAATGACAATCGTATACGGTTTTTTCTGCGGATCCTTCCCTGCTTGAAAAAAGCCACCCTCTAACCAATAACTGTACCATTTCTTCTCCGCCTCCTGCGGATTGTACGCAGAAGGCATCTTTGTCGGTTCCGTTGCCATGGACATCCTCCTTCAGCAAATAAAAAAAGCCCTCGTCCGAAAAGGACGGAAGACTCCGCGGTACCACCTTTATTCATCATGGGGCCGTATATAAGCCCGCCGATGCACTCAATCCCGTAACGACGGGCCCGGTCCGCCCTACTCCCGTTTCAGGCGGACAGCTCCAGGGTGACCTTCAACGAAACCGCCGGAAGACCTTGCAGCCGAGGGCCTTCTCTCTACAACAAGCGGGTATTCGTCTACTCTCCCTGTCATCGCTCTTTTGCACAAATCAATTTTGCTTTCTATTGTACCCCGCTGCGCCGTTGACGTCAAATATCCCAGCAAAAAAGGAGCGAACACGAATGCCCACTCCCTCCAATCCATGTATAAGTTCAGGTATCCTACATGCCAAAGGCTTTGCGAACGCTATCCCACATCAATTGCGGATCAGCCAAAAAAGCCAGTAATAAGACCGTACTCAGCAAAAGGAAGCTGAGGATCAATATCATCAATAAACCACGATACATACTTCGGACAGTCGATTTTACCACAGTCAAAAACCATCCCCCCATCTGGCGTTCTCCATCTGTCTCATGACTATTGTGCGATTTTTGTCGCCTCTTGTCCACCCCTTTTCCTCCTTTACCACTCGCCTAAGGACGAAATAGGCTGAAAGACCGAATCAATGGCAAGAAGAACCAAGCAATGGTATCGAGCATATAATTTGGTTAAAGGAAACATTTTTTGCATCGGGAAATTAGAGGTGGGGAACATGGATTTGATTGTTGCGCTGTGCTGGTCCGCTCTCTTGTTTGCTCCTGTCAAAATCATGGGAATGTGGCTTAAACAGCGGCAATAATGGTAACACAAAAAACGTCCCTTCCTCGATAGAGGTGGGACGTTCTCTCCGATTGAGAATAACCGCTTTCGTTTTAATGGGAATGACTTTTAGCCGCTCGCACTCCGGCCAACGCTTTTGTCTTCTTTTTTGTAACCGCTTTTTTTGTCCAGTTTTTTCGCACCCAATCTTGGAACAGCTGTAGCCGATCCACTTCTTCCTCCAATGACCGGACCAATGTCCCTTCGTCATTGCGCCAGCCGCGATAATACTGCTCAATCAAGCGCAACGGCCGTTCGGGAAAGGATAGGTGCAAGGATAAAAGGCGTTTTTCCTTTCCATTGAGAGGAAATTCGTCTTCGTATTCCGCCAACAGTGCAAAGGGATCCATCACCTCATCCCCATCCATGGGGATAAAACGGCGCAAAAAGTTGGCCACATCCACAACGGGACTATCCACTCCCGCATGATCCCAATCAATCCAGCGCCATTCTTTGTCATCCACAACCAGATTGCGGGGATGGACCTGACCGTGCGCCCAGGTGTAACGGGGAGCTTCACCGTTCTCTGCTTGAATGTATTTTTCCATCCCTTGTACGGAAAACGACAACGCTTTATTGACAAAGGGAAGATGGGTTAAAAATGCTTTATCAAAGGGCGATGGAAATTCCCGCTCCCTAGCGACAGATGCCCATTCTTCCAACCGCTCCGTAAAAGATCGCCGCCGTTTGACCTCCGCTAAGCTTAAACGGCGTCGTTCTTCCTTTTTACCGGCAGCCAACGGCAAGGAGAGACGATGAAACTGTGCTAAGCTGCGAATCACATCGGCTGCCGGCACCTCGTCTCCCTTTTTCGCCGCTTCACCATACCATGTTTGCGCAATCCAATAGCCGACATCCGTCTCCACCCCTGGCTCCCCGTCCATCGTTTTTATAAAAGGAAGCAGGTAAAGATAATTTTTCGCGGATACCTCTTGTAAGATCCTTTGGATTCGTTTCATCTCTTCATTGCGCAATGATGTCTTCTTCAGTGCAAATATGTCGTCCCCATCATGTACCTTGATCACGCCCCGTACCATCCCCACCTGGCGGGGAGACCAACCGAACCGCCGCATCACTTCTTGTATAACAGGTCCGTCGCGCTGGGCATCTAATTTCACCGTTCCATCCCCTTCCTGAAAAATGGACTACCGCCACGTCTAAAACGCGGCGGTTTTTTATCATTTGGACGGAATATAAACAACTTGGCCTTCTTCCAACACTTCGGACTCTAAGCGATTAAGGTGGACAATCTTGCTGGCCGGGATCTTATATCGATCCGACAGGGAATCGATGGAATCATTTTTGTGGACGATCACCATACGCAGCTTGACAAAACGGTCTTGTTCTTCGTTTAGTATCCATTGGGCCCATTCAAGATTGGAATTCTTATTCTTCTCCTCCTCTTGTGCGTCCTCGGTGCCGTAATCATCCGTGTAATCATCCGATTCAGCGGAAGGCTCCTCCTGCTGCGGTGTATGATCCTCCGTCTCTTCAAACATCCGCTCAATTCCAAAGCGAGTTCGCTCGTCGATTTCCAATTGCTGTAGGTCAAACTCACCAACTTGAGGCATCCGCAACGGTCGAGGAAAGGGAAGAACCTCCTGCCGATCCTGTTTCGGTTGGAAGGGATGAAAGTGGACAGGAGGAGCGTCTGCATCCCCTTCTTCCTCCCCGATCTTTTCCACCTGCCCGTCAGCTTCTTCCGGAGCTGGCTCCACTTTCTTCTCTTCTTGCGTTTCGGTGTCATCCTGTTCATGAAAAGATTCCGGTTCAGCCGGAACATCTTCTTCTTGATTGCTCAGTTCTGCCTCTTCCGGTGATTCTTCTTCAAGTCGGGCCACATGAACAAACTCATACTCATCCTGCTCTCCCTTGTAGTCCCCGATGGAGTCTTGATCCCATTGGATTTCTCCCTCCGAGGGAACGGTAAATGTGGCTACCTGTGAGGGAACCGTTTCAAGCGGTTCCTCCTCCACTTTCTCCTCTGTCTCCTGAATAAATCCGTCGATGGTCAACAACGCCTCAATCTGCAATTCAAAGGGCGACAACACTTTGTAGTCAAACGATTCAATTTCAGAAGCGATATTTTCTAAATCGACCCGCTCCGTGGGAAGGGTAATCTCCACCGGAATCACATAAGCAATCTCTGCCGGTTGGGTGTCTCTTTGCTCCTCTTGTGGCTCCTCACTTCCATTCGGGTGAGTGTCAAACTCTTGTTCAGGCTGATACGTACCGTTGAGACGAAGGTAACCCTGGATTTTCAGATGAGTTTCTTGATCTTCGATTTCGACATCCGGGTAGAGGTCCAGTTCCAGGAGGGTGCCGATCCCCGGTTGTTGGGGATGGAGCCGAACCTTTTCCGATATGTCGAAGCGGAGCTGGTTAACCTTGCTCCCCGCCAAAACAATCCCCCCTCAGGACAAGATTGACGAAGAAACCGATGAACTTCCTCCTGGCCCCGCCTCCCACCCGGGAAGGGAGACGGGTGGACGAAAGCCACAGGTTTACGACTGTACTGTAACTATATGCGGGCGCTGGACGGATATACCCTGTCCGGTGAAGGGGGTTATAAATCCTGTAGTAACAGAGAACCGATGGTTGGGTAGACGAGAGAAGGTGCCTACAAAAAAGCCCGTCCTTCAAGGACGGGTCGCTTTTTTATGATGCTATCCTCACAGTTGGGCCAAGGCGTGGCGATTCGCTTCCAAAGTGCGCTCAATATCATCTTCGCTATGAGCGGTGGAGACAAACATTCCTTCAAATTGGGACGGGGGCAAGGAGATCCCTTGATCGAGCATATGGCGGAAATAAGCAGCAAAACGGCGTTGATCCGACTGCTTTGCCTGCTCATAGCTGCTCACTTTCTCTCCGGTGAAAAAGAGGCAGACCATGGAACCTACCCGGTTGATATGGTAGGGAATTCCCGCTGCTTCCGCATTCTCCCGTAAGCCTTGTTCCAGTCGAGAGGCCCGCACCTCCAGGAGTTCATACTTAGCTTGATCCATTTGTGTCAGCGTCATCACACCCGCCGCCATCGCCAATGGATTTCCCGACAACGTTCCCGCCTGATAGACAGGGCCGGAAGGAGCTACCAACTCCATAATCTCCCGTCGGCCGCCATAGGCGCCCACAGGCAACCCGCCACCGATCACTTTCCCCATCGTCGTCAAGTCCGGTTGGATCTGGTATAAACCTTGGGCCGAATAGTAGCCCACCCGGAAGCCAGTCATCACTTCATCAAAGATGAGAAGTGATCCATAGTGTTCCGTCAGACGTCGCAATCCCTCCAGAAAATCGGGAACAGGCGGAACGACACCCATATTGCCTGCTACCGGCTCCACAATCACCGCCGCGATATCGTGACCAAACTTTTGAAAAGCAACGCGAGCACTATCCAGATCATTATAAGGGACAGTCAAGGTATGTTGGCCAGTGTTTTCCGGAACACCAGGACTGTCCGGTAGGCCCAACGTCGCCACACCGGAGCCTGCTTTAATCAACAGACTATCAGAATGTCCATGGTAACAACCTTCAAATTTAAGGATTTTATTCCGTTTGGTATATGCCCGTGCCAACCGCAGCGCACTCATGGTTGCCTCGGTACCGGAATTCACCATGCGCACCACTTCCACCGCAGGCATACGCTCCGTCACCAACAAAGCCAATTCCGTTTCCAGCTGTGTTGGTGCTCCAAAGCTGGTTCCCTTGACGGCGGTTTCCCGCACGGCCTCCACTACGTCGGGATGTGCGTGACCCAAAATCAACGGACCCCAGGAACAAACATAGTCGATATATTCGTTGCCATCCACATCATAAACGCGGGAGCCGTTTCCCCTTTCGATGTAGAGCGGGGTCATCTCCACACTCTTAAATGCGCGCACCGGGCTATTTACCCCACCTGGAATCACTTGTTTCGCTTCGGCAAACAGGCTGGCGGATCGATCATGGTTCCGTGCCACCAAATCTTCCTCCTTCTCAAGCGAATGTAATATCTTCCTTGTAATGTTAGAGAGCTTCTACTCCCTCCAACATCCCGCGACCATTCATGCGGGCTTTTGACCGTGGACCCACTGCCACCACTTGAATCAGGACCTCGCCCCTCAATACTTTTCCTCCCGGTGTCTCCATCGTTAGGATCAATTCAGGACTTCCGTAGTAAAAACAGTCATCTAAGCGATCCGCCGACTCCGCATTCAACCCTTCCACCATCACATACCAACTTTTTAGGTTATACGGGCCCGGCATATCCAAAATCAGTTCCGCCTCTTCAAATTCAATCGTAAACCGCTGCTGCTCAGACTCAGCCAACATCCCTTTCAGTGTATAGTTCTCGGACACCTGGGTTCCTCCCCGATTCCTTGATCCTGCGATTGATACCCACCTTTCGCATCACAATGACGCTACTTCTTTTATTCTACTCGTTTAACCAGCGAACCGCATCCTTAGCGTGATAGGTGAGGATCAGATCAGCTCCAGCGCGTTTCATCCCAGTCAGCAGCTCTAGTACCACGCCTTTTTCGTCGACCCAACCTTTTTCCGCCGCCGCTTTCACCATGGCGTATTCGCCGCTCACATTGTACGCCGCCAGAGGAACATCAAACCGTTCTTTCAATCGCTGCAAAATATCCAAATAAGCCATGCCCGGTTTCACCATTAACATATCCGCCCCCTCATCCAGATCGGAAGCTGCTTCCAACAACGCCTCCCGTCCATTGGCGGGGTCCATCTGATAAGTGCGCCGATCCCCAAATTGCGGCGATGAATGGGCAGCATCGCGAAACGGCCCGTAAAAGGCGGAAGCGTATTTCACCGCATAGGACAAAATGGGGGTATTTTCTTTACCGGCTTCATCCAAAGCTGTACGGATAGTGGTAACAAATCCGTCCATCATATTGGAAGGTGCGATCATATCCGCCCCCGCTTCCGCTTGAGAGACCGCGGTTCGGGCCAGAATAGCAAGGGATTCATCATTGTGAATCTCTCCCCGTTCCACCACTCCGCAATGACCATGATCGGTATATTGACACAAACAGGTATCCGCCATTACATACAAGGAAGGGTGCCTTTCTTTCACTTGACGGATGGCGCGCTGCACAATCCCGTCCTCGGCGTAAGCGGCACTGCCGCAGGCATCCTTGACTTCCGGAACGCCGAATAAAATAATAGAGGAGATCCCCAGCGCTACTACTTGATCCACCTCTTCCTGCAACCGATCCAGCGAAAAGTGAAAGACACCCGGCATGGAAGGGACTTCCTGGCGAATTCCACTTCCTTCAACCACAAAAATGGGATAAATAAAATCCTGAGGTGCGAGATGGTGTTCCCGTACCATGCGACGGATCGCTTCATTCTGGCGCAGTCGGCGATGGCGAGCAAAGGACTTCATCGTGATTCCTCCTTTGTTTTTTTGGGCAGACGAGTAATCGCCTCAATCAGACCGTCGATTGTATACGGTTCCGCGATCACATCAACTTTTAGGTCCATCTTCCTTGCTGTTTCAGCGGTGATGGGACCGATACAGGCGATATGGGTTTGGTGAATGTATTGGTTTAAATCGATGGTTTCGCCCTGTAGTGCCTGGATAAATGCGCGCACGGTAGAGGAGCTGGTAAAGGTGATCACATCGATTGGCCCTTCCTCCAGCACACGCACAAAATCACCGGCCACCCGTTTACTTGGCCGGGTATCATACGCCGGGGCATCGATCACGTCACACCCCAGCTCTCGTAACTTCTGCGCCAGCAATGGCCGGGCGATGTTGGCACGAGGCAGTAGGATTTGATCTCCCGGTTTCACTTGAGAGCGCAACACTTCTATCAGTGCTTCCGCCCGATACTCCTGCGGAAGGTAGTCCACCGGTACTCCTTTTTCCTCCACTGCTGCAGCCGTTTTTGGACCGACTGCCGCCACGCGCACATGCTCCATCTGCCGGGTATCCACTTGCAACTCCGACAACCGTCGCCAAAAAGCATGGACGCCATTGACGCTGGTAAATACCACCCAGTCAATTTGTTTCAAACGGTTTATAGCGGTATCCAGGATTTCCGGATGGGTGGGAGGCTGGATCTCAATCACGGGAAACTCTACGGCCTCCCCGCCCAATACTCCGATTTTATCGGAGAGGGTAGCCGCCTGCTCTTGTGCGCGTGTAACAAGGATACGGCACCCTTTCAGCGGTAGTCCTTGCTGAGTAGAATCTCCGCTCATGGCTGAATCCCTTTTCGTATCTCCTGCAACAGCGTTTCCGCCCCTTCCGCCTGTAAACGACGGGCCAACGCTCCCCCCACTTGGACTGGATCATTCCCACTTTCTTCCCCGCTTATCACCGGGGCTCCCGAAGGATGGGCCACCATCCCACGCAAGCGAATACCTTCCTCAGTGGTAACAGCATATCCGGCAATCGGCAGATGGCAGCCGCCGTCAAAGGCATGGAGAAACGACCGCTCCGCTGTCACCGTTCGTTCCGTCTCGGCATCATGGATGGTCTCCAACCATTGTAACACCTCATGATCATCCGCCCTGCATTGCACTGCCAACGCCCCTTGTCCCACTGCAGGCAACATCGTTTCCGCTTCCAGGATCTCTGTCACTTTTTCTTCCCATCCCATACGCAGGATGCCAGCGTACGCCAACACAATCGCGGCAAACTGTCCCTCCATCAACTTGCGATAACGGGTGTTCAGGTTTCCCCGCACCGGCTCCACGACCAGATCGGGGCGCTCAGCCAATATCTGCGATTGTCGGCGCAGGCTGCTAGTCCCCACCTTCGCCCCTGTCGGCAATTGTTCCAGGCGGAGCCCTTCACGCGACAGCAGACAATCCCGTGGATCTTCCCGCAGGGTGACCGCTCCCATCACTAGCCCAGTGGGCATTTCACCCGGCATATCTTTCATGCTGTGTACAGCCAGATCGATTCGTTTATCCATCAACGCTTGTTCGATCTCTTTGACGAACAGCCCTTTTCCTCCCACTTTGGATAGGGTGACATGCAGAATCTGATCCCCTTTGGTCACGATTCGCTCCTGCTTCATCTCCCAATCCTGCGGCAAACGCTTTCGCAATCGGTCCATCACCCACTCTGTCTGGGTGACTGCCAACTCACTCCTTCTCGTTCCTACCACGATCGTACGCATCGCTTTTCCTCCTCTGAAAGAAAAGCCGCTTGTAACTCCAGACAAACGGCTAGAATTGCTATCGGCTCATCTCGGTCCCCTCTACAACCAGCGGTGAAAGGAAAGGCCGGTGTTCGACAAGAGATAGTTTACGACAATGGTCAAAAAAGCAAAGGTATTCCACCAAGCGAGTCTGCTCCCGCTCCAACACTTTCGCAGCCGCTGGTACAGTGAGGTGGAGTACGCCCCTAACACCAATAGCGACCCAGCCACTTTGAGATCCAGTAGATGGGACATTTCCATGGTCTCCCGAGCCCACACCATTCCCAAAATGAGCGCCATCATCAACAGCGGCACACCCGCCATATTGGAACGATGAGAAAAAAGCTGCAACCTCCCCAAACTGGGCAGACGGCGCAACGTCTGGTTCCAGCGTTTCTGTTTCAGCAACCGATTTCCCACCAAATACAGAACGGCAAACACGGTCGACAGCGAAAAAAAGGCGTAGGCTAAAAAGGCAAGGGTGACATGGATATATACCAACTCCGACAACAGCACCTCTGCCACTGGTGATTGGGCTTCTGGTGAAGCAAAAAAATGAATCGCTAAAATCGCAAATCCAACCAGATTAGCGGCAAACACAAAAAAATGAATACGGGCAACCCAATCAATAATCAAAGTGGCCGTCACCAACGCCCACGAATAAAAAAGAAGAGAATCCATCCCTGTCAAGAGAGGGAACTGCTCAAACGCTTTCCATGCCAAAAACGCCGTTTGACAAAACCAAACGGCCACCAGAAACGCAAGCGCCAACCGGCGATTTCGTCGGTTGGGCTGCAACAGATCACTAAAGGCGAACAGCAGGCTGAGCGCATAGATGTAAATAATCAAATCATAGTACCAATGCTGGGCAAACACATCGGTCTCCCCCTTGCATTATGAACGGACGGATACCTGATTGGCGAAAAGGGGTTGCTGAAAAGCATTCTCCGAGTTTTCCGCCTTGATCACCTGTTCCCGTTCCAATTCCTGTTTCCGCCGTTCCTCCAGCTGTTCTTCCAGCGCAAACAGATGGACAAACAGTTCCAATGCCTCATCTCGCTCAGAAGTAGCTGCCAATTCTTTGATCCGAACCAGTGGATCCCGCAAGAGTTGATTGACGATGCTTTTGGTATGTTTGTTCAACACCCGCTTTTCCCGCTCGGTCAAGTCAGGCAACTTTCGTTCGATGCTTTTCATCGTTTCTCCTTGGATCAGTAACGCTTTCTCTCGCAATGCAGTAATCACCGGAACAACACCCAAGGTGTGAATCCATTCCTGAAATAGACCGCATTCCTCTGCGATCATCGCTTTCGCTTTTTCCGCCTCCTGCTGGCGTAGCTGCATGTTGGTGCTTACTATCTCCTGCAGATCATCGATATCAAAGAGAAAAACATTATCCATGCCATGGATGTCGGGGTCAATATCCCTAGGTACAGCGATATCGATCAAAAACAGCGGCAGTGACCGTTTACCCACCGCCTCCTCCATCGTTTTGCGCTCGATGATGGCGGAAGGCGCTCCGGTGGAACTAACCACGATATCCGCTTCCCGAATCGATTCCACCAAGCGGGAGAAAGGGCGTGCTTCGCCGTAAAAGCGTTTTGCCACTTCTTCCGCTTTTTCCAGGGTTCGGTTTAGCACGATCACCTTTTTCGCTCCGGCATCATACAAATGCTTCGCCGTCAATTCGCCGGTCTCACCAGCACCCAGCAGTAAAACCGTCTTATCTGTGAAGGTGCTGAACATCTTTTTTCCCAGTTCCACCGCCGCATAGCTGACGGAAACCGCATTTTGACCGATCTCGGTCTCCGCTTGCACCCGTTTGCCTAAGGTGACCGCCTGCTTAAACAGCTGGTTAAACAACGTGCCCGTTACTCCCGTTTCCTGCGCGGCGAGAAAGGCTTGTTTCACCTGCCCCAGAATCTGCGTTTCCCCCAGTACCATCGAATCCAATCCACAGGCGACCGTAAAGAGGTGCTGGATGGCATCTTCGCCTTCCTTAATATACAGGTGGGGTTCAAACTGGTCCCGTGTCAGCCCGAATTCACCTTCTAAAAAGGCCTTGGTATAATAGCGGCCCGTATGCAACTGATCGCTGACGACATAACACTCCAACCGGTTGCATGTACTGACGATCACACACTCCATGATGCCCTTCTGCTGTTGTAACCGCTGGAGAGCATCCGGCAAGCGTTCGGTCGACACAACCATCCGTTCCCGTAATTCCACTGGAGCTGTTTTATGATTAAAACCTAGTGTGATGATGTGCATAGTTCCATCCACTCCGATCCTGCTCGGCATCCCCAAATTTTGTTACATCGGTTGCTCGGCTTCATCTGTGAAACGAGCATCCCCATCGTTTCATTCCGATCCTTTCATGCTTCATGTCCCATTATATCATAGGGGATTTAAATATGAAAAAAGGAGGCTGTGAACAGTTTTTGAAGTGAAGGCATAGGATAGATCAGCCCAAAAAGGTAAGGGGAGAGAACCCTGATGTCCAATCCTCGTTTTGGCGGATGGCTGTTGGTTCTAGCAAGCCTTGTTTTATTGCTGGTCGCTTGCGGAAATCCCTCCGCCGACTCCGATTTTACCACCCTTCGCGTAGTAGAAGTAACCCACTCCTTGTTTTATGCTCCCCAATATGTGGCGATCCAACAAGGTTTTTTTGAAGAGGAAGGGATTCACCTGGAGCTGACTGACGGTGCAGGCGGTGATAAAACCATGGCCATGCTCTTAGCGGGTGAAGCGGATTTCGTCTTAGTCGGAGCGGAGACGGGCATTTATGTGACAGCGCGGGGGGCACAGGACGGAGTAGTCGGATTTGCACAATTGACGCAGACAGACGGTACATTTTTGGTATCTCGTCAACCGCTGGATTCCTTTAATTGGAACGACTTAAAAGGAAAAACACTGTTGGGGCAACGCAAAGGTGGAATGCCGCAAATGGTGAGCGAATATGTACAGCGGCAAAACGGCCTCAATCCCAGACAAGACCTTACCCTAATTCAAAATGTAGACTTCAACAACCTCGGCAGCGCCTTTGCAGCGGGGACCGGTGACTTTGTGCAACTGTTTGAGCCGGTTGCTTCCAAAATGGAGCAGGAAGGAAAAGGATATGTCGTCGCCTCCTTTGGCGAGGAAAGCGGTCGACTGCCTTATACCATATATCTGTCCAAACAGCGGACCATCGAAAAAGATCCCCAACTGGCGGAAGGATTTGTGCGGGCTTTATACCGAGGACAGCAGTGGGTGGATAGCCACACCCCTGAAGAGATCGCCGATCAAGTGCAGCCCTTCTTTCCCGACACCGACCGTACCGTCATTATCCAAGTGCTAAAGCGATATCAGCAGCAAGGAGCATGGGCGACAGATCCCATCATCGATAAAGAGGAATATGAACATTTGCTGGATGTAATGGAGGAGGGGGGCGAACTTCCCGCCCGCGTTCCCTTCGATGATGTGATTGATACCGATATCGCGGAAAAAGCGGTCAATTCCAAACCTTAAAGCGCCCATTTGTTTTGCTTGGAAGGAGGCATTCCATGAACCCCCCCGCCGTCCGGTTAATCGATGTCACAAAACATTATTGGAGCAAAGAAGAGGAGACGATCGCTTTATCACCGCTCTCTTTCTATGTAAGTCCCGGTGAATTTGTCAGCCTCGTCGGCGCCAGCGGCTGCGGAAAAAGCACCGTACTCTCCCTTGTGGCAGGACTACTGCAACCAACTGCAGGAGAGGTACAAATCTTTGGGCAGCGGGTGAGTCACCCTTCACCCCGTGTCGGCTATATGTTGCAACGGGATTGTCTCCTCGATTGGCGCACGGTAAAAAAGAACATTACACTTGGGTTGGAACTATCCGGTCGGTTTAATCACCATACGGAAAATCACGCTCGCTATCTCTTAACCGAATTGGGATTGGGTCACACTCTTCATCAGTATCCCGCTCAGTTGTCGGGAGGGATGCGGCAGCGCGTCGCACTGGTACGTACGCTTGCTCTTCAGCCTGATATTTTACTGTTGGATGAACCTTTTTCCGCCCTCGATATCCAAAACAAACTCCACCTGGAGGAGTTGTTGGTGCAAGCGTTAAAAGGCCGTGGCATGACCACCCTCTTGGTTACCCATGACCTGGAGGAAGCACTTGCCTTGTCCGATCGCATCCTGGTCTTAACCGGAAGCCCGGGAAGATTGAAGCGAACAGTGGAAATCCCAGAAGCCATCCGAAAGTTGGATCCCCTTCGCGCCCGTGATCATACTGCGTTCCGCCCACTCTTCAACGACTTGTGGAAGGAGTTGGAGAAATCGTGAAGACCCATCCTCATCGTTGGCTTTCCCGTGGCGCACAGTCAGACGCCCATGCCGCTTACTTAAAAAAGATCCGCAGCCAAGAGATCGCCGTCACCGTCACCCGCCTCGCCATTCTGCTCGCATTTGTGGTCGGTTGGGAATGGGGGGCCAACGCTGGGTGGCTGGATCCTTTTCTCTTTAGCAGCCCCAGTCGCATCAGTGAAACCTTTATCCAGATGACGATACAGGCGGGACTGTTGACCGATATCGGCATCACCCTATCGGAAACGGTGCTCGGTTTTATTCTGGGCACAGCAGCGGGTACCGCCTTAGCTACCCTGATCTGGTACTCCCCTTTTTTGTCGCGGGTGTTGGACCCCTATCTCGTCGTATTAAACAGCATGCCTAAAGTGGCACTGGGACCGCTGTTCATCGTTACCATCGGCTCCGGATTTGGCTCCATTTTGGCGATGGCCGTCGCCATCACCATTATTATTACCACACTGGTGATGTACTCCAGCTTTCAAAGTGTAGGATCGGAATATCGGCAATTGGCCCGTTCCTTTGGTGCCACCCGTCGGCAAATATTTACCCGCATTATCTTTCCGGCGTCCATTCCCGACTTGATCGCAGCCCTTAAAGTAAATGTCGGTCTGGCATGGGTGGGCGTGATTGTAGGAGAGTTTTTAGTAGCAAAAGCGGGGTTGGGATACCTTATCATCTATGGCTTCCAAGTTTTTAACCTCACACTGGTGATGATGAGCCTGGTGGTTGTCGCCCTGACTGCCACCGCTATGTATAAAGCCGTTTCCCACTTGGAGAAACGGCTCCTGCGACACCGGCAGCTGGATTGATGATTAATCCAATAAGACCAGTTCGTGTTGAATGGCGTAAATGATCGCCTGGGAACGGCTTTTTACCCGCAATTTCTTCAAAATGTTACTGACGTGGATCTTGACGGTTTTATCGCTGATAAAGAGTTGCTCTGCAATCTCTTTGTTGGAGAGACCCTTTACCATCAATTGTAATACATCCAACTCCCGCGGTGTCAGTGTATCGTCGCCTGAGCCGCGGTCCGTTTTTTTCTCACCGCTGATATTATCCAGTAGCTTTCGTGCCATCACCGGGTGCAGAATCGATTCTCCCTTGGCCGCCGACCGGATCGCCTCAATCACGTCCGATGATGGAGCGTCTTTTAACAAGTATCCGGTTGCTCCAGCCCGAATCGATTCATATAAATATTCATCCCGATCAAACATCGTCAATACCAGAACCGCCACTTTCTGGTTGTTGGCCCGAATCCGGCGAATCGCTTCCACACCACTCATTCCAGGCATGTTAATATCCATCAGGATCACCTGTGGATCTAGCTCTTCCAACATCTCCAAAGCTTGCGCCCCGCTGTTCGCCTGCCCAACAACCTCCATATCCTGCTCTAAGCTGATGATATTGGACAACCCATCACGCAACACCGCGTGATCATCCACCAAAAGTACTTGAATGGGCATGAACAGCAGCCTCCTCCTCTTCTCCAATCGGGATGGTTAACACCACACTCGTCCCTTTCCCTTCTTCACTGTCAAAATGAAGAGCCGCTCCCAGCTGTTGCGCTCGCTCGTTCATTCCGACAATACCATATCGTTTTTGCGCTTCCGCTTTATACACCGCTTTCGCCAAAGAAAAGCCAACACCGTTATCTTCCACCGTCAATCGCACTTCCTCATCTCCGTAAATAAGCGTCACGCACACCTTATTGGCTTGGGCGTGTTTAGCGGCATTACTGAGTGCCTCATGACACACCATATAAATCGCTTCTTCCAACTCGGGTTCTAGTGGCATCTGTTTTCCACGATGTTCAAAAATGCCCCGCACATCCGTCTCATGCTCAAATGCTTCCACCCGCCGGGTCAAAGCGGGAATCAAGCCGATCTGTGCAGCGGGCGAAGGCCGAAGAGCCGTAATCGAATAGCGCACTTCTTTTAAACCGTGTCGCAACTTTTCTTCGCTTTCCTCCAACCATGCTTTCACTTGCTCCGGCTGAGTATCAAATGCTTTAAGGGAGGATTCCACCTTCATCAAAACACCGGCAAACGATTGCGCGATTCCATCATGGATCTCTCTGGCGAGGCGGTTGCGCTCCTCGGCAACCACACGCCGCTCCCGCTCATCGATGAGTCGGGCGTTTTTGATGGCGACAACCGTCTGGCTGGCCAGTACCTGCAAAAAATGAAGATCCACTTCCTCAAAACCGTTTTCCTCATTTTTGCCCAAGGTGATCACACCCAGCACTTCTCCATCCATCTCCAACGGAACGGCCAACATGGATCGAACCTCTTCATTGTCTTCTAAGTCCGTATGGCAACGAGGATCTGTCTGGGCATAATGGACCAAGGCCGGAAGACCGTGAGAAGCGACCCAACCGTTTAAGCCGCGGTTTAAGGGGTGGGACTGCCGCTTTAACGGCTCAGGCACATCCCCGGCAGTGACAACCGGGTACAGACGGCCATCCCGGAGCAGATAGCCGATTCCATAGTGATAATGAATCACCGTTGACAAGGGATGCAGGGTTTGTCGCAACACCTTTTTTAGGTTGAGATCTTTATTGATATGAGTCGTCAATAAAAATAGCAGCTTTAATTTCCGCTCTTTGCGGATCAAACGAGCGATTACATGGGATAAAACAGCAAATGCCGCCAAAGGTGCAAAGAAAAAGAGGAAGGCCCATGGATCGGTATCCCGTCCCTGGTGCAACATGGCATAGTAGGCAAGGCAATAAAACAGCGAGAGCAGCGCCGCTCCCAACTCCAAGCGCCAATTGTTGCGCCACATCAAGGCTTTGCGCGGACGTGGACGTAAATATTCAATCCCGTCACGGATGCCTTTCCCCACTCCTTCATACAGCAGCACAACCACTATCAGGGTAAGCGCAGGCCACGCCACTCCCCCGGAAGCCATCCAATCGTCGCCCAATCTCTCCAGAAAGAGCTGGACAGCAAACAATCCCAAAATAATATACCCGGTTCGAAACGCCGCCCGAATCAATGAATGTTTCATCACCCAAGTGACGGACAGCACGATCACCGTATAAAGAATACCGGCAACGCCAGTTGAATACATCGTACTGATCGCAAACAAAAAAGGAAAATGCACCGTCACCCGACCTTCGTGGCCGGGCAATGGAAAAAACTCTGTAATCAAGAGTAGTGCCGTCAACGTCAACAGGTGAAAAACACTCCAATGCGAATCGCCCTGGTTTAGAAACGAAACCACGGCCCAGGACCAGGCGGCGAGTACCACCAACCAACGCGACACCCGTTCCAATCCAAACTTCCGTTTCATCACCAACCCGCCATTCTTTTACATGGTTATCATTGATGCAAAGCCGGAAAATCTTTATGTATGAAATGGCCTCCCATCAACATTTTCGCTATTTCCCCTTAAACCTCCTCTTTTAGCCACCATTGATAGAATCGAAGCACTTTATTCACCCCCTTGCATGGATTATACACTGAAGCAAGAATGTTCGTTATGATTGAAGTGGGGAAATTTAACCTACACATTCGCTCTATTAATTTTACCATGATCGAACGCCTGATTGTTTTTTATCCTAGGGCCTTTCTTCATTTTTTTAATCCATTCTCCTGGTTTCGCACCGGATTGGACGCATACGGTTGGTCTGATATGGATCGCCACAAAATAAATATGGTTACAAACGATTGGTATC
The DNA here is from genome assembly GCF_003046315.1 of Desmospora activa DSM 45169. Classification (NCBI taxonomy): domain Bacteria; kingdom Bacillati; phylum Bacillota; class Bacilli; order Caryophanales; family Thermoactinomycetaceae; genus Desmospora; species Desmospora activa. The sequence continues at coordinate 826,520 of NZ_PZZP01000001.1, read as the reverse complement.
GAAGGGGTTGGGGTTATGGCTACGATTAAAAATGAAGCGCAAATTGAAGCGATGGCTCAAGCCGGAAAATTGTTGGCCGCTTGCCATCGCGAAATCACGAAACGCATCGCTCCAGGCGTTTCAACACTGGAAATCGATTCGTTTGTAGAGACATACTTGAAACGTTATGATGCTACCCCTGAACAGAAAGGGTATATGGGATACCCTTTTGCTACGTGTGCCTCCGTCAATAATGTCATCTGTCATGGGTTTCCGACAGAGACCCCGTTGGCGGAAGGAGATATCGTCACTATCGACATGGTTGTCAACTTAGACGGTTGGTTGGCGGATTCAGCCTGGACTTATGCTGTGGGAACCCTTTCCCCCAAAGCGCAAAATTTGATCAAAACCACTCGCGCTGCACTAGACGTCGGTATTCAACAGGCAATACCGGGAAATCGAGTCGGCCATATCTCCCACGCCATTCAGACACTGGCGGAGAGAGAGGGTTTTTCTGTTGTTCGCCAATTTATTGGCCACGGCATCGGTCAACGGATGCATGAAGAGCCTCCTGTTCCCCATTTTGGTTCACGGTCGAGCGGTGAGGTGTTAAAAGCCGGAATGGTACTAACGATTGAACCAATGTTAACCACCGGTTCCTGGAAGGCCGTGATCGATGCAGACGGCTGGACAGCCCGCACCGTTGACGGCAGTCTGGCAGCCCAGTATGAACATACAATCGCCATCACCGAAAAGGGCCCTCGCATCCTAACCGATCAAGGAGAATAAGCAGAAAAAAAGCCCGGGATACGGGCTCTTACAAACAGTTACTCCTCTTCAAACTGTGTCTGGGTTTTCTTTTTATCCCGATAACGCTCCAGTGCCAGATTGATCAGTCGTTCTACCAATTGTGCATAGGAGAGACCGGAATGCTTCCACAGGTTGGCGTACATGCTATAAGGCGTAAAACCGGGCATGGTGTTGATTTCATTGATCAACACTTGTCCGTCGCTATTTTTGACAAAGAAGTCGACCCGGGCCAACCCGGTACAATCGATCGATCGATAGACCCGTAGAGCCAGCTGACGAATCGTTTCCGCTTTCTCCGGCGAAAGTTCTGCCGGGATGCGCATCACCGATTTGCCGTCCACATACTTGGCGCGATAATCATAAAAATCATTGGAAGAGATGATTTCTCCCGGAACTGACACTTCCGGCTCATCATTGCCTAGTACTGCCACTTCCACTTCACGGGCATCGATAAATTCTTCCACGATCACTTTTCGATCATACTTTGCCGCCAACAGAAGGGCCTTTTTCAATTCGTCTTCGTTACTCGCCTTGGAAATCCCGACACTGGAACCGAGGTTGGCCGGTTTGATAAAGGTAGGGTAACCGAAGTGGCGCTCAATTTCCGCAACCACCCCCGCTAAATCCTTCTCTAAGCGCTGACGCAGAAAAAAAGTGAAATCCCCTTGGGGTAATCCTTCCTGTGCAAACACTTTTTTCATCATCACTTTATCCATGCCGACGGCGGAAGCCATCACGCCCGCACCGACATAAGGAATATCGGCCATTTCCAGCAATCCCTGTACGGTGCCGTCTTCCCCATATGTGCCGTGCAGCACGGGAAATACCACATCCACCTCGTCAAAACGGAGGGCAGGCAAATTTTTAGCAGTTGCTTCCGGCAGGGAACGCTCCGTTGGGATATTCTCTTTTAAGGATTGCAACCGCTTTGGCTCCACCTTTCCCTCCAAGGCGGGCAACGCGTTTTCCCCCGCTTGCCAACGGCCATCCTGGTTAATTAAGACCGGAACCACTTCAAACCGTTCCGGAGTCATCGCCTCAATCACAGAAGTAGCCGATTGCAGTGAGACATCGTGTTCTCCGGATTTTCCGCCGAAGAGCACGGCCACACGTATTTTTTCGTCCATCCTCCCCCAACCTTTCTCACGGAATCAACTGTGGTATGTACCCTATTCCAACCGGATCGGAACGGTTCGTCGTCTTACACAGTTTTTCTTTTTCTGACGCAATCACCGATGGCACTCCAGACCTCTTCTTTTCCTTGCCCTGTCTGGGCGGAGAAAAGAATGAGAGAATCCTCCGGCAGCAGAGACAAACCTTCTTTCACCTGTTTACGGTGTTTGGGCCAATGTCCTTTGGAGATTTTATCCGCTTTGGTGGCGACGACAATGACAGGGATGTTGTGGTGCTTCAGCCACTTGTACATCTCTTGGTCATCACGGGTGGGCGGATGGCGCAGATCGATCAATTGTATCACACCGACTAATTGGCGCCGTTGTGTCAAATAGGTTTCCACCATCCGTCCCCACGCCGCTTTTACTGCTTTGGAAACACGAGCAAAACCATAGCCGGGCATATCGGCAAAATGTAGTTGTTCATTGATACGATAAAAATTGATGGTTTGTGTCTTACCCGGCTTGGAACTGGTTCGGGCTAAGTTTTTTCGGTTGATTAAGCGGTTGATTAAGGAGGATTTACCCACATTGGAACGCCCGGCCAGAGCGATCTCCGGCAGGGCGTCATCAGGGTATTGTTCCGGGCGAACAGCGCTAATTACAATTTCAGCTTGGGTTACTTTCATCGGAATCCCTCACCAATGCTAACTTCAATACCTCATCCATATGACTGACCGGGGTAATTTTAAGGGATTCCTTTACACTGGCAGGAATCTCCTCGATATCTTTTTGATTCTCCTCCGGAATCAAAATATGCGTCAATCCGGCACGATGGGCGCTTAACGCTTTTTCCTTCAGTCCACCAATCGGAAGCACACGACCGCGGAGTGTCACTTCACCCGTCATACCGACTTGTCGGGAAACGGGGATTTCCGTTAGGGCCGATACCATCGCTGTCGCCATGGTGATCCCGGCGGAGGGTCCATCTTTGGGGATCGCCCCTTCCGGCACATGGATATGGATATCGTTTTTTTCATGAAAATCCGGATCGATATTAAAACTATTTGTTCGGGAACGGATATAGCTGAAAGCGGCTTGAGCCGACTCTTTCATTACATCTCCCAGTTTTCCTGTGAGAGTAAGCTTTCCTTTCCCCGGCAGCACCGACACTTCAACCGTCAAGGTATCCCCGCCCGCAGCCGTCCATGCCAGTCCGGTAGCAGCCCCCACTTGATCCGTCTCCTCCGCCTTGCCGTAGCGAAATTTCTCCGGCCCCAGAAATTGTGGCAGATTATTGGCGGTAACCACTACTTTTTTCTTTTCATTGGAGACCAATTGTTTTGCCGCTTTACGCGAGAGATTCCCCACCGCCCGCTCCAGATTACGAACGCCTGCTTCCCGCGTATAATGACGTATCACTTTCTGGATGGCATCAGTATTGATCTGTAATTTTTCCTTGCTCAACCCATGTTCTTTCATTTGTTTGGGAATCAGATATTCCTTGGCGATTTTCTCTTTTTCAATCTCGGTATAGCCGGAGATATTAATCAGTTCCATCCGATCCAACAACGGACGCGGAATTTGATGAGCCGCATTGGCCGTGGTAATAAACATCACTTTGCTCAAATCATAGGGTAGCTCAATATAGTGATCGCTAAAAGTAGCATTCTGCTCCGGGTCCAACACTTCCAGCAAAGCGGAAGCGGGATCGCCCCGGAAATCCATCGCCATCTTATCGATTTCATCCATCAGAAATACCGGGTTGGACATTCCAGCCGTCTTGATTCCCTGAATAATACGGCCGGGCATCGCACCGACATAGGTGCGGCGATGACCGCGAATCTCCGCTTCATCACGCACACCACCTAAGGATACGCGTACAAATTTGCGTCCCAAAGCACGAGCGATCGACCTTCCCATCGACGTTTTCCCTACTCCAGGCGGCCCTACTAAACAGAGTATGGGCCCTTTAAGCTTGTTTACCATTTTTTGAACGGCTAGATATTCCAATACCCGTTCTTTCGTCTTTTCTAGGCCGTAATGGTCTTCATCCAAGATGGCTTCAGCGGCAGCCAGATCCAGCACATCCTCAGTCTCTTTATTCCATGGCAAATCCAGCAACCATTCTACATAAGTACGGATCACACCACCCTCGGCGGAAGAGGTTGGCACTTTCTCCAGCCGCTGTAGCTCTTTTTCCACTTTCTCCTTAACCGTATCGGGCGCAGACAACTCCTCTAACTTTTTGCGGAGTTCTTCCACTTCCCCCATCCGGCCTTCTTTTTCACCCAGCTCCCGTTGGATCGCCTTCATCTGTTCACGCAGATAATACTCTTTCTGCGTTTTTTCCATCTGTTTTTTTACCCGCTGCGAGATCTTTCGTTCCAGCTCCAACACTTCCCGTTCATCGTTTAGGATGGATAGAAGTGTCTCTAGGCGTTCGCGGATATCGATGGTTTCCAAAATTCGCTGCTTGTCTTCGATCTTCAACGGTAGATGAGAAGCGATCACATCCGCTAATCGACCAGGTTCATCAATATCGGAAACCGCCGACAAGGTTTCTGGGGAAACCTTTTTCGACAGGCGCAAGTATTGCTCAAAATGATCCAAAACTGAGCGCATCAACGCCTCCACGTTGACATCGTCTACATCTTCCTGCAATATTTCGCTAACGCGCACTTGATAAAAGGAATCCGTCTCCCGAAATTCCAACAGACGTGCCCGGTGTAAGCCTTCCACCAACACCCGGATCGTACCGTTGGGCAACTTCAGCATTTGTCTGACGCGGGCAATCGTGCCCATCTGATAAATATCCTCTGGTGTCGGATCCTCCACCTGGACCTCATGCTGCGTTGCAAGGAGAATTAAATCATCATCTACCATTGCTTGCTCCAACGCTTTAACGGAGCGATCGCGACCGACGTCCAAGTGCAACACCATATTGGGATACACCAGCAAGCCGCGAAGTGGCAGCAACGGCAGCATGCGCTCCTCCTCTTTAACGGCCATGTATGCACCTCCGATGCCGTGTCCAGTCTGTAATTACATAGATTAAGCTTTGTACGATTTTATCTTATTCAACCTCTTTTGTCCATGACAGCCTATCCACCATAGAACGGGCGGCTGGAACGACCTTGTCTATGCTTATCCCACAGGGGCACCTGTAGCCGTCAACACCCCTGTTGCCGGAAGGGAAGCCTCCTCTACGCTTTCTTTTTCCCAACAGGCCAATTGTAACACTTCTTCCACCGTGTTTACGGGAATCACTTGTATTCCTTCCCAGTTTTTAAACAAGGCTTGCATATTTTCAGCCGGGATTAAAACACGATTGGCACCCGCTTGCTTGGCCGCCTCCACCTTGGCAACAATACCACCCACCGGCTTTACTTTGCCATGGATCGACATTTCCCCGGTCATCGCCAGTTTATGATCGACCGGAATGCCTTTGATGGCCGAATAGATCGCCGTCGCCATCGTTACACCCGCCGAAGGGCCGTCAAGGGGGACTCCTCCAGGGAAATTTACATGTAGGTGATACCTATAGGGATCGATATCCGTTCGCCGTAGAACCGTCAACACATTTTCAACTGAGCTACGGGCCATACTTTTGCGGCGTAGGGTACGCTGACGCCCTCCCAACTCCTCTTCGTCCACCATCCCAGTCAGGCGAATGCTCCCTTCTACTCCGGCGGGCGTCGGCAGAGCAGTTACTTCGATTTCCAAAAGTGTTCCCATATTGGGGCCGAACACGGCCAATCCATTAACCAGACCCGGCTGTGAACGATCAGGAATTTTTTTGTCTGGACGAGGCGTCAACTGACTGCTGTGTACTACCCATTCTACATCGACCGCTTTAATTTCATCCCGTTCTTCTGTCAAAGCGATCCCCCCTGCTGTTTGCACGATATTGACCGCTTCCCGCCCATTGGTCGCATATTTTTGGATGACCTGAATCGCCGCCTCCTCCATTGCAAACTGCATTCGATCACTCGCCTGTCGGGCGATGCGAGCGATTTCCCCTGCTAACAAGGGGCGGAAAAAAATCTCCATACAGCGTGAGCGAATCGCTGGCGGAATCTCCTCCGGTGTACGGGTGGTCGCGCCGACGAGACGAAAATCCGCCGGTAACCCATTCTGGAAAATGTCGTGAATATGGCTGGGGGTATTGGTATCTTCCGAACTGTAGTACGCACTTTCAAAAAAGACTTTGCGATCTTCCAACACTTTTAGCAGCTTGTTCATCTGAATCGGATGGAGTTCCCCGATTTCATCGATAAATAACATACCGCCGTGGGCTTTGGTAACCGCACCCGGTTTCGGTTGCGGAATACCCGCCATCCCCATGGCTCCCGCTCCTTGATAGATGGGATCGTGCACCGACCCGATCAGCGGATCGGCAATCCCCCGTTCATCAAAGCGGGCAGTGGTGGCATCCAACTCCACAAACTTAGACTGCGGATTAAAAGGAGATTGTGGGTTTTTCTTCGCCTCCTCCAACACTACCCGTGCCGCTGCCGTTTTTCCCACTCCCGGTGGGCCGTAGATAAGGATATGTTGCGGGTTGGGGCCACATAATGCCGCTTTGAGTGCGCGCAACCCTTCGGTCTGACCGACGATTTCAGCAAAAGTGGTGGGGCGCGTCTTTTCCGATAAGGGTTCTGTCAGGGAAATGCTGCGCAGCTTGCGCAATTTGTCCATTTCCTTGCGCGACTCCCGATCCACCGCCGTTCGATTGGACTGTTGATTTTTTAGCAGGTTCCAGAAATAGAGGCCGATAACGATCGAAAAGAAAACTTGAAGCATCATAATTAAAACTGTCCAGTTCATCTGCGATTCCTCCCCATCTGCCCTTTGGCCGGATCTATGGATGTTGGCTTTAGTATGACCGTCGCCACAGAGGGGTAATCGCGTAATGTTGGAACACCATTATATGGCTGTATCATGGGGAGGGGGATTTTTGAGTCTGCGTACTCTTGCTGCTTGCATAGAAGTTAGAACTGTCCGCTTCAGCTGCCGAGGGAGGAGCGGGCAAAATTCGCTGTCGCTCAAACAGGTTGCCCGCTTTTTTCCCCACCCTCGACGGCTTCCGCTGGGTGACACAGCAAAGGTACTTCGCTTTTTAAACCCCTTTATCAATCAGATAAACAACCTTGTTACAACGCTTATCCCGCTAAAAAGACGCTGCAAAGCGCTTGCAGCGTCTGGCTGATCAAGAGGATTATTTGCTGATCAAGATGTAGCCCCTAAGGTTTGATTCGTTTCTTCCGCTGCGGAAGACAAAGGTGGTGCTTCCTTCTCTTCTGCTCCTTCTTCCACATAGCGATCAAAGGTGGCAGTCGTCATCCGCAGTTGAACCGGAAGCTCTTCTCCCACTTCCGGCAGTGCGGCCCCTGCAGGAAAGAAAAGGACGCTTGTCTGCATATGAGGCGGCTCGGCAAACCAGGTTCGTTTTCCTTGGAAGGTAAAGGGGCTCAAATGGCGATTTAGGATATGCAACAGCCAAAAGGCGGTCAATTTTAACATATCCTTTAATCCGCGAACGCTGACCGGAGCTTCCAGACCTACTCCATTAGCGGAACCGCCTGCTACATAGACGAGACTTCCGTTTTTTCGGGCTTTGCGTTGCTTATAACCAAAACGCTCCCCCCGTGAAATCGGTTGGATATCCAAGACGGTGGCGCGTACATCCACAAAGGATTTATCCTTTAACCATAAATCCGTTCCCAACCGCATCACCCAGTCAACCTGAGGATACTTTTCCCGCAGCCGCAAGTATTGAGCGGATGACAGATGGCTGACAAAAAAGGATCGCTTTTCCTCTGTAGGGATGTGTTTAAGCCAACTTTCCAACTGGGTCTCTTTGGCGGCAGCGCTCATCCCATCCTTGGGAAAATGGATGGCATATCCCTCGATACGAATGGAAAGGCCCGCCTCCTGCCCGATCGTTTCCAGCTGCTCAAGCGTGTCCGCCTCTTGCAACGGAAAACCATATCGCTTCATCGTTGATTGTAACTTGATCACCACACGCACTTCCGGGTGATGATCCCGCCAGATGTTGGGTTTGGTATCAATCAATCGCTGAAATGATTGCACTAAATGATCCAAATGGCGGCGACTACCGATCGTATAAATCCGTTCCGATCGCAGATCATCTGCTTCTAATTCCGTCAACACCGGAGTGAGAATAAGCACCTGATCAAAGCTTCCTTCTCCCTCCAATTGGCGTGCTTCTTCCACCGTTCCCACCGCAATGGAGCGTTTACCTGCACGCTGGGCAGCGCCGACTAAAAACTCGTTGCCAAACCCGTATCCGTTCCCTTTGATCACCGGTATAAATCGTGGAAAACGACTCTCCGTTTCCGCCAAATGGCGCAGCCAGTCATTACGGTTTAAATATAACGTGAGACTCATTGGTACACCCCTCAGCGCTTCTTCATATACATGTCAAATGCCCAGTGCAATAGCGGTTGCAGAGGATAGTCCCATTCACCGATCAATTCACAGGCTTCACCACCGAAGCCCAATTTAAACCGCAACAAACCATAAAGATGATCCGATTCATCCAGTGTGTCACTAATTCCACGGAAGTCGTACGTATGGGCACCCATCGCGTGGGCATCTTGGATCATCTTCCATTGGATCGCATGGTTCGGCATCTTTTCCCGCTTTTCATTGCCGCTGGCTCCATATAAATACCATGTATGACCATTGGTGTGGATAAAGATAGTAGAAGCCAACAGTTGCCCCTCGTGTCGGGCCATATACAGGCGAAAGCGGTTAGGATCTTCTTTTGAGAGAGCTTGGTACATCCGATGGAAATAAGGGTATCCACGAACGGAAAAGCGATCCCGCTCCGCCGTCACTTTTAACAGCTCGTAAAATTCCTTCAATTCCTCTTCTGTACCAACCGTTACCTCTACCCCTTGCTTTTCCGATTTACGTACATTACGGCGCCAGTTGGTGTGAAAACCGGCAAAAATCTCATCCAACGAGCGGTCTGTTAAAGGCAGGCGAAATACATATTGCGGCTGGATAGCGGAGAAGCCTCCTTCTCCCTCTTTTCCTTTCCAACCCATGTCTTTTAATTCCTGCAACACGTATTCGGTATGGCCGTCCACTTCATCCGGACCAAGATCCTTTAATCGCTTCCCCTTCAGCTCGTGCTCCCGAATCTCCTTTAGATATTGACGGATTGTAGGGGTTTTCCATTTTGCCCGCACCACCGGCGGTTCCATCTTTACGGAAAAAGCGTTCCGCTCCCGCAAATACTCAAACAAGGGTTCAAACCATTCTTTTAAGTTTTTGCTTTTCCAGTCAATTACCGGGCCACGGGGTATGTATGCCAAATATTTATTGATACCTGGCAACTTCCGGTATAGAACCAATGCACAACCGACTAGTTTGCCTTCATCATTAAACCAACCGAGACAATCATTTTCCCATTCCGACTTCACTTTTGCCCATGAGGGATACTGCATGAAGTTGCCCAAGGGCTGCTTTTCAATAAAAGATAAGTAGTCCTGATGTGAAACTGCTTTGACGTACATCATGCAAACCACAACTCCAGTTCCTGATTTCTTCTGGGGTGCGAAATCAATAAAAAAACCCTTTCTGGGTTATGATCGTTCCCATAGTATTCTAACATAAAACCGAAAGCCTGCGTAGAAAATGGGAGCGATAATAAAGGAAAACCGCGCCCCAATGGACGCGGTCAATTTATTCTTACGCACTTTCCTCTTTCTTGTTGACTCTGCGGCCTTCTCGTGTGGTTAAGCGGGGAGCCACCTTATTTTCCACTGTGGCCTTGGTTACCACACACTTGGTCACATCGTCCCGGGACGGAAGGTCGTACATTACATCGAGCATAATTGACTCAATAATCGCTCGCAATCCCCGTGCCCCGGTGTTCCGTTTAATCGCTTCATCCGCGATCGCTTTAAGCGCATCCTCTTCAAAGATGAGCTCCACATTATCGATCTCCAACAACTTCTGATACTGTTTGACCAGTGCGTTCTTCGGTTCGGTCAAAATCCGTACCAACGCTTCCTGATCCAACGGTTCCAATGTAGAGATGATGGGCAAACGACCCACGAACTCCGGAATTAAACCAAAGCGAAGGAGATCTTCCGGGAGTACCATTTTTAGATATTCACCCTGTTTCAGATCAGCGGTGTTGCTGTCGGAGCTAAAGCCGATCACTTTTTTGCCGATGCGTCGTTTAATGATGGGCTCTAATCCATCAAAGGCACCGCCGCACACAAACAGGATATTGCTGGTATCGATTTGGATAAATTCCTGATGGGGGTGCTTGCGTCCACCTTGGGGCGGAACACTGGCAACCGTTCCTTCCAGGATTTTTAAGAGCGCCTGTTGAACCCCTTCACCGGATACATCACGGGTGATGGAAGGGTTCTCCGATTTGCGCGCCACCTTATCGATTTCATCAATGTAGATAATACCCCGCTCTGCCTTCTCTACATCATAATCCGCAGCCTGAATCAGCTTTAAGAGGATGTTTTCCACATCTTCTCCCACATAGCCAGCTTCAGTGAGTGATGTAGCGTCAGCGATGGCAAAAGGCACGTTTAAAATTCTAGCCATGGTCTGTGCCAGCAGCGTTTTCCCGCTCCCCGTGGGACCGATCATAATGATGTTGGATTTTTGCAACTCCACATCATCCGATTTTTGGGAGGAGTTAATCCGCTTGTAATGGTTATATACCGCCACTGCAAGCGATTTTTTAGCAAAATCCTGTCCAATCACATATTGGTCAAGGATTTCGTTGATCTCTTGGGGTTTCGGGAGATTGGCCAGATCGATATCCTCTTCGCCGCCCAGCTCTTCTTCCACGATTTCGTTGCACAGCTCAATACACTCATCGCAGATATAAACCCCGGGACCGGCCACCAGCTTGCGCACTTGATCCTGAGATTTTCCGCAGAAAGAGCACTTGAGCTGTCCTTTTTCCTCGTTAAACTTGAACATGCGTATCACCCCTCTCAAAGGTCTTAACGGGTGATCACCTGATCCACCAAACCGTACTCTTTGGCTTCCTGTGCACCCATGAAATAATCGCGATCCGTATCGCGTTCGATTTTTTTCAGAGGCTGACCCGTTCGTTCCGCCAAAATGTGGTTGATCCGTTTTCGCGTATGGAGGATCCAGTCAGCGTGAATCTGAATATCAGCGGCCTGGCCGCGCACCCCGCCCAAGGGTTGGTGAATCATCACTTCGCAGTTTGGAAGTGCGAACCGTTTCCCCTTGGTGCCAGCCGCAAGCAGGAATGCACCCATACTCGCAGCCAATCCCACACAAATGGTGGACACATCTGCTTTTATGTACTGGATGGTGTCATAAATCGCCATCCCCGCCGTAATCGAACCGCCAGGGGAGTTTATGTACAGGTGAACATCTTTGCCGGGATCATCCGCAGCCAAAAACAACAGCTGGGCGACGACAACATTGGACACCTCATCATTGATCGGACTGCCGATAAAAATAATACGGTCTTTAAGCAAGCGGGAGTAGAGGTCATATGCCCGTTCGCCCCGGTTGGTCTGCTCGACGACCATCGGCACCAAATTCATGGCTTTCCCTCCTTTCCTCCTCTGTATTTTTAAAAACAAGGCACGCGTGAAAACGTGCCTCGTTTTTCCGTCCTATTCTCATTATGCCGCATTTTTACTGTTGGATACAAGTAGGTCGACCGTTTTTCGGATCTTCAAATCTTCTTTGACCGATCCCAAACCACCCTGGGCTGTCAGCAGTCGCTTCACTTCTTCCAACTCGCGGTTCATCTGTTCCGCCAGTTTTTTCAATTCGGCTTCTACTTCCTCGTCGTTCACCTGAATTGACTCCTGCTCGGCGATCGCTTCCAGTACGAGGTTGGCCCGCACTTTCTTCTCTGCATCTTCCTTAAACTGTTCCCGAATGGCAGCGATATCCTGGCCGGTGAATTGAGCATATTGCTCCAGGTTGATTCCCTGCATCGACAGTTGCTGTTCAAAGTGACGCAGCATATGATCGATCTCATGCTCAACCATGACGGGAGGCACTTCGATCTCCGCATTTTGAGCCGCTTGTTCCACCAGGGTATTACGCTTATGATTTTCTTCTTCTTGCTGCTTTTGCTCTTTCAGTTTATTCTCGATATCCGCCTTCAATTCATCCAAGGTATCAAACTCGCTGACATCCTGCGCAAATTCATCGTCTAATTCCGGAAGCTGCATCCGCTTGATCTCGTGCAGCTTTACCTTGAAGACGGCTTCTTTGCCCGCCAGCTCTTCAGCGTGGTACTCTTCGGGGAACGTCACCTTGATCTCTTTTTCTTCCCCTTGTTTCATCCCGACCAACTGTTCCTCAAAGCCGGGGATAAATTGACCCGAGCCCACTTCCAGATTGTACTGTTCCGCTTTGCCGCCTTCAAAGGGCTCTCCGTCGACAAAACCTTCAAAATCGATAATGGCGCGGTCTTTCTCTTCCACTTCACCGTCTTCTACAACGATGAGCTCTCCTTGCCGTTCCTGCATCTGTTTCAGCTCAACATCCACATCTTCCGGCTTCACGGAGAAATCCTCTTCCGGGATTTCCAACCCTTTGTATTCCCCTAACGCCACTTCGGGCTTAACGGTTACAGTCGCTTTAAAGATAAACGGTTTCCCTTTTTCCAGTTGATCGATATCGATCTCCGGCTGATCCACGGGTTCGATTTTGGTCTCTTCGACGGCGGATTGATACGCTTTCGGCAGTAGAATATCCAGTGCATCCTGGTATAAAGCTTCCACACCAAAGCGTTTTTCAAAAATCGAACGCGGCACTTTACCCTTGCGGAAACCAGGGATATTCACTTTTGTGACCACTTTGCGGAATGCTTGGCCCAAAGCTTCCTCCAGCTGTCCCTCATCCACTTCAACCGTCAGAACTCCGCGGTTTTTTTCTGTTTTTTCCCAACTTGCCTTCATCGATCAGTTCCCTCCTGACACCGTACATTCAGCTTAAAAACTCTTTTATTCCGTACGATTACAACCACTTCATTATAACATATGAAAGCCGCTTTGCAAGGGAACGGCCTGGAAACAAAAAGAAAAGCCCAGTATATTCCGGGCGTTAAAAAAACACAAAACTCCGTCCCTGATTCGCTGGCATCCCAGGAGGGATTCGAACCCCCGACCGACGGCTTAGAAGGCCGTTGCTCTATCCAGCTGAGCTACTGGGACTCAGTGGGAGTGATGCGTAATACTCATTATATCATGATGGCAGATGTGGTCAAGGGTTCGATGGATTAATCTTCAACTTCAACACTTCTAAACCTGATGGCAAGAAACCTCCGCCATTTAACGTTAGTGTAAGCGGGGGAGGTTCATTGCAGCATATTCATCCGTGTCATTTCTGTGCCGGCTTCAGTGAAAACGTTCCACCTCGCTCTGTGACGACTTCGCCAGAAGGAGTAAAATAACGGATCGAAACACGACTCTCATCCACATCCTCCAACACCGTATAGGTGGGAACGGCAAATCCGCGCGGTTGGGTGATGCTGCCAGGGTTGATCAGCAGAATGTTCCCAGATTGCTCACACAGCGGATAATGAGAATGGCCAAAACAGGCGATCGTTGCCCCCACCTTCTCCGCTCGATAGCGAAGAGACAGCAGGGATGAATTCACATGATGGCGATGGCCGTGTACCACAAAAAAACGCCACGCTCCACCGTCCCATTGTTGTTCTTCCGGAACCGGCTCCCAATCGCAGTTGCCGCGAACCACTGTCAGGGAAACGGCAGGCAAGCGACTCTGATCCGTACAAAAATCACCGCAATGAATGACATGATCCGCCTCCTCCCGCTTGACGATCCGGTTGAGAAGGGCTTCTTCCCCGTGGGAATCGCTGACGATCAGGATGCGCAAGGTGTTCACTCCTTTATTGATGGAACCGATACCGTTCATTTAAATATGCGATCAATTGTTTAACCGCCTTCGCCCGATGGCTGATACGGTTTTTTTCCTCCGGAACCAGCTCCGCCATCGTTTTTGCGTAATCCGGCAGTTGAAACAAGGGATCATAACCAAAGCCATTGTCTCCCTTCGGTACTTGCCCAATTAAACCGGTACACTCTCCGCGCACGGTATCAGTCGGTTTTCCCGGTACCGCCAATGCCAGCACACAGACAAACGACGCTTGCCTCTCGCCAGCGGGCACATCGGCCAACGCTGCGAGCAGTTTGGCGTTGTTCTCTGCATCTGTCGCTCTTTCACCGGCATAACGGGCGGAATGTACACCGGGCGCTCCATTGAGGGCAGCCACCGTCAGACCGGAATCGTCCGCCGCCACCGGTCGTTGCAAATGGTTGGCGATCGTTTCCGCTTTTTTGGCTGCATTTCCGGCAAAGGTGTCCCTGTCCTCCACAATTTCTGGTAACCCGGTAAAAGCAGACAACCCCACCACCCGGATGCCCAGTATGGGTTCGATCATCGCGTTTAGTTCCGTCACTTTATGTTCGTTGCCGGTGGCAAAGACTAACTCATTCCACCGCCAAGTTTCCTTTTTTGTTGACTCCATGCTCCTGTCCTCCGATCAAAGCAGCCGCTTCCCCTAACAACTCCCGTTGTTTCTCCACCAGTTGAATCGTTCCTTCCTTGGCTAGGGCCAACAACTGTGTCAACTCATCAGCAGAGAAGGGCGATTCTTCCCCGGTACCCTGTACTTCTACATATTTACCGGTGCCGGTCATCACCACGTTCATATCCACCTGTGCTTTGGAATCCTCTTGATAACACAGATCGAGACAAGGGACGCCATCTACGATGCCTACACTGGTAGCGGCCAAAAAATCGGTAATCGGCAGGCGAGAAAGGGACTTATTCTGTACCAATCCCCACAACGCTTGAACCGCGGCCACATAAGCCCCTGTAATCGAGGCGGTTCGTGTCCCCCCGTCAGCCTGTATCACATCGCAATCCAGCCATAGCGTGCGTTCGCCTAACCGTTCCAGTGAAATGACAGAGCGTAAGGATCGGCCGATAAGCCGTTGGATCTCCATCGTGCGTCCGCCCACTTTTCCTTTGCTGGATTCTCGAATGGTCCGGGTTTGGGTAGCACGAGGCAACATAGAATACTCAGCGGTGACCCATCCTTTTCCCGACCCGCGCAAAAACGGTGGCACCCGTTCCTCCACCGAAGCGGTACAGATCACTTTAGTCTCACCGATACACATATAGACGGACCCTTCCGCATGTTTAATGAAGTTGGGGATCATCTCCACTTCCCTGAGTTCGTTCGCTTTTCGTCCGTCCACTCTCAACGGCGATCCCTCCAAGCCAATGGTTTTCTCATTATAACACAGCCTTCCCGGTAAACGAAGCAACCAGCCAAAAAAGAAAAAGAGGTCGATTTCACCTCTTTCGATCCTTTATTCCATTATTGAGCCAGAGGAGTATCCCAGCCGATACTCACTGATATATAACCTACTGTTGAAACAAGCACTTTATCACAGTCCGCTCGGATTGATGCGATCAGGTCGTGTTACCGGCTTGTCAAAGCCCTCAGCGTCAACATCAGATTCTCCCTCTACCGTAATTTTCACTTTTTTAGCGGCAGTATTTTCAGTTAGGGAGAGAATAATCGTTTGCAGAGCATCCTTAGAAGCTTCCTGTTCATCGCTGTATTGCAGCAGTTCTTTGCCAAAGTCAGCAACTGCCGTATCCCCTTCTACCTTTACACTGTTTACTCGGGTAGTTTCCGCCAATGCCGTCACCAGTTCTGAACCGTGCTGAGGCCCTTTCACCAACTCTTGCAACGCCGCTTCCGCCGTGTTACCCTTCCGCTTGATCATACGGGTAACCGGAACATAATAAACATCGTTATTCTCGGTCTGACCCAGAAAATACAGAGTAACGGGCATACTGGAGCTGGCGTCCACTCCTTGGGATAGCTCCAAATTGATACCACCGTTGCGGGTTAAACCCACTGCCGGATTTTTCCCTTTTGGCATCGCTTGCAACGGGCGGCCATCCACGCGGATATCAACACGTTGAACCGAGTCAAAACCGGTCAAGCTCCAGGTAACCGCACTTAAAATCTTCTCTTCCAAGGCGGCATCATAAGACAAAAATTCCTTGGAAAAATCAATGGTGGCCGTTCCTTTGCGGATATCCAGCCCATTAATCTTCGTTCCTTCCGGTAAGATACCACTAAAGCCTTTGGGAAGCATGGACGAAGCTGGACCATCTTTCACCATATACTGAAGGGCTTCCTTTGCAATGCCTTCCACCTTGGGAATATTGAGAGAATAAGGAACCACATACCCTGTATCGGTGAGAAAATAGAGTTCCATCTCCCCTTCTTCTTTGGCAGCCGACTCCTCTTCTTTCGATTTCGACTTCTGCTCTTTTTCCTCATCGCCGGATGATTGCGGCGGCGGATCGATTGGGGCTGATTCTTTTTCCGGGCCAAACAGGCAAGCCGTCAGTACCAATGGCACCAACGCCAAAACCAAGGCCCCACGCAACAAGGATTTCCGCATATTCTTCCCTCCTGGGACAAAGTCTAGTACATGTATACGAGCCCCTGGGAAAAATATCACCTTGTTTTGCAGCGAGTGATAAAATCTCATAGAAAAACCCCGCGAAAGCGGGGGTTGATTAATGACAGAGTGGGCCCGGGTCCCGATTTCCATCTTCCTTTTATCAGTGGTTTGTCAACGAATCAGGGAAGCGGGCAGGGATGGCGTCTTCTCCTGCTCCACCTGGACCGATCGACCCAGCCAGTCCTCAGCGATCATTTGGAATGAGGCCGGTTCACCGCTGGTAAAGAAGTAAGAATCATGCTGATTGTTTTCCACTAACAACCGTTTATGATACAGGATCGTACTTAGTTCGCGAGCCGTCTCCTCGGCAGAACTGATGAGCGTAACCTCTTCTCCCATTTCACGGGCAATTAGAGGCGCAATCAAAGGATAATGCGTACAGCCGAGAATCAGGGTGTCCAGCCCTTGTCCCTTCAATGGCGCCAATGCGTGACGCACAATCTCCCGGGACAATTCGGTATCTCCACCTCCGCTCTCCACCAGAGGAACCAAGGTGGGACACGCATGGCTAACTACCGTCAGGGTAGGGTCAATCTGCTTTAATGCTCTTTCATAAGCACCGCTCTGCACGGTTCCCTGTGTGCCGATCACACCGATCCGTCCACCTTGGGACACCTTGATCGCGGCACGGGCACCGGGTGTGATTACTCCCAGCACAGGAATCGCAAACTGCTCTCGAATCTCCTGCAGCGCGACAGCGGTAGCGGTATTGCAGGCGATAACCAGTGCTTTTAACGGATAGCGGGATAAAAAATGGACAATTTCTGTGGTGAACATTCGAACTTCACGAGGGGGTCGCGGTCCATACGGGCAACGCATTGTATCCCCAAAATAGACGACGCCCTCTTTCGGCAACTGTCGGAACATTTCCTTGACGACGGTTAATCCTCCGACGCCAGAGTCCAGGATGCCGATCACTCCTTGCGTTTCACCCTGTTGATCCATCGTTGTCAACATCCTCCAGTCTCATCCTAGCTGCATCTCTATCACATCTTATGAAAAGTTCAGCCTGCCCGTTTCCCTTTTTAGGACGGGCTATCTCCCATCTATAACGACCATTTTAACAGAGTAAGAAACGTTGCGAAACTGAGTAAAGGAAAAACTCCCCGCGAAACAACAGGGAGTCACTTTTTCATTTCCTCATGGAGAAGAGAGAGATGTTTTCCCATCTCTTTTACCTCTTCCTCCGAAAAATGGGATAAAACTTCCGACAAATAAGCTTGTCTCGCTTTCATCACATCTCGAATAATGGAAGATCCTCGCTCCAACAGATGAATCCGAACCACTCGACGATCCCGTTCATCGCGCACCCGTTCCACTAAATCATTTTTTTCCATGCGATCAACTAAATCCGTCATTGTGCTGCACGCCAGAAACATCTTTTGGCTCAATTCCCCGATCGTCATATCCCCTTCATCATTTAACCACAGCAACGCCGTAAACTGCGGCGGAGTGATCGGAAACTCATTGAGGATGTCCCGCCCTTTTCGTTTCACGATTACACTGATCTCTCGGACCAAGCGCTCAATTTCCGCTACCGTTTCCTCCGATAAATTTGAGTTGGTTTCCATTCATTTAAACTCCTTCATTCTCTACTGTGTGGTCAAATTCATGATTGCCCACAGTTTCATCATTCAATCTCATTTCCACAGGAACAAAAGGTTCAGAAAAATAAATCATAGCAAGTTTCCTGTTATCATCGTACCGAAAGGAGAAAGCGGTGACAAGTCTGTCACCAAAATATCAAAAAAAGCACCTGGTATTTAAGCTATTATCCAAAAAAACTCATTTCAACCAATGGGCAAACATCGACAAAATCCCTGCCGCTATCAAGGGTCCTACCGGCACACCACGAAAAAAAGCGACACCGACGATGGTTCCGATCAGTAATCCCGTTACAATCGTCGGTTGATTCGTTAATATCCCGGCCCCTCTTCCCCCCAGATAAGCGACAAATATGCCGACAACAATAGCAGCCAGCCCGGATACGCTTTTTATGGTATCAACCAGGTTGGTCCACGGAATTTTCCCCAAGGCGATCGGAGCAAGGACACCCATCGTTAAAATGGCCACTCCGATTTTCAATCCATACTGTTGGGTCCATTCCAACAGCTGATCACTCGGCCACAAACGGAGGAGTAACAACCCCAGACCCGCAATCCATACCGTCGCATTTTTAGAGAGGGCACCCAACGCCACAACTACAATCAACATCAGATATACATCCATTTCATCCATCACTCTTTCCGTATACATGCAAGTACAGATCAATGCAAGAATAATACCATTCTAATATATGATTAGGATTTCATCACCCATCACCACTCATGCGGCATAGAGAAGCCCTTATCCCACCCGCTTTATCACTTTAATATCGTTTTGCCTTCTTCCCTGAAAAGCATTTATAATTTAAAAAATGCTAAGAGCCTGACGCAAAGAAAGGAATGGAAACGTAAGTTATGATCAAACTTCAACAAATTACCTATCATCGGCAAAACCGAAGGATTTTGGATTCGATCGATTGGGAAGTGCATCAAGGAGAACACTGGGCGCTCATCGGTCCCAACGGGGCTGGAAAAACGACATTATTAAATATTCTCAACGGGTATATATGGCCGTCCTCCGGTACTGTTGAGGTACTCGGTAAAACCTTTGGACAGACGGACCTGAGGCAATTGCGAAAATCGATCGGATGGGTCAGCTCCTCCTTAGCGGAGCAGTATGGGCGAAATCACGGCCGCTTAACCGCAAGCCAAGTTGTATTGAGTGGAAAGCACGCCTCGATCGGCCTTTATGATTCCCCATCGTCGGAAGACACACAACAGGCAGAACAACTGTTAGAAACCTTCGGTTGCCAATCCCTCGCTCACGCCCACTTTCACACCTTATCCCAAGGGGAAAAGCAACGTGTCATTCTGGCACGGGCCTGGATAGCCCATCCAAAGCTTTTGATTTTGGACGAGCCCTGTTCTGGCCTAGATTTTCCTGCACGAGAGCATCTACTCCATGCCATCGGCACCTTTGGCAACCAGGCGAATGGTCCGACAATCCTCTATGTCTCCCACCATGTAGAGGAAATCTTGCCGTTTATTTCGCACGCTCTATTGTTACAACAGGGTCAAATACTGGCAAGCGGGCCAAAACAACAGATTTTAACCAGTCACAACCTCAGTCAACTGTTTCAGATGAAAGTGGAGACCGAATGGCAACAAGGCAGACCATGGATCCGTCCTGCTTAAAGTTAGGCGCCATTGCCTATACGAGATCATTCCATCCCTTTTACAAAAGAAAGCGATTCCTTTTTGACTGGAATCGCTTTGTTAATTGGTTAAAAGAAATCCGGAAAATAAGCCGTTCTCACCGGAACGAGCCGTTCCCACTGTCGGATCTGCTCTTCATCGCCTGTCAAGCGACCGATTTCATATAAGGTGGAGGGACGTCGGTCACCGAGCAACATCGCCGACAGTGTTTGAATATCGCATTGGACCGCGGCAGGGGTATGGCGACGGGACTGTTCCAACACTCTGACATCCACCTGTCCCGTTTGATCCAATCGCAGCTCAAAGGTACCGTGATTCCAGGTTGCAATGGTATCTTTTACATGCAATACAAGTGGTTCCATTTTCCCCTCTACCTGAAACGGAAACTGCTCTAAAAACGCTTGTACATCGACGATCCTCCCCATAAAGTAAGGGATCACTTCCTGTTCAATCCGTGGATCCGGTAGTAAAAAAGGTAAATGGTCATCAGGAGGAGCGATGACGGTCACCTGATCGATCATGGAATCGTGGTTGGCGATCAATTGCCATAACCCGCGTCTACCTCCCTCATCCAGGTAAACCATCTCATTGATTTGCATTACTCTTTTCTTGACGCTGTAGATCATATACCCCCGTGGATTTCCTGCTTGATCAAAGTAAACCGCAATCGTTGACCCTTTCTTCTGGAGCGGCGATCGGTGCAACCACCAATCATCGCTTCTTTTGAGCGGGCCGTTGTATTGCGGGGCATATTCCTCGTAAATTTGTTTCAATAGGGGGAGATCGTCGCTCGTTCTGCGCTCGACCCTTCCCGAGACCAGATCAAAACGGGGTAGCTGCTCCCGTTTTAACGTGTACTTTTTTTGATCAATTAGATGTTCCCAACCGTATTTGCGATAGTATGAAAAAGAAAAAGGGTACAAAAATGAGACCGACTGGCCCGCTTCCTTCATCCCCTTTAAACCGTGGGTGAGTAACTGTTTAACCATACCTTGGCGCCGGTGTTCCGGCCATGTAGCGACACTGGCTACTCCACCCATGGCAAAAGTACGACCATGAATATAGACTTCCAGCGGCCATATCTTCATTTTGGCCGCCAAGCGGCCATCCTGAAAATACCCCCATGTCAGTTCGGCATCTTCCCGCTTTTTTTGCTCCTCTAATTCTTCTTCAACCAAATTGTATTGAAAAGCAAATTGTGACAAGGAAAAGATTTCATCGATGTCTGCTGATGTTAGCCGTCGAATCATTCGGACATCCTCCTGCCTTTTTCCTATAATATAAACCCATTATAGCGATCAGACCCCCATCAGTAATAGGCCTACCACCAAATTCATTCAAATAGTCAACCACCTGTATCAGCTAGATTTACAACATCATATGATATGGCGAGCAACTGGAAAGAGGTGAATAGAATGAGTGGATGTTATGGCGGTGGCTATGGCTTCGGACTGCGTCGGCTTCTAATTTTCCTGTTGGTGATTGCTACAATCTTTGCCTTGGTTAGTTTTGGTTGGTCTTGATCCCTAAAAGCACCCTGATGATTTAAGGGTGCTTTTCTTCTCACAAGCATTAAATAGAACAATTGGAAACACCCTCTCAACGTACAGTTGGAGAGGGTGTTTTGCGTGAGATTTCATCGGTTCGATCCGGGCAACTTAAAACCCAGGCAAAGGAACCCCATACCGTCCGGTAGCAGGGTTCATCAGGGATCGGCTTAGATTTTGATGGGTCAATCAGTGTCGCCGTTCAAATTAGAATAAGATAGCCCTAGATGGTAAGCTTGATTTAGCAACTCTTCCCGATGTTCTTGTTTTTCGGCTAACGTCTCATATAATATTTCCACCTTCGAATTTTCAATTCCCGCATAATTGGCAAATCCTACGTTAAGGTTGCGCCGCATCATTTTGTCGTATTCTCTTTTCTCAAAATGCTCCAATGAAGCTGCTGCAAGGCCTAGCCACAATATTTGTTTATG
Organism: Desmospora activa DSM 45169; assembly: GCF_003046315.1. Classification (NCBI taxonomy): domain Bacteria; kingdom Bacillati; phylum Bacillota; class Bacilli; order Caryophanales; family Thermoactinomycetaceae; genus Desmospora; species Desmospora activa. Next base: position 804,799 of record NZ_PZZP01000001.1, on the reverse strand, counting down.
ATGAAGTTGGTTTGAACCGTAGGCAAAACCATAGTTCCAAACGCGGTCCAGGTATCCCTTTAGCATCGCTGGCATACTGTACCACCAAATTGGAAAAATGTAAGCCAACCCCTCATGCCGTTTCATTCGTTCAATTTCCGTCTCTACCTCGGGAGAATAACGTTTATTTTCATTAGACCAATCAGGCTCATCTTCTTCCCAAAGAACAGGGTTAAAACCGCTACGATGCAGATCTAAAATCTCGGTTTCATGTCCGGCGTCTTTAAGGCCTTGTTCAAAACGATGGGCGATTGCAAACGTAAAAGAATTGGTTCGTGGATGGGATACTACGGTTAATATCTTCATTTTTTACACCTCGACTCTTTATTTACCATTCTCTTCACTAGAAGAAATCTGAACGCCGAACTGTTTAAAACGTGTGATCGCTGCATCTACCACCAAGTTGGATCTCATTTGCTTTCCTCCACTTTGTTTTTTATTAGCAAATGACTTAATGAGATTATGTATCATATAATCGGATTAGAAAAGTACGCACTTTTTTGTTATATTGATACCAAAAAGTATGATAGGAACTAAAAAGTGCTTTAGATACAAATGAGAAACAAACGATATATAGGAGGAACTTCTCACCATGAAGCCAGATTCGACTCGTCGTTATATTATCCCAGCGGAAGCAACATTGAATGTCATCGGCGGCAAGTGGAAGACACTGATTCTATGCCATTTATACTATGGGCCTAAAAGAACGAGCGAACTTAAAAAACTAACGCCGGAAATCACACAAAAAATGTTAACTCAGCAGCTTAGAGAATTGGAGAAGGATCGAGTGATTACAAGAACGGTTTTCAACCAGGTACCGCCAAAAGTGGTCTATGAATTGAGTGAATTAGGAGAGTCGCTCAAACCGGTAATCGATGAAATGTGCGAATGGGGGGAACGATATATCAAAGGGACGTTATAAAAACGCTAATATTTCGGGGGATGCTGCAATAATCGGTCTTCATCAATTACTGTACCCAAGCAAAGGAACCCTACACCGTCCGGTGGCAGGGTTCATCAGGGGTGGGCCTAGATTTTGAGATCGCCTAATCGAACGAGTTCCACGACCGCTTGAGACCGTCCCTTTACGTTCAGCTTTTGCATCACGTTCCTCATGTGTACCTATTACAAACATTAATAAACAGATGTGATACCTATAAAAGGCTATACAGAAGCGACAAGTTGTTCAGAGGAATCTTTCGTCTACCAAAAATAACGCTCCTGTCGTGGGAGCGTTATTCTTATCTGTAGATATCTCCACGGTTCCCACTGGTGAGAATAATGACTTGTTTCTGGTCGTGATTTAATGAAAACAAGGCTCTGTATGTACCAATACGCAGCCGAAAGGTTAGTTGCTCTCCTTTAAGCTTTTTAACATCGCCCGCAGGCGGGATCTTTCTAAGGCCCTCCAAAGCTTCAAGAATACCCTCTCGAACAGGCCTTGGTATCTTTTTGTTCTCTAGTGCTTAGTCCATTCCTTCCCGATTAAGAAAACGGCCAAAACCAGGGATAGTAGGCCTATCAACTCAAATTCATTCATATGCAAGTAACTTTCCTCTTTGTGAGAGTATATCATTCAAACAAATAAACAATATGGTATATTTAAATGGCTTAATAACGTGAAAAGGAGGAATTTTATTGCCTGTTTGGAAATGTGTATCTTTCGCTGAAAATCCGAGTTTATATGATCGTCTTGATGAAATTGCAGATGGCACTACTTTTCCGCTTTTTTTAATTGAGGGAGACCAAACCAATGCATTGTATTGGACAGAAGAGAAATTATTTACGGTATTTGCCTCTTATCAATTTGTCCTCTTTCACGATGAACAAATAGTAGCATCAGGAAATGCCGTCCCGATTTTTTGGGATGGTACCAAAGAAGGATTGCCAGATGGGTTTGACGGTGCGCTAAGACGAGCTTTTAAAGCAGATAAAATACCAAATACATTATGTGCGGTCTCTGTAATTGTCGCCCCTTCCTTCCGGGGGAAGGGAATCAGTTCAATCGTCCTGGAACATATGCGCGAAAATGCAATCAAACATGGGCATGACAAACTGATCGTCCCTGTTCGTCCGACTAAAAAACATCTATATCCGCTAATCTCAATGGAAGACTACATCAAGTGGACCCAACCGGACGGCTCCCCGTTTGATCCTTGGATTCGAACACATTGGCGGTTAGGGGCTAAAATCTTACAGGTTGCTCCTGCCTCAATGGTTGCACAAGGACCGTTGAAACAGTGGGAGGATTGGACTGATTTAAAATTTCCTCAGTCGGGCAATTATACATTGCCAGGAGCACTACAACCGATTCAAGTTGAGATAGAAAAAGACGTTGTCACTTACGAAGATCCTAACGTATGGATGCAGCATCATCTGAGGGGGAACCAATAAAATGGGGAAATTTGAATCCAGTAACATGCTTTTTAATGATTACGCAAGGGAACCTGTACCGTTGGCGGACAGGAAAAGTTGGCTTCCCTTGGCGCTTGTTTGGATAGCTGTGGGTGTTGATCTGTCCGCAGTTGTATTAGGCGCCTCACTGATTGCCGGACTATCGCTGCAAAATAGCATCATTGTCATTTCCGCCGGATCTTTAATCGTTGCGCTTATCGGATTGATCTGTTCCTATGTCGGCTCAAAAAGCGGATTGTCAACCGCGATGATCAATCGATTTACATTTGGCGAAAAAGGATCTTACCTCGTTATGATTGTGACTAGTATCGCCATGTTTGGCTGGTTTGGTGTAACTGCCGGATTCTTTGGAGAATCAGCGCAATACACCATCCAAAGTGTAACAGGCTTAGACATCAGCCCAAAAATTTTAGCTCTAATTGGCGGTTTATTGATGACATTAACCGCTGCGATCGGATACAAGGCAGTTGAAAAGTTGAGTATGTTTGCAGTTCCCCTTATGTTAGGAATGCTACTCTCCATGTTTTTCAAAATGTATTCTGATTCGGAAAACACAAGTGCTTTGCTTAACACTCCTCCGGAAGGTGAACTGATCAGTTTAGGGACTGCAATTTCGTTGGTTGTAGGGGCTTTTATTGTTGGTTGTGTAAATTCTCCTGATATAGCGCGTTGGGCGAAAAGTTCCAAACATGCCATGCTCTCTGGTTTTTTTGGCTTTTTAATTGGTAATAGCCTGATGATGTTTGTGGCGGCATTTCTCTCGAAACTAACGGGAACAGAAGATGTCATTCAGATTATGCTGTCCATTGGCTGGGGCGGTTTAGCGGTGATTATTCTCATCTTAGCCCAGTGGACGACCAATGATAACAACATGTATTCATTGGGCTTAAACCTTTCTGTTATGTTTAAATGGGCGCCAAAACCTGTATTAACTACAATTGCCGGGGTGTTTGGTACTGCTTTTGCTGTGATGGGTGTATATGAAAACTTCATTGATTTTCTGATCATCCTTAGTCCATTCGCTTCACCAATTGCAGGAATATATGTGATAGAGTATTTCTTTTTGAATCGGAATCGCTTTAACATGGCGTTTCTGACGCATCAAAAAGTAAAATCTTTCTACTGGCATGCTCTGATTGTATGGGGGATTGCAACAACGATTGCTTTTTCAACAACACCCACCATGGATGGAGGATGGGGATTGTTTACGATTACTCATATCCCTACATTGGACGGGATATTATCCGCTGCTATTCTCCATCTCATTGTCGGAAAGTGGATTGTAGGTCGTAATAAACCCTCGGTAAGCGCAGCAGCCTGAACAACATCCTTGCAGACATAAAAAAACCGGTTGGGAGTTAACCCTACCCGGTTTTTTTGTGTTTTTTCACTTTCGATAGTTCCCCTCTTATCACTACTTAGATGATGTATTATTCAAAAGGATCTACCCAAGTTTTTTTCTGTAAATGGTAATACTCTGAGGTATACGTTTGGCCACCAGCTTCCTCCCAACAAATTTCAAACCACTCTTGACACTCCCCATGCCTGAAGGCAGGGGATTCTTGGGAGCTCCCGTCTACTGACAGGATCATATCCAAGCTTAAACGGTCTGCCCGACCGCAAGTACTCGAAGTCCTTCTTGCAAGATGTTTTTGGATGCATTGATGTCTCGGTCATGGTGAGATCCGCATGTAGGGCATGTCCATGCCCGAAGGTTGAGGTTCTTTACATTCTTGTTTCGGTAGCCACAGGAAGAGCAAAGCTGACTGGAAGGGAACTGTTTCCCCACTTTCACCACGTTTCTTCCATGCCAGGCTGCCTTGTAGGTCAGCATAGCGACAAACTCCGACCATGAGGCATCCGTGATCGATTTGGCTAACTTGTGGTTTTTCACCATATGCTTCACTTGAAGGTCTTCGATACAGATCGTTTGGTTTTCACGAATCAGCTTCGAAGACAGCTTATGTAAGAAGTCATGGCGAGCATTCACGATCTTTTCGTGAAGGCGAGCCACTTTTATCCGTGCTCGGTGCCAATTGGAACCCCCTTTGATTCGTCGGCTCATGATCCGTTGTGCTTTCGCTAACTTCTTTTCATACCGCCGGAAAAATCGAGACGGTTTTACCTTCGTTCCATCAGTCAAGATCGCAAAGTCTTTCAACCCTAAGTCTACGCCTACGGCTTTCTCTTTCGCTACGGGTACATACGGGCACTGATGGATCTCGCACAGCACAGATACAAAGTACTTCCCAGTGGGATTGCGCCGGATGGTAGCGGAAAGAATACGGCCTTCTACTTCACGAGATTTAGCAAACTTCACCCAACCTAACTTGGGAATCTTCATCCGATTGGCAACGATTTCGATGGTAGGTTTCCCCTTTTTCGGATGGTTGCACTGACTCGTGTAAGACTGGACACGATTTCGTTTACTTTTGAATCGAGGACGATCATTCTGTTTTCTGAAGAAGCGAGAGAAAGAATCCGCAAGGTGTTTCAGCGCATTCTGGAGTGAAGTAGAATCCACTTCACGCAGCCAATCACGTTCTTTTTTTAGCTGGGTCAGTTGAGTAGAGCAACTCGCATAGGTAAGACCTTTTCCTGTGCTTTCATAGGATTCATTCCATTTCGCCAGAAAGTGATTAAACGTGAAACGACTACAACCAATCGATTTATTAATGAGAATCGCTTGTTCCTTCGTCGGATACAAACGAAACTGAAACGCCTTGTGCATTTGTTTTTCACCTCCCTTGTTGGGTCTCAATATACTGCTTGACCACTTCCAATGTGACCGTTCCCACGGTTGCAACAAAATAGGCGTTTGTCCAAAGCGAGGGGATTCGTGATTTCAAATGCGGAAATTCCTGTCTAAGGACTCGCGATGTGTACCCTTTGAGATGCTTAACTGCCTTGTGTATGCCAAATTGAGGGTCACATTGGATGAGTAAATGCACATGATCGGGCATGATTTCCATACTGGAAATCGTAACTTCCAGCTCTCTTGCTTTTTCTACGAACAGCTCTTTCAGCCGATCACTTACAGGCGAAACCAGCACTTTTCGTCGATACTTGGGACAAAAAACAACATGATACTTGCAGTCGTACACGACATTTCGATTACTTTGAACGGCTCTCAAATTCATCACCTATTGCCAATTTTACAACGAATATTATATAGATTCAATATATCTAATTAAACAGGTGCAAAAAAAGAGAGCAAAAAGAGGGTCAGGCTTGCGAGAGGGGTAAAAAAACACCCCTCCCTCGCCTGACGCTCGCTCTCATCCCCATAGCTAAAGCTAGGGTTTTCTCGCTCGCAAAGATATAAAGAAGTTCTTCGGCTTTCCTCCAGCCCTCTCCGCTTTTGGCTTCAGGATCATCTTTGCCGCAAAAAATAATCTTCTCAAAGTAGTCAAGATTACTACCAATTAACTTGCCGTATGCATTCTCGAATACTTGAGATGCAGTCATCTTTTCCATCGGAAACACCTGTATTGAATAAGTGTTCGCAGTAGGCCCATAATGGACTTCAAAGTCAATCTGGTCAGTATCTGAATGAAAGGGATATGAAAAGAGAGCGATCAGCTTTTCAATTGTTTGCTGGGTTTGACTTTGGTAGTACCGTTTTATTTTAACGGTGTCAACTGTTGCATCCACAGTAACCTCACCTTTCGTTCGTTTTGTTACTAATTCTGAATAAACCGTATCAATTTTTCTAACTCATCTCGCCGATTCTTGGCGTTTTCTCTTCCTCGTTCATTCCCCTTCTGAAGATATTCCTTCTCATATTGCTCCAGTTTTGCGATTCGCTCCATAATTTCTTCAACGATCTCTTTTGTATCACGCATTTGCACATCCCCCTTATTCAAATCTTTAGTTGGTTAATTGTGTCTAAAATATATTTAAAAGCGTATTTTCCCCAAATTGATACCGTGATCCCTACTAATTATTTCTGGTCGTATTCAACAATCACAATATTTCAATATACCCTACTATTCCATGCACAAGTAGGGGGAGATCTAGGTTTAAAGCGGGCAAAGTGAGAATCGATATGGAGACAAGCAAAGGAACCCTACACCGTCCGGTGGCAGGGTTCATCAGGGGTGGGCCTAGATTTTGAGATCGCCTAATCGAACGAGTTCCACGACCGCTTGAGACCGTCCCTTTACGTTCAGCTTTTGCATCACGTTTGAGATATGATTGCGGACGGTTTTCTCGCTGATAAAGAGTTGCTGGGCGATTTCCTTGGTCGTCTTGTCCTGAACCAACAGCTCGAATACTTCCCTTTCCCTGTTTGTCAGCAAGGGCTTTCCTTTGTGATTGCTGTTCAAATGTGTCACCCCTCCTTGCTCGGGCTCTTAGAACACGAGGGTAAGGGACTCAGTCAAGGTATTGTATGAACGGGCATCTACCAGAGTGCTGACCCCTTGCAAAAATAGGCTGTCACGGCTTTGCGGTCGGTTTGGTGAAAGCACTACATCCTATGCGGGCGGTATGGTATGCGTTCTGGGCGGTTTTGCGATCCTGCCCCTTTGCAACGGCTTTTTTATTGTTATATTCCCGTTTCACTTAAAGCTTGCGGTTTCACACGCCCTACGATGTGTATCAACTCAACCAGCGCAGATCGGAAGTTAATACCCCCGGAATCCGTATGACAAACATCAATGCCGCCACCTGGACGGTGACGGCATGTATATTAGCGAAGGTATCATGAAATGTTCACTGTCCATGTTGTTGTTCTGATCTCCCATTTCCATATGGTTGAGCAGGTTATTTTAGTACAGCGGTCCCTAGAATAGAGAAATCTAGTCGATCAAGGCCCGAAAATCTGATTAAACAGAGTTTACAATTGGCTTATTCAAGTGAAGTTTCCTTTGTATTTTGGTTGTGATTGTAACGATGGATCGCAAATAAGAGGCCGTCAGGACTCAACATACCCGTATATTTTCCTGCAATCGGATGATCCTGAATATCGATGACCACACGGACACCTAGGTTTTGCGCTTTTGCAATTATTTCCTCAACGTCTTTAACTGTAAAATGGACCATCCATTGCGTGTTCATTCCTTCCCACTGAGAAGACATCCTCGTGATTCCACCCACAGCCTGCCCCCTGCAATGGAATAAGATGTATGGTTCTCTTACTTCCTGTTCCCAACCCAAGAGCTCGGTATAAAACTCCGCGGACGCCATCGGATCTGTTGTCAAGAGTTCAAACCATCCAGGGGCTCCAATTTGCCCCTGATCTGTATTCACTCCGAGAAATGAACGTGCTTCCCATAAAGATAACACCCCACCCAAAGGGTCCTCAATCGTTGCCATTCGACCAGACCCCGGCACATCAAATGGTTCCAGGATGATTTTGCCGCCCAAGCCAGAAACTCTTGCTGCCGTCATATCAACACTTTCAACGGCAACATAGAAACTAATATGGGGTAAAGTCCCAGGGGGGAAAACGGGAGACTTCAGATTGGTTAAACCTCCGACTTCATGTTTCCCAATCTGAATTTTTGTATAAACCCTTTCGGCTATGACCTCACTTTGGAAGTCCCACCCTAACAGTTTGTGAAAAAATCGCTTTGTCACTTCGATATCAGAAGTTTTCACATCAAGCCAACAAAATTGCCCCAATTCGCGATAAAGAATCATCATTTCCTCCCTAGATAATTCAATCAATTCATTAATTGACCTTTAAAAGATTAACGCATATTCGTTGTATGAGCAAATTTCCCACCCTAAATCTGATGCCAATCGGGTGAACTGTGATTGCGTCGATCTTCTGCCATGTTAACAGCCCATCAGTTGTGCTACATCCCTGTATCCCTTGAAGCTTCAGGCTCCACCCTTCCTACGATAATATCGGTCACTGCACGCTCCTCTGCCGATTGCGTCACCATGAAAGAACCGCTTACACAGATGAGCACGTTTAACAACAGCCCCAAGATCCCTCCATGAACCCCATACACCGTCTCATAACCGGTAAAAGTAAGCATCCCGGCCAACAAGGCTCCCGCCAACATCCCCCAAAATACAGGCCCTGCGGCAAGTCGCCTCCAATAGAGTCCCAACAGAAAGGCAGGAGCTACTTGGATCAGAATTTCAAATTTAAGTACAAAGATCTCATATAAAGTGGCAGGTGGATACCAGGCGATCATAAGTAGTACCGCTACCGCGATCATGCCCCATACCTTTCCCACCAAAATCTTTTTTCGATCCGAGGCGTCAGGACGGATAAAGCGGGCATAGATGTCCTTGGAGACCATGGAGGACAAACTGAGCAAAACCGAGTCAGCGGTGGAAATAATCGCAGCGATAATCCCCCCAAACAGAAGAACCATCATCCAATAATAAAAAGGGTGAATCCCCGCCACTTCATTTACCAACAACCCCACCAACTGCTCGCTACCCGCCTTGTCCAATCCGGGAAAGAGCGGGATGGCCAAAATTCCGATCAGAAAGACCAGACCTGTCGTGATCAGCGGCATCCACGCCATCCGCGCAAAAGATAATTTTAGTGAGCGTTCACTTTCCGCCGCATAGATTCGCTGAATGGCATGAGGATAAACGGCTGCACCGAAGCCGACGAGCAACAGCATACTAAACCAGTTAATCGATGTCTCCAGCGGTGGAACCGCCACTTTTTCCGGTTGCTGCTCCATGATCTGTTGAGTGGCTGTGGTAATGTTTCCACCCACGAGCACCAACGCCCCTGTCAGTAAAACGAAAATGCCTACCATCAACGCAATTCCCTGCATCACATCGGTGTAGGCTACCGCCCGCATCCCTCCGAGCCATTCATACAGCAGCATCACCACGATAAAGGCAACCACAGCCCATTGGTAGGGAATCGTTCCGCCAGTAAGACCCGATACTCCTTGACCGATGGCAACCAACTGTTCCAACAAGTAGTTGCACAGCGCCCATAACATCAGAATAATGCTTAAGATCGTCACCCGATTCGAACGAAAGCGATCAGCAATCCAATCCGCCGGTGTCAAAAACTTGCGACGACGAGATAAGGTATACAGCCGTGGGGCAAAGAGGAGATAAACCCCGATAATAATAGTCATAAATGTGATCGATTGTAACCACGAAAAGCCTGTCCGATAAGCAGCCGGTATATACCCGATCACATTGTTGCCGCTGTATTGAGTGGCAAACAGCGTAAAAAACAAAGCGACCAAACCTAACTTTTTTCCCGCTAAAAAGTATTCGGATAAACTTTCATGAAGCTTCGCCCTACCTCGACCAGCTAACCAACCGGTAAGCAACATGATCATCGCATAAACGGATAGAATGATAATTCCGTCAATTCCACCAAAAGCAAGTCTTTCCATTTCAGACCTCCTCCTTCTGTTCTTCCTCTTCTAATTTCCACTGTGTCAGACAGATCCAACTAAGATATGCGCTCAACAAGACCGTAAACGTTAACGATACCCACACCCATAACGGAAATCCCCCAATCACCACCCCAATGGTGCCGACAGGAAAGTAAAAGGGTACACTCCCCAAGAGAATCACCAGCATCACAAACCAGATCCATTTTTTGCGAATCGGTTCCTTCATCGTTCAGGCTCCCTTCCTTGTAAATGAATCGGGATCATTTTAACCCTTGATATTGACGTTCCAACCTTAACTTCAACGGGTTACCCGCTTCTTCCTCAGCCCGGCCGACCTATTCCACTCCCTTCCGCGTTGTAACGATACCAACACCTCTGGACAAAAAGCGCGAATCCAGGGAGGGGCGTCTGCTCTCACCGTAAACACCCCACACGCTTGCCGCATGTCTAACTTCTGCACACCCCATTCATGCTCACTCAACTGAACTCGCGGGTAACCCACATCGTGAAATACCCACACCGTATCACCATACTGAAGGCACTCCTGAATACAGCGATAACGGGGATAATTCGCAGAGGAACGGAGTAGATGGACAGGCTCAAACCCGAGAAGTTCTTCCAACTGACGGGCATCCCGCTGTCGAGAAGGTGATTGGCGCCATTGTTTTTCTGAGGGGGACAAAACCGGTGCTTGTTTGACGAGATGTACCAAGGGGATACCGTGAAAAAACATGGAATTCTCCTCCTTCATCCAGCTTTTTTAAACAGCTTACCCGCCCCTGTTGTTTCCATCCACCCTTTCTTAAAACATTTTTTCAATTGGTATACACATCCATGAAAAACACAAAATAGAAATGGATTTCCATCTCTTCGGTTGGAGGTGAATGACATGCCACGAAACAGAAACCGTCTGATCGCTCCCCAAGCCCGTGCCGCACTGGATCAGATGAAAGCGGAGATTTCGCAGGAGTTTGGTGTTCAATTGGGACCTGATACCACTTCCCGCGCCAACGGCTCTGTCGGTGGTGAAATCACGAAACGCTTGGTTGCCATGGCAGAACAACAAATGATCGGTCACTGGGAACCCCAGCGGTAACATTTTAACCCTAATCGCTAGATGCTCCTCCCCACCGGGACGGAGCGTCTCTCTTTTTCTTCAGGCCGAGTTGGGAATGAGTCAAGCCGTTACACACATAGAGTGGAAGCACAAGCGAAGGCTTCACCATCCCGCTAATGGATTGTGGCAGCCGTCAAGGGAGGGAGTTCCGACGAAAACACCGCTATCCCGACCAGCTACACGTTCACGAGTGCAAAAAGTTCCGATTCACCTTGCAACCTTGGAACAGTTGTGGCCTCCTTTGCACTCCGAGATTTTGGCATGGAAGGAATTAGAGCAAGATGAATGGTATCCCCAGCTATCCTCTCTTCAGATTTCCACCCTCGTAACGGAAGCCATCCGCTTTGGTCAAAAAGCAGCCCAATCCCTTCGTTATAAAGGCACACTTGAACCCTGGATAAACCGGATTATCCGCTCCAACGTTAAAATTCAATTGCTACGAAGGCGTACCGATGATTCTGACTCATGGGTGCGGGCACAGTACCGACACAAACCGCCGGTGATTGAAATCCATCACTCTTCCCTGGATCAATTGGATCAGTTTTTTCGACGTTCCGGCTTTCAGATCTCCCAAGACGATCTGATCGCCCTCCACCTTTTGCATGAATGGTTTCATCACCTGGAATCGACACAATTGGGTCGGACAGACGATGCGCTTCCCAAAGCCGTCAAAAAAAAGTGGGGACCTTTCTATCGCAAGAGCCGTATCACGCGTTTACGGGAGATTGCCGCCCACGCCTTCACCCAGGAAGTGATGGGATTGCCCTGGTCTCCCCTGTGGTTGGATCACTTGTTGTTGTTGACGGGGAAGGGGTGGGGACCCGACCGTATCCGCACCACTTTTCACCACTGGAAAACGGGCTGGGAAGAGCTTACGTCTACCGCCAAAGCTTCCCAGGATGAGGATGAAACACCGTCATAACATCCCTTGAACCAACATCCCCCTAGTGTTGACTAGGGGGATGTACACTTGATGACAAAGTCTTATCACTCCTAGAAAGTAGACACTTTCCGATGCGCAACAACCTCGACACCGACAGTCCGCGTGTGTTCACAGGCTTCAATCGCCTTGCGGTCACAAATGATTCCTATATTGCCTTGGTTGGGGCCGGAAGGTAGCACAGACAGCCAACATATGCAGGAGGAACAGCTAGTGACCCAGCGCCGCACTTCTACGTTAAAAACCGAATCCCGTCACGGTCAACTCACCTATCACCGCCGACTCGTTTCTCGCTCCTCGTTTGCTTCCTCTTCTTCCCCGACAAACTGCTCGATAAAATATTGGGGGTTTAACTTCTCACCGGTGGCCGTTTCAATTAGCTTTGTCCAGGGCTGCCGATTGCCGGGACGGAAAATCCGTTCCGTTAAAAAGTTCCCCGCCTTTGCATTATTCACCAACGGATGGGCATGGTCAGGAAATTCTTGTTGCAATCGATGCAAAATCTGAGAGGCCATCAATTCACCCAGCAAATAGTTTTGATAATAAACCGGTGCTGTGCCAAGATGGATCTTCGCCGCCCAATCCGGCGCCTTTCGCGATTCCGGACGAGGGATAAATTGAAACTGTTCAACAAACTCCCACCAACGGGTATCCAGATCCTGCTCCGGATCTCGGTACAGTTCCCGTTCAAAATAGATCATCACCAAGCACCAACGCACAAACACCAACATATCGAGACGGCTCTGCTGAGCCAGCGCTGCCGCTACTTGCTCCAGCTCTTCCTCCGGCACACCCACCGCCTGTTTTAGCCACTCCGGCTCCTTTACCAGTCGCCCCATCAGCATAGCAATCGCCTCAGTGGTAGAAGTGTGAGCAGGACGTCGTAACAGATAGGGAAGCTGGGGATCGTGTTCTTGATCGTAAACGCCATGTCCCAGTTCGTGTAGAAGTGTCCCCATCCAATACGCATCCGGGCGCAAATTACACAGAATACGCGTATCCCCTTCCCGGTCGATATCGATGCAAAAAGCGTGCTGCGACTTCCCCTCACGCTCATAGAGATCGCTGCGCTCCAAAATGGCGGTAATCGCCAATCCCATCTCGGTAAATGTTTTCTCCGCCAACTCCTCCAGCTTCCGCCCTTCAAAAAAAGGGTCCAGCTTCACATCATAGACTGGTGGCGCCTCCTGAAAAAAGGGATCGCTATAATGCCAGGGCCTTAATCCCTCTGGACGAACGTTATCATAGGGTTCAGCCACTTTTTTATCCATTTCCTTTTTTAATTCGGAAAACGGACCATCGGTACGCTTCTTTAGATCCTCCAACAGCGAGAATAAAAACGTTTCGTCAATCTCATTCAGCGTCAACGACATCGCATAAAAATCACGATAACCTAAGTGTTGGGCTGCCCGATTCCGCAAGCGGGCCAACTGGCGCACCTTATCCGCCACCACCGTCCCAATCTGCTTGCTGGCTTTCCAGGCATCTTTCCGCTTATAGGTGTCTCGCTCCGAGCGCAAGATTTCCTTCAATTCATTTTCCGACAGCTTCTGGCCGCGATACTCGGCGCGGAAGTTAACAAAATCGCTCTCGATTTCCGTTTCCAATCGGGCCCACTCTTCCACCTCCGCTTCTTCCATCTGATAGGCTTCCGCTTCATTGCGCAACAGCTCCAACTGCCGCCGCAGCAGCGGATCCGCTTCCGTTTCTGTTTGCAGCTCCTTTAAGCGGGCATAATGCTCATGATCGGCAAACCATGCCATCCATTCCTGCAACAATCGGGCGTAACGCTCTTCCTCTTCTTTTTTTCCCGTGGTAGCCGCCGCCCAATAAGCCTCACCCATCGCTCGCTCCAACGACTGGATGTCGGGAATATGCTCATCCAAAAATGTTTGTTCCTTTGTCATCCCGTGTTCCTCCTGTTCAACCCGACTTTTCTGAAAAGACTCTCCTTCAACATACCCCAATCCCTCCCCTGACACAATCCCTTAAACGCATGTTCATCACACAGATGGAGAGCATAAAAACAGGAGGTGTCTCCCATGGAAAACCCCTACTTGTGTCCCAGTTGCGGAACCAACCGTAGTCGTTTTAATCTGATTGAACAGGTGGTTCAGCCGGTGAAAAAAGATCCCGAAACCGGCGATATCCTGGAAAATGTGCAACCGACCGATCCTTTTCAAGCGGCATACCACGGCGAACGCTACCGCGTACAATGCGGAGTCTGCGGTGTGATTGAAGCGGAAGAGCGTTTTATTAAAACGGCACAAGCACAAGCGCACGGCCCCTATCATGAAAGCGGAAACAACTGATCATTCCTTCTAAAGCGCCTGTCATTGAGATCACGTGATCTCACAGGCGCTTTTGCTCGTTTTTTCAACCTGAGGATCATCCGCCAATACGTTATAATGGAGGAGAAACAATGGGGAAACCCCTGTGCAAAGGAGTATGAGGGATGCAGGAATTAAAAAATAGTTTACTTACCTTGATCACCGATACGTCGACCAATCTTCCTCCGGATGTGCGTGCCGCTATCCGGAAAGCGACAGCAAAAGAAAACGCGGGCACTCGATCGGCTCTCGCCCTTTCCACCATCAATGACAATATCCGCATGGCGGAGGAAAACGTTTCTCCCATCTGTCAGGATACGGGCATGCCCACCTTTATCATCCATGTTCCAGTGGGCGTCAACCAGATGACCATCTCTCAAGCAATCCGGGAAGCAATCGTGGAGGCGACCCAAACCGGGAAACTACGCCCCAACGCGGTCGATTCGCTCACAGGAGAAAACAGCGGTGACAACCTGGGCGAAGGGGTACCCGTCATTCATTATGAACAATGGAATCGGGACGATATTGATGTTCGCTTGATTTTAAAAGGGGGCGGCTGTGAAAACAAAAACATCCAATACAGCCTGCCCTGCGAGTTGGAAGGACTGGGCCGGGCCGGACGCGACCTGGATGGCATCCGCAAATGTATCTTGCACAGTGTCTACCAAGCTCAGGGGCAGGGATGTAGTGCCGGCTTTATCGGCGTCGGTATCGGCGGCGACCGGACCACCGGATATGAACTGGCCAAAAAACAATTATTCCGGCAGGCAAACGATACCAATCCCAACCCGGAACTGGCCCAACTGGAAGCGTATATCCTGGATAAGGCGAATGAGCTTTCCATCGGAACGATGGGCTTCGGCGGCAATACAACCTTGCTCGGGTGTAAAATCGGAACGATGCACCGTATCCCCGCCAGCTTCTTTGTCTCTGTCGCCTATAACTGCTGGGCCTTTCGCCGCCAAGGGGTAACCCTCGATCCCAAGACAGGAGCGATTACCTCCTGGCTGTATAAAGATAAACCACAACGGGTGGAAGTAAAAGAGCCGGAAACAGGAACACAGGAACAAGCACCCGCTACTCGTGAAGTGAGGCTAACCCCTCCCATCAGCGAAGAAGCGATTCGAGATTTAAAAGTGGGAGATGTCGTCATCCTCGACGGTCTGATCCACACCGGTCGCGATGCACTACACAAATACCTGATGGATCACGATGCCCCGGTTGACTTACAGGGAGGCGTCATCTATCACTGTGGCCCCGTGATGTTAAAAGATGAAAACGGCAATTGGACGGTAAAAGCCGCCGGCCCCACCACCAGTATTCGCGAGGAGCCCTACCAGGCGGACATTATCGGCAAATTCGGCATCCGCGCGGTCATCGGCAAAGGTGGAATGGGCGCACGCACCTTGGCTGGACTACAGGAACACGGTGCCGTCTATCTTAATGCCATCGGTGGTGCGGCCCAGTACTACGCGGATTGCATCACAGCGGTCAACGGTGTTGACTTGCTCCAATTTGGTGTTCCAGAAGCGATGTGGCATTTAACCGTCAAAAACTTTGCCGCCATCGTCACCATGGACGCCCACGGCAATAGTTTACACCGTGATGTGGAGATGACCGCACTGGAAAAGCTGTCCCAGTTCAAAGAGCCGGTTTTTAAATAAAAGGACTATGGACTATCCTTTGTCCCGCATCTTCAGGAGGAGGCGGAAGGTTTCGCCTCCTCCTTTTTGTCTATTTGTAAGAATATGATTCACAGCCAACAGATTTCACGATAGAATGAGGATTGTGAAAGACCGGAATGAGGTGAAAGAGTGTCATGGAGGAGCAACCAAAAGGATCAGAGAAGCAAGAAAAAACACCGGAAGAGCTGCAAAAAGAACTAGCGGAACAAAAACAGACACAAGGGGAAGAACCGCCACAGACGCCGCAAGAACCAGAGGAAGAAATAAAGATCCCCGATCAGAAACGAAAAAACAGAAAATGGTGGTGGATCGGTGGTGCTGTCGCTATTCTGTGTATAGCGGTTGGGGGCACCATTTTTGCCCTTGATGCCATGTCCGGATCAACTCCACAACGCGTAATGCAACAATACTTCAATCATTGGGAAAAAGAGCAATATGATCAGATGTATGCGCTCACCAGTGAAGAAACAAAACAATCGGTCGACAAAAAATCATTTATTAAACGACACGAGGATTTCGCCAAAACACTGAAGCAAGAATCCGCTTCGTTCACCATGAAGACTCCCGCCGATGAGAAGGCGGAAACCATCGATTTTAGTGGCATCTATAAAACCAAGGATATCGGTGAGATCTCGTTTGAAAACAAGGGTACTTTGGTTTCCGATGAAGAGGGATGGCGCTTACAATGGTCCCCTTCCTTGATCCACCCCGATTTGGAGGAAGGTGGACAGGTAAAGGTGATCCAAACGCCTCCAGGCCGGCGGGGTGAAATCAAGGACCGCAAGGGTGACCCTTTGGCCGCCAATCGAGAGCGTGTAGCTATCGGGTATATCCCCAGTCAGGTCAAAGACCGTGATCAAACGATACAAGCGCTTAACGACGCTTTTGCTCTTGATCCGGAAAAGCTGACGAAAGAAATGGTCGAAGCCGAAAAAGAGGATCCCTTTCAGTTTGTCACTGTAAAAACAGTAGAAGGCACTGAATTGAAGCAGGTGAAAGAATGGGAGCAACTGCCTGGCATTTCCGTGCGGGACAACTCGCTTCGCCATTATCCACAAAAGGATTTAACCGCTCATGTGACGGGTTACATCCGACCGATCACCGATGAACAACTGGAAAAACGGAAAAAAGACGGCTATGAAAAAGGGGATTGGATTGGGCAATCAGGACTGGAGCTTTATTTGGAAGAGCGGTTGCGGGGAGAGCCCGGCTGGCGCACGGTAATCGTCGATGCTGACTCCAAAGAGAAAACCGTTTTCAGCCAAAAAGAGAGTACAGATGGAGAGGATATTCAAGTCACCATCGATTTAAGCACCCAGCGACAGTTGTACCGCGGCATTCAGCAGGATAAAGGCGGTGGTGTGGCACTGGATCCGGCGACCGGGGAAGTATTGGCCATGGTGAGCGCCCCTTCCTACGATCCTAATAAGTTTATTCAAGGGATGTCCCAAGCGGAGTGGCAATATTTGAGCGGCCCTGACCAGCCTTTGGCCAATCGCGCAAAAATCCCCTACTCCCCTGGCTCAACCATGAAGTCCATCACTTCTGCCATCGCATTGGAAACCGGAGCCATCACCCCTGACACCAGCTATAATACCGATGAAGGTAAGTGGCAAAAAAATACCACCTGGGGCGGATATTTTGTCACACGGGTGGATAACCCTGGCGGTGGAGTCGACTTAGCAAAGGGAATGGCTTGGTCCGACAATATCTACTTTGCCCGGGTCGGCTTGGAAATCGGAGAACAGCGGATGATCGAGTTTCTAAAGAAATTTGGGTTTGATGAGGAAATGGATATTCCGCTGGGCGTCTCTCCCTCGCAATACTCCAACGATAAAAAGCTGGAAAACGAAATCCTGTTGGCAGATACTGCATATGGACAAGGGCAGCTATTGATCAGCCCCCTCCATCTGGCGACGATGTATACCACCTTCGCCAATGAAGGCAGTATGGTTAAACCGCAAATCATCATGGAAGACGGCAAAGTGACACCCGAGATGTGGAAGGAAAATATCGTCTCAGTAGAGACCGCCAATAAGGTAAAAGACTTATTGGAAGGCGTCGTTACACAAGAGAAGGGCTCTGCCCGCGACTTAAGGACCGACGGGGTATGGTTAGGAGCTAAAACGGGAACCGCAGAACTAAAAGCCAGCAAAGACGATGAAAACCAACGCCAACTCGGTTGGCTCGCCTGGATGGCCGGTAAAGAATCGCCCGATAAACAACCGGATATCGTCGTCGCCATGATGGTAGACGAGGTTCAAGATCGAGGTGGCAGCCATTATATATTCCCGGCTGTGAAACAGATGTTAAAAGAGCGGTATTAAACAACAAGACGCCTAATCGACACCGTTACTGCATCATAACCGTTGCACACAAAAGCCCCGGCATTGACACCGGGGCTTTAAACGTTGTAAAACTAAAGGCAACTCCCAATTAGTCACTTATAGCGTAGCAGTTGTCCATCGGAGCTGGCTTCGCCACTAAACATTCAGCCGTTACAGTTGATCGATTTCTTCTAAAAATAGCGCCATCTCTTCATTGACTTCTTGTGGATTATCCAAATTGGTAGCATGGTGAGCATGGCTAATTATTTTTAGCCTTGAATCAGGGATGTTCTCGGCCATATATTTTTGTTGCCTTCTGATCATGGTGTCGTGTTCCCCTTGTAGGAGGAGTGTTGGACACTTTACTTTTTCCAAATCATCCTTACTTTCCATACGTGTTACCGCATCCCAAAGTCGAATCCAATTGTTATGCGGGATAGATTGAAACGCTTCCTCTATATAGATTTTATTCTCTTTATTGTATGTGGACAACACTTTCGCTTGGATTTTACCCGCCAGTTTCATCGGCATCAATCGGTTTGACCATCGATTAACGGGAACAAAGATCTTTTCATACCAGTTAAATGCGTTCGTAAAAGGGGTACCGATCAAAACCAACCCATCAACCCGTTGCGGGTATCGCACTGCTGTTTGCAACGAAATATGACCACCCATCGATAACCCGCATAAAACCGCTCGTTCAATCTTAAGGGTATCCAACAGGTGAATTAAGTCGCGGCTGAAATCCTCTGGATCCACTTTTCCACTCGGCAGGTTCGAACCACCGTGTCCACGAACATCCCAAACAATCGTCTGATAATATGGAGAGAAATATTCCACTTGCCGCTGCCATTGTTTATGATTCCAGGAAGCACCGTGGGTAAAGACGATCGGCCTTCCGGAACCTTGCACTTCATAATATAGTGTAACCTCATCCCGCTGGTATTCCGGCATTGTCCAACACCACCTCTCAGAGCTTCGACAAGGAATTTGGTTTTTCAAACGCTTTCCCGTGCAAACGCTCATCATGTCCAGACCGAAATAACCCCTTATTCCTCGGCAAGCCGTACAGATGCAAACACAACCTCAAAACAATCGTCAATCCATTCATCCGGTGTTCGCTCGCTCTGCTTTAACCACAACATAAGAGACCCCCCGATCGCCGCCTGCAATACACGACTGACTAACGCCGTATCACACGCTTTTATCTCCTGTCCCCGGATAGCGCTTTGGAGTAATTGCTGCACCCCGTCATCAATTACTTGCAAACGAAGGCATGACCGTTGCAGCAGATCCGGATCGGATACGCCCTCAATATAAAGGGAAGTAATATTGGCCAAACTTACAGGGTCGCCTACAGTTTTCATCGATTGCAAAAATACATTTTTCAAAGCCTCCAGAGAAGACCCTGATGTCGATTGCGCTTCGGCAAAGGTTTGTTTCGTCATCTCAATCACATGATCGCTATAAGCGAGAAGAAGGCCCTTTTTCGATCCGAATCGCTTAGACAGAGCAGCAGGAGAGAGTTCGATCTCTTGGGCAATATGAGCAAGCGTTAGGTTTGCATACCCTTTCTTACTCAAGGCTTGATAAACCCCTTTAAAAATCCGTTCATCCGAAAATTGACGCGGTTTGCTCATATCAACCTCCATAAGTAAATGGTTGTTCACTTACTTATGAATATAATAGAAGACCCCTACAAAAAGCAAGCAGTGTTTGCCATCATGTGCAAACACCGCTTGCTTGATTCTCTCTTTTAATTTCATTCTTTAGCCGCTTACCGCTGAAGCCATTTTCGGAACAGATGCTTGGTACCTTCGCGGTTCATACGGGCAATGGCGGTGGTTAGCGGAACGCCTTTGGGGCACGCTTGTACGCAGTTTTGCGAGTTGCCGCATTCCTGCAGTCCACCGTCTTCATAAAGAGCATCGACGCGCTCATGTTTATTCATCTCGCCGGTGGGATGAGAGTTAAACAGATCCACCTGACCCACAGCAAAAGGTCCAAAGAAATTGGAACGATCGTTTACATTGGGGCAGGCTTGTAAGCACACACCACAAGTCATGCACTTGGACAGCTCATACCGCCACTGCCGGTCCACTTCCGGCATACGGGGACCCGCGCCTAGATCGTGAGTGCCATCAATAGGAATCCAGGCTTTCAACCGCTTCAACGTATCAAACATGCGGCTGCGGTCCACCACCATATCCCGCAATACCGGGAAGGTGTTCATCGGTTGAATATAGATCGGTTGCTCCAGATCATCGATTAGGGTGGAACAAGCTTGGCGCGGGGTACCGTTGATCACCATCGAACAGGCGCCACATACTTCTTCCAAACAGTTGGCTTCCCAGGATACCGGGGAGATTTTTTCTCCCTTGCAGTTGACCGGGTTACGCTGAATCTCCATCAAAGAGGAGTTTACCGTCATATTGGGACGATACTCCAGCTCAAATTCTTCCGTGTAAGGCTCGGAATCCGGTGAATCCTGCCGAGTGATGATAAAGCGCACCGTTTTTTTGTCCGTTTGCGCTTCTGTTTCTGGTCGGGTTTGGGTCGCGGTTTCACTCATGATTTCTCCGCCCCCTTCTGCTCAGCTTGTTTCGCCACATCATAGCGGCGCGGACGCGGTTTGATCAGAGAGGTATCCACCTCATCATAAGAGAGATCCGGTCCGTCAGGCGTATGTTTGGCAATGGTGGTTTTGAGAAACTCCTCATCGTTGCGCTCGGGGAAGTCCGGTTTATAGTGGGCACCACGGCTTTCATTCCGGTTGAGCGCTCCTAAGGTGATCACCCGCGCCAACTCCAGCATGTTCCACAACTGCCGTACAAAGGACGCGGATTGGTTACTGTAGCGGGCGGTGTCCCCTACATTGATCCGTTGATAGCGTTCCATCAGTTCCTGGATCTTTTCATCCGTTTTTTGCAGGCGGTCGTTGTAACGAACCACGGTTACATTGTCCGTCATCCATTCACCCAACTCTTTATGCAGCAGATACGGATTTTCATCCCCATCCATTTTGAGGATGTTTTCATATTGTTCCTCTTCTTTGCCACGATGACTCTCAAACAAGCTGGAAGAAAGATCAGCGGCGGATTTATCCAATCCACGGATATATTCGAGGGCGTTGGGACCCGCTACCATCCCACCGTAGATGCAGGACAAGAGGGAGTTAGCACCGAGACGGTTGGCGCCATGGTACTGATATTCCACTTCACCGGCGGCAAACAGGCCGGGAATATTGCTCATCTGGTTAAAGTCCACCCATAAACCACCCATGGAGTAGTGGACTGCCGGGAAGATCTTCATCGGCACCTTGCGTGGGTCTTCGCCCATAAATTTCTCATAGATCTCAATGATGCCGCCCAGCTTAATATCCAGTTCCTTGGGATCTTTATGGGATAAGTCCAAGTAAACCATATTCTCTCCGTTGATCCCCAGTTTATCATCCACACATACCTTAAAGATGGCACGGGTGGCAATATCCCGAGGTACCAAGTTTCCATAGGCCGGATACATTTCCTCCAGGAAGTACCAGGGTTTGCCGTCTTTATAAGTCCAGACGCGTCCTCCTTCACCCCGAGCGGATTCCGACATCAAGCGCAGTTTATCGTCTCCGGGGATGGCAGTCGGATGCACCTGGATAAACTCACCGTTGGCGTAATGCGCTCCTTGCTGGTAGGCGGCGCTGGCGGCTGTTCCGGTGTTGATCATGGAATTGGTCGATTTGCCGAAGATGATTCCCGGTCCACCGGTGGCCAAAATAACGGCATCCGCCGGGAAGGATTGAATTTCCATGCTGCGACGATCCTGGGCTACAATCCCACGACAGCGGCCTTCTTCATCCAAGATGAGGGATGTAAATTCCCATTGCTCATACTTAGTAACATTGCCCGCTGCTTCCCACCGGCGTACTTGCTCATCCAAGGCGTACAGCAGCTGTTGTCCGGTGGTTGCCCCGGCAAAGGCGGTGCGATGGTGCTTTGTTCCGCCAAAGCGTCGGAAATCCAATAACCCCTCCGGTGTCCGGTTAAAGGGAACCCCCATCCGGTCCATCAGGTAGATAATCCCCGGTGCCGCTTCAGTCATCGCTTTTACCGGCGGCTGGTTGGCGAGGAAGTCTCCGCCGTAAACGGTATCATCAAAGTGTTCCCAGGGAGAATCCCCTTCCCCTTTGGTATTGACGGCACCGTTGATACCACCTTGGGCGCAAACGGAATGGGAACGACGGACAGGAACGATGGAAAAGAGATCGACGTCAGCTCCCGCCTCGGCCACTTTGATTGCGGCCATCAAGCCCGCGAGGCCGCCGCCCACGATTACAACTTTTTCTTTCATATCGGCAGTGCCCCTTTCTTAGCGTTGAGCCAACTCATTGGTAAACGAAGGATCAGCAAAGGATAAAATCGCAGCCACTCCCAAATAGGTAACGATCACAAACACCCCGGCCCATACATAGGAAGAGATGCGTTGGGAACGCGGCCCGACAGTAACTCCCCAAGTGACGAGGAAAGACCACATGCCGTTGCTAAAATGGAAGACAGCGGCCACCACACCGATCACATACAAAACCACATTAACATTACTGGCCAAAATATCGGCGGTGTGCACGGTTAAATCTTGTGCCGACATATCGGCCAATGCCACTTGCACACGCGTCTGCCAAACGTGTAAGGTAACAAAAATAAGCGTAATGACACCGGTTACACGTTGCAACATAAACATGATGTTACGAAACGTACTGTAGCTCTTTAGATTATTTTGAGCCGTAAACGCGATGTACAAACCGTAAACACCATGATACAGCAACGGCAAGAAGATAAAGAAAATCTCCAACAACGGCAAAAATGGAATGCTCCATAGCCACTCCACTTTCTCCTGATACACATCAGCACCTTGGGTCGCATAGTGGTTCGTCCATAGGTGCTCAAGCAAAAAAAAGCCAACCGGGATTACACCCAGTAAAGAGTGAAGCCGCCGGTTGAAAAAACTACGGTGCTTACTCATCACTTGCCCCCCATTTACCCCTAATAAAATCGATGAAATCCTTAAATACGTAAAACTTCTTTGCTCATAGCATTACCGGCAGAGCGCCGGTAACCAACAAAAACTATTCAATAGGCAAGAAGTTTTAACGCATTTGCCACATTTATTGTACTCCCAAGCTTCCTAGAGCGTCAAGGTAAGGGATTCTCACATATTGGAAAGGTATACCTCTACACAAGATAAAATGGGCTTTTATTCATTTTGATATCCACCAAATCGTCACATTTTTAAACGGTGGGTACCGTATCCGAGAGAAAAGCCTGAATGGGAGGAGCCAATTTATCAAACTGGACCAAAAAAGCATCATGGCCGTAATCCGAAGGAAAGGTAAACAGGTAGCTCTCCTTTCCCTCCGCAATCAGCCAACGGTGCAATTCTCGCTGTTGATACGCCGGAAACAGTTGGTCATCTTCGATTCCAATTACCAAGACCGCCGCTTGCACCCGAGCTAAAGCCCGTCGGGCTCCTTCCCGTCCCCGTCCGATATCATGGGTATCCATTGCCTTCAACAATGTCAGATAACTATTAGCGTCAAAGCGGTCCACCAGCTTATTTCCTTGATAGCGAAGATAACTCTCCACTTGAAACAGGCTCTCCTGGTTCAATAACGGTCCACTTCGCTGCAAATTTCGACCGAAACGGTGCTCAAACAACCGCGGAGTGCGATAAGTGACCATCCCCACCATCCGCGCAACCGCCAACCCCCGGATCGGTCCTGAGTCCGGATAGTAATCTCCTCCTGCAAAAGCAGGATCTGACCGAATGGCCTGACGGGCAATCTCGTTAAAGGCGATTGCCATAGCATTTAGCGATGGTGCTGTCGCAATCGGAATCAGCCGCCGCGACATTTCGGGATATAGTATCCCCCACTCCAACACCATCATGCCTCCCATTGATCCGCCAACAATCGCCTGCAAGTGATCCACCTTCATTTGTGCTAAAACTTGTCGTTGTAACCGCACCATATCCCGAATCGTCACCAATGGAAAGGAAGATCCATAGGGACGACCGCTCTGTGGACAGATAGAGGCGGGACCGGTCGTGCCGTTGCATCCCCCCAACACATTCATCGTAATCATGGCGAAGCGGTCGGTATCGAGCGGTTTTCCCCTTCCCACCAGTTCATCCCACCAACCTGGATCCCTTTCATCCCCGACAGCATGAGCATCTCCTGTCAAGGCGTGACAAATTAGAATCACATTATCCTGTCCCGGCTTCCAAGCTCCTGCGATTTCTACCGCCACTTCCACTGCCGTCAACTCTTTTCCGCACTCCAGCAAAAACCGATCAACGCGCACCTGTCGCCGTTCCACGCCCTTTTCCGCTGTTTTCATTTACAATCCTCCTCGACCATTCCGCGCGCTGAGTATTATCAAGCAAAAAGCCCGGCACCTTCCCAAATGGAAGAGGCCGGGCTGCGCATACACACATGTCCCGCCCCTCTTCCCATCTTCCTGGACATATGTCCAGCAGGAGTTGGCACCTTTCCCTGATAGGGTGGTTGCCGCAGTGTCATCGGGCCAGTCCCTCAACCGCTCTGGATAAGAAGAAGGTTTATGATTTTCCTTATGATAAGATGGTTTTAACTTTACTGTCAAGCCGTATTACCCACGTGCCCGAATTTGTACCTGGGGTGTTTGACTCACAGGTGTGGCCTGAGGGTGTTCCAACCAACACGCTACCTGATGATCTTCCGAAACAGAGTACACCTCCGGCATTTCATCATGGCAAATATGCATCGCATGTGGACAACGATCGGCAAAAGGGCAACCCAGGGGAGGATCAAACAGATCCGGCGGTGAACCGGGAATCGGGGTCAACTCCTCCTCCCGTTTCCAATCTAGCCGCGGCATAGAGGCCATCAACCCCCAAGTGTAGGGGTGACGGGAGTGATGAAAGATCTCTTCCACTCTGCCGGACTCCACCACTTTTCCGCCGTACATCACCGCCACCTGTTGCGCCATTTCCGCTACAACCCCTAGATCATGGGTGATCAAAATGATGGCAGTCTCCGTTTTCTCCTGAAGCTCCTTCATCAGCTCTAGAATCTGCGCTTGGATCGTTACATCGAGGGCAGTCGTCGGTTCATCGGCGATTAAAACCTTTGGATTGCAGGAGAGGGCGATGGCGATCATCGCCCGCTGCCTCATCCCCCCGCTAAATTCGTGCGGAAATTGATTCACCCGCTTCTCCGGCGTAGGAATGCCTACCAGTCGCAGCATTTCCACCGCTTTTTGCCGTGCATCTTCCCGGGTGAGCTGTTGATGCCACATCAGCCCCTCCATTATTTGCTTCCCTACTGTCATGGTCGGGTTTAACGAGGTCATCGGGTCCTGAAATACCATTCCGATCTCCGAGCCACGAATCCGAAACATCTCCCACTCCGACACCCGTGCGAGATCACGCCCGGCAAAGAGAATCTCACCTTCCTCCATCTGCCCAGGGGGAGAGGGAATCAAGCGGAGAATCGCTTGTGCGGTCACACTTTTTCCACTGCCCGACTCTCCTACGATGGCCAATGCTTCTCCTTTGCCTACTTTTAGATTGACTCCACGAACGGCGTGCACAGGACCGGCATGGGTATGAAAGGTGACCTTTAAATTTTTAATCTCCAATATAGATTCCATCGCCTACCACTCCTTCGGGCAAAGCCCCTTCTAATGCGTTGTCCTTTAGGGCTACCTCTCCTTCGGGCAAAGCCCCTTCTAATACGTAGTCCTTTAGGGCTACCTCTCCTTTGGGTAAATGCCCTATTTCCCTATTTTCGCATTTTGGGGTCCAACGCATCGCGCAAACCGTCTCCCAGGGCGTTAAAAGCCAGCAGCGTCAAGCTAAGCATAAAGGCCGGGAAAAAGAGACGCCACCATTCATCGGACAAAATCACCACCAAGGCATCGTTGATCATGGTGCCCCAGCTGGCGATCGGCGCTTGCACCCCTAGACCTAAGAAGCTGAGAAATGCTTCCGCAAAGATGGCGCTGGGAACCGTAAAGGTGAGCATGACAATGATCGGTCCCATCGCATTTGGGATCAAATGCTTTTGCATCAGCCTGCGAGTATCGGCCCCTAGGGTGCGGGCAGCTAATACAAATTCCTGTTGTTTTAACTGCAACACCTGCCCTCTGACAAGACGGGCCATATTGAGCCAACCGGTGGCGGTTAAGGCGATGATGATCGTCAACAAGCCGGGCTCCAACACCACCAGCAGCAGGATCACCACCAGTAAGTAAGGCAATCCCCACAATACATCCACAATCCGCATCATAATCTCATCCACCCGACCGCCCTTGTATCCTGCGATTCCGCCATAAAGAACACCAATGACCAAATCGATAAGTGCGGCAACCACGCCGATCGTCAGGGAAATACGGGCGCCGTACCAAGTGCGGACAAACAGATCCCGCCCCAGTTCATCAGTACCAAACCAGTTTTCCTGAGAGGGGGATTCGTTTTTGTGGTCCAATCGATTGCCATAATACGTATGGTCGCTGATCAGCGGTCCCAGAATCGCCAACAGAAATAAGGCTAGAATCGTATAAAGCCCGATCATCGCCAGCCAATTTTGACGAAGCCTGCGCCAGGCATCTTGCCAGTAGTGGGCGCTAGGACGCTTGATCACCTCCGCCTGTTGCGTCTTTGGTGCTCGTTCAAAACGATGTGCCGGGATCGACATGATTAGGCCACCTCCTTAGAACCCAGTTTGATTCTGGGATCTACCAGGCCATAAGCCAAGTCGACCAAAAAGTTCATCAGTACCAAAAAGGCGGAGTAAAAAATCGTCGTACCCATAATCATCGGGTAATCTCGATTGGAAATACTTTCGACAAAATAGGCGCCAATGCCGGGAATGGAAAAGATCTGCTCAATGATAAAGCTGCCGGTTAAAATGGTAGCGGTCATAGGACCGAGGATGGTCAACACTGGAATGATGGCATTGCGCAATGTGTGACGAGTGATTACCCGCCACGGAGGTAGACCTTTGGAGCGGGCCGTTCGTATGTAATCTTGACTGATCACATCCAACATACTGGAACGCATCAGCCTTGTAACCAGAGCTAACGGACTAAAAGCGAGGGCCATCGCCGGCAAGATGGTCTGGTCAAACTCCCCCCAACCTGCCAGGGGTAAAAGATCCCACTCCAGTCCCAAGAATTTTTGCATAATCGGGGCAAGGACGAAGTTGGGAATGGAAATTCCCAATACGGCCAACACCATCAACGTGTAATCTGGAAGCCGGTTTTGCCGTAAAGCCGCCACAGTCCCCATCACAATCCCAGCAAAAGTAGCTAGAATCAACGCCTGAGCACCCAATTGAGCCGAGGCCGGAAAACCATCCGCCAATAGATCGTTGACGGAGCGACCCAGATTATTGATGGACATCCCAAGGTCCAGTTTAGCCAGATTACCCATATAGATCAGATACTGGACAGGTTTGGGTTGGTCTAACCCGTATTGCGCCTGTAAATTGGCCAACGTTTGCTCCGGCAGATTTCGATCGGATGTAAAGGGGTCCCCAGGAATCGCATGCATCAACCAAAAGGTAAGTGTAGAGATCAACCATAAAGAGAGAAGCATCAACAGTATTCGTTTTCCGATATAACGCCACATTTTTACGGGACACCTCCTGACGGCAAGCGCGCATGATTGATCTGTCGATACGGACTTTTCGGACATCAATGATGACTGATAATCAATCATATGACGCCCTAACATATTTATTTTCTATTTAGTAAGGTTGCTTTCCTGCTCTTGTCCCCAACATTGACCACTTCCCATGCGTAAACACAGAGGATTTCTTGGGAATTTCAAGTAACCCGGAGAAGTTGACCAAGCGAACCCCGTGAGCCCCATGGTTCAAAAAGAGTTAGTTGCCATGTCTCAGGCTGGAATGACTGCAAAGAATATAAAAAAGCTCCTGTTTTCAAACAGGAGCCGTAAAGCTTTTTTAGGAGGGTACCGCGGTTAAGGCTTCTTCCACGTCGAGACCAAATGCACGATGCAGTTCTTTTACCGCCCGGGTTGCTTGCTCTTTGGCGATCACACAGGAAATTTTAATTTCTGATGTGGATACCATTTTAATATGGATATTGGCTTCCGAAAGGGAAGTAAACATTTTTGCGGCAACACCGGGATTGGTCACCATACCGGCACCAACGGTGGATACCTTGGCCAGACCGGTTTCCGACAATACCTCAAGGTAGCGCAATTCATCTTTTAAACCCTCGATCACTTCTTTTGCCGACTCCCATTCATTCTCATGGACACTAAAAGCGACATCGATCCGCTCCCGCGCATGCTCGCTGGTTACAATCATATCGACGTTGATATGAGCGTCAGCCAAACGGCTAAACAGTGTGGTCAGTGTTTTGCTGGAGTTGGGCAATCCCAACACTTTTACTCGCGCTACTTGTAAATCATGGGCCACCCCGCGTACATTCCATACTTCTTCCATCTGTGCTGCCTCCTTCACCCAGGTTCCTTCTTCATCGACAAAGCTGGAACGGACCACCAACGGTACCCCGTGGGTCATAGCACACTCCACCGAGCGTGGATGTAATACGCCTGCTCCCAAATTGGCCAACTCCAACATCTCTTCAAAGGAGATTTCTTGCAACTTACGCGCTTGTGGCGCCAAACGCGGGTCTGCGGTAAATACCCCGGTCACGTCGGTAAAAATCTCACATCGGTCTGCTTGTAATGCCGCCGCTAATGCCACCGCAGTGGTATCGGAGCCACCGCGCCCCAATGTGGTAATATGTCCATCCGGGGAAATTCCCTGGAATCCTGCTACTACTACCACTTCTCCCTGATCCAGGCATGCTCGCACCCGCTCCGTATCAATCGATTCGATCCGCGCTTTTCCATATACGTCATCAGTGTGGATGCCCGCTTGCCAACCAGTCATCGGATGAGCCTTAATCCCCCGTTGCTGTAACGCCATGCTTAACAGCGCGATGGTGACTTGCTCTCCGGTGGTCAACAACACATCCATCTCCCGCTGCGACGGGCGGTCTGTGATCGCTTTGGCCAGACCCACCAATTCATCCGTGGTCTTTCCCATGGCGGACACCGTCACAACGACTTGATTTCCCTCGCGGATGGTACGGTTGATGCGTTCCGCCACCTTTTGAATCCGCTCCACACTTCCGACGGAAGTTCCTCCAAATTTTTGCACGACCAATCCCATGGTTTGCGCGATCTCCTCTCTTTTCTTCGGGCTTTATTGGTGAGGCTCTTCAAAAATAGAAAAGCGACAACGGGAAGTCCCAGCTGTCGCCCTACCTAACGGTTTGACCAGCCCCACTGGTTCCCTTGTGAGTTAGTGCTCCACGAAAGTTCGTGACAGTTCCGTCCCTGTTCGGTAACGGGCCCAGCTCTCTTCCAGCGGGGGAAGTTCGCTTCGGCGACAATCCCTTTCCCGTTTCTTCTGTGGCTCCCGCGCCTCGGAAACGGTACTGATGACCATCGCGCCTCTACTTCACATGTATGTCGTGAGGTACTATTCGTTTTTAGCGCCCAAAAGGAGCGTTGTTGTCTTCTTCTGAACGCGTTTAAACTTATAAGCATGCTAACACACCCCCCGTAATGGCACAATCCTGCAAATGCCGTTTCTCATCGGGAAATGAATGGAAATTGCGCTTCTCAACTAATCAGCTGGTGGATATGATTGATTGCCGGTAATCGCTGAAGGATCCTGTATACAGCATGGCGGATTGGTGACGCTTCAGCCCTTGAACTTGAAGTGAACGGAGGATCCGGTATAATGAGGATAGTAAAGTGGACACTAACTCACAACCATTCCCCTCACACAACAGTGGGGGTTAGGAGTGATATTTATGGGTCTCGGCAGTATCGGACTCCCGGGTTTTCTCTTAATTCTTCTGGTTGCGCTGCTCCTGTTCGGCCCCAGCAAGTTGCCGGAGTTGGGTCGAGCCGCCGGCCGCACGTTAAAGGAATTTAAAGATTCCGTGGCTGGTATCAACGACGACGATAAACAGAACAAACCGGAAGCCACCAAACAGGACGTTAGTGCTGTTCAAGGCGAGGCACCCACGGCTGCGGATGCAAAAAAATAACCCCTCCGCCTCAACCCTGGCTGATATGATCCCCTTCAAGTGAACAGTAAAAGGTAAACCCCTTCCTGTATACTTGGAGGGGATTTTACTTTGTGGTTGAAAACATAACACCAGAAAGCAAGGTGTAGGACTCTTCTATCCCCATGATTGAAGGAAGATCGCTATTATCCCCAAGGTTGAAACTAGGGGTTGTCAGTCGTAACTTTCCTCCCGCTTATCAGTCCTGAAACGCTTGGCGTAATGTTTCTGCCCATTCCGCCGGCGAATCGAAATAAGACAGGTGGTGACCGGGAAAAATCACAAATTCAGCATCTAATTGTTTTGCTAAGATCAGTGCCGTTTGAGCGTAAAACCTCTCTTTTTCTAGCGACAACTCGCCCGCCGCCATAATCACCTTTACTCCGTTCCTTTTTAGTTTTTCGATATTGGGTTCGTAATTGATAGCGGGCAGCATTTCGTTTTGGATGAGGGTTTCTGTATTCTCTGCGTTTCGTTCTTGAAAATCTTGTGGGATATGCGTAAATGCACTTGCAGGAACCCCAACTGAAAAAGCAAATTGCAGGTTGGCCCATTCAACACCGAGTCGATTGGCTGTCTGATATATATCGGAAAAGAGAGTTAACCATTTATCCCGATCAGGCAGCACTTTGACGGTCGGGGGCTCATGAACAACAACCGCTTGAATCGTTTCCGGAAATTTCTCTGCCATTTCCAGCGCAAAGATGGCACCACCACTGTTACCGAAAACATATGCCGAATCATGATTGGTTGCGCGCAGAACAGCCACTGCATCACGAGCCTGTTGACTAACCTCGAAATTCTGAGGATCGTGTCGGGTACTACGGGAGTTACCTCTTCTGTCGTACGTAATCACTTGGTATTCATCCGCGAGAATATCGGCAACGTAGGTATAAAATCCAGCATCGCCTCCTCCTCCGGGGATCATAAGGAGCGGTGGACCTTCTCCCCTCACTTCGTAATACAGATTGTCCCCTTCGGTCTCCACATAGCCACTTTTTACTTCCACATGATCGATACGATTCTCTTCTGACTCCCCGTTTGAAATTGTCGTTACTACTGCTAATGTTAGAAAAGCAGCTATACTTCCACTAAATAAAGCAAGGCTGACGGAAATTCTGATGATGCGGTTTATCCAATTGCCTTGAACAGAAAAATCTTGCTTACTCATTATTCGTTGCCGCCGGCTATAACGGAACCATAATGCAATCAATAAGACGAGTAGCAAAGCACATGGAATCAGGTAATCTGTTATGGTGATAGATCCATAGGGAAATAGGAAAAAACAAAGATTGATGGTCGTTGCATATACACCCAATTGATAGGGGAGGACAAACGATCGAGCCGTCGTCAATCGACGTATTTCCGTATTCATCTCGTCATTTGTTGTATCGACCGCTTCAAGGATCCGTTTTGTTTTTGGCAAGGATAAAAAGCAAACACTTGCCAATGGCAGGATCAGCAGAATGAAATTGAACCATTGTTTATCCTTCTCAAATAAGTACCCGAAACCCAGAGCACCCTCAATCACAATTAATACCGTTAATAATCCAACAAGATACGTATAAACGTTTATCATTCGGATATTTTTCTTTACCTGGTCCCAACCTGATACAAATCCTAGATGTCCGGATAGCCAGCCAAGCATGATCCAGATAAACAAGTAAAGCACCATCAATGGTGTTTCTAACCCGTACAATATCCCCATAATGCCGATCTCCTTTCCTTACTCTATAAAAAAGTATTTTAATGTTTGCGCGATTTTAGCCGGAGCTTTTTCGTCTGGAGCATTGTGATCAAGTCCTGCCAAAGATAGAATTACATTTTGTTTGTTTGGTAAGATTAAACTTAATTCATGTGCAGCCGTACGTAAAAATCGGGGACTTTTAGAGCCCGCCATCACCATCGTCGGTATGGATATTTGCTCGTATGTTTGGATAGTAGGTTTTAATCGCAGTCCTGCACGCAATTCTTCCGGTAGTGTTCGCAATAGTTTAATATTTTCTTCCCACTCAGGCCCTTTAGCCATTGACCGAAATAGATTTTTCAATACAGGCTGTGGCAATTTGCCGATTACCCCACCCATCTGCAGACCTTTGAGCAAGGTGGTACTTGCCGAAATATAATCATTTTGATTCAATTCTTGCTCAAATCGGGGTATCCAATCACTCGGAAAATAACCGATCAAACTTGGCTCGTAAACCGCTAGTTTTTTTATTGGTTCCTGTAAAGTCACATGTAACGAAATAAGTCCGCCATAGCTGTGTCCGAACAGATAAGAAACCTGATGTTTTTGCAGAATGGCTATGACATCCTCACACTCTTTCTGGACACTGTATCCACTGCCCTTGGGGCCACTATTGTTTCGGCCGCGACGATCCATGATATAAACCGTGTAATCATCCGAAAGAGAATCACCTAGTCTTATATAGTGCTGTGAAGCCCTAAATCCGCCGTGAACAATAAGCAAGCCGGGCCCTTCTCCCATGACATGATAACTAATTACTGTTCCGTCCAATGATTGGACGGATTCTTTTTTGATCTTTTGATTTGCTTGATACATGAATGACCTCCCATTCTACATTCAACTAGATATAATTTTCCATGCCTAAACTTTTAAGCTCTTTCGCTATTTGTGCATAAATCTTATTTAAAATATTCACCAGCTGATCTTTTTCTTCTTCGCTTAATTGGCTGAAGAAAACGCTATCCCTCTCAATTCTTTCACTATGGAATTTTTCATGTTCCAAATAAATCTCCCGCCCGCTATCAGTTAATTTGTAATAAATTTCTTTTTTATTCCCCGGCTTCTGATATTTTTCAATAGCTCCATCTTCAATTAATTTTTTTGTTGTTTTGCTGATCGCACCTCTTGTTACGCGAAGAGCTTTTGCAAGCTTTGTCACATTGGGATCGTCATGTTTTTCGATGAAATCAATACAATGAACTTCCAGAAATGTGTTTTCCGTCATAAATTTAAATTTTTTCTTTTCAATGTCTTTAATGATGTGGTGTCTTTCTGCCACTCGATTAAAAATGAAACTCAGTTCTTCTTCTTTTGACATAACACGCCTCCTATTATTGTTGTAATGGAAACAAAATAAATGATACGTTATTTTTGTTTCCTTGTCAACAATATCGTTTTTAGTTAATTAAAATTCAAGATAAACTAGCAACCAACCCAGGCTAGGACAGATAAAAAAGCTGCTGACTTTTGTCAGCAACCCAATTGATGATTTAAGCGGGTCTGGGTCCCTATTTCCGCCCTCGCGCCTCTTGCAATATCATCCCCGCTACCACAAATCCTCTTTTTTTACTCGCCCCTCATAACGATCCCACTCCAAAGCCTGTTCATAATCTTGCGGTCGGTTCATATTAAAAAGAGCTCGCTCCGACTGAACTGCCGGCGGAAAGTCCGTTTCTTCCAGCACAGTGACGGCGACCGCAGCCAGTAGCGCCCCCATCGACCGTTGACCGGATTTGACCAGTCGTTCCGCCACCGGCAGACAGCGGCGATGATAACAGCCAAACAGCGGATGGCGTCGCCCTAATCGCTGCGGAATGCTAATATCGACGCTGGTGTCTACCGCCCTTTGCTGCAAGGCGGTGGCCAACTCAAGGGAAGCGAAGGGCATATCACACGCCACCACCAGATTCCAGTCATGGGCGGATGCCTGTAATCCGCTGCATACCCCGGCCAAAGGGCCCGCTCCCGGCCAGCGATCTGTTACGGTCGGCCAGCCCCATGACGCAAAACGTACGATGTTATTGGAAACGATCAGCGGTTCCCATTCCCCCGAAGCACAAAGGCGACGAATAATGCGACAGGCGAGAGGCTCCCCGCCGAAATCCAGCATCGCCTTATCCGTACCCATTCGCCGGGAAGCCCCTCCCGCCAACAGGATCAATGTACCCTTAAACCCTATCCGAAGTCCGCTCATGAGGAGGGTTTCGACTCCTGGTTACGCAGATGTTCCTGAATCTCTCGTGCCAGCTTATCACCGATTCCGGCCTGGCGAAACTCTTCTACCCTCGCCTCCCTCATTCGCTGTAGGGAGCCAAAATGTTGATACAATATCTGCTTTCGCTTTTTGCCCACACCTGGAATCTCGTCCAAAACGGAATGGATCATCGATTTTCCACGGGTTTGGCGATGAAACGTAATCGCAAAACGATGCACTTCCTCCTGAATACGCTGCAAGAGATAAAACTGGCTGCTTCCCCGTTTTAGATCCACCTCAGAGGGCGGATCACCCAGCAACAGTTTGGCAGTTTTATGTTTTTCATCTTTGACAAGGCCAGCAACAGGCACATAGATCCCCAATTCATTTTCCAACACATCCAGCGCTGCGGCCATCTGCCCCTTCCCTCCGTCCACAATCACCAACTCTGGCAGGGGGAGATCTTCCTTTAACACGCGCATATAACGGCGACGGATCACTTCCCGCATCGTGCCGTAGTCATCGGGACCGGTTACAGAGCGGATTTTATATTTGCGGTACTCTTTTTTATCGGGGACACCGTCGGTAAAGACCACCATCGCCGAAACCGGGTCGGCGCCTTGGATATTGGAATTATCAAAGGCCTCAATCCGCTTGGGATATCCGATCCCCAGCGCCTCACCCAATTTACGCGTAGCCTCCACCGTGCGATCCTGGTCCCGCTCCATCAACTCAAACCGCTCTTTTAATGCGATTTCCGCATTTTGTGTCGCCATATCAACTAGCCGCTTTTTCATACCGCGTTGAGGAACATGGACACGCACCCCTTCCAGCCACTGGTCTACCCATTCCGCATCCACTGCCGCCGGTAGGTGAATCTCTCGGGGAAGCGTCGGTTTCTCATGATAAAACTGAGTGACAAAAGAAAGAAAATCCTCTTCCGCCTCACCATAATGATGAAAAATGGAAACATCCCGTTCAATCAACTTCCCTTGTCGCACAAAGAACACCTGGACACACATCATCCCTTTGTCGGCCACATACCCGAAGACATCCCGGTCAACATGGTCGTTTATCGTAATCTGCTGTTTTACCATCACCGTATCAATATGTTGAATAAGATCGCGCAACTCTTTTGCTCGTTCAAAATCGAGAGTCTCCGCCGCCTGTTCCATTTTGCGGCGCAGATCCTTCTGCACTTCTTTATGACCCCCGTTTAAAAAACGAACAATATGGCTGGTCATCTCTTCATATTGAGTAGGATCCACGTCAAATTCGCAGGGC
Source organism: Desmospora activa DSM 45169 (assembly GCF_003046315.1). Classification (NCBI taxonomy): domain Bacteria; kingdom Bacillati; phylum Bacillota; class Bacilli; order Caryophanales; family Thermoactinomycetaceae; genus Desmospora; species Desmospora activa. The sequence goes on along the minus strand of NZ_PZZP01000001.1, from coordinate 769,241 downwards.
GCCACACATTGCCCCAGATGGTAGTAGAGACAAACCCGCTTAGGCAGGGTACGGCATTTGCGCAAGGGATACAACTTGTCCAGCAGTTTTTTGGTCTGCTGAGCCGCCTGTACATTGGGATAAGGACCAAAATAACGGGAGCCGTCCTTTTTCACCCGCCGTGTCACTTCCAGACGGGGATGTTCTTCTTTTGTCAGCCGAATATAGGGATATGACTTGTCATCCTTCATCAACACGTTGTAATGAGGACGATGTCGCTTAATGAGATTGGCTTCCAGAATCAATGCTTCAATCGGAGTATCCGTCACGATATATTCAAAATCGGTGATCTGGGATACCAGCAATTGCGTTTTTCCATCATGGCTGCCGGTAAAATAGGAACGAACGCGGGATTTCAAGCTTTTGGCTTTGCCCACGTATAAAATTTTTCCATCGCTGTCCTTCATTAAGTAGCAGCCGGGCTGATCCGGAAGAAGTGAAAGTTTTTCTTTTATGGCACGCTTCATCATCGGTCCCTCCCTCTTCCTAATATTATCACAGGAACAGGCGTTTCTTCTCTTTTGCTTCTTATTCATTCTTTTGGCGGGTTGTCCTGTCATTCATGAAGGGCTAACATAGATTTATCACACCACTTGGATGGAGGAATCACCCATGGTGGAGTCTTTTCGTTTAATCAATCATCACGGCATGAAACTATGGATAAGCGCTCTGTTCGGCGGTATCACCGTCACTGTCCTACTTCTGATCCCACATTTACTGTTGGGACTGTTACTCCGCTCCGAAATGTCGCACCTGATCGCACTAGGTCAGTCCTGGCTGGATGCTCCCGGCGCTTGGCGGGAAGTAGGCGCCCAACTGCTACAAGCGGTGCAAAAGAGTAACACCATCTTGATTGGCTATGGAGTGTTGTTGTCCTTGTTTACCCTTTTCTCCGCTTTATTTTACGCCTCCGGGTTGATGGGAGTGGTTCGGCAAGCCGCAGTGGAACAGCGGGTGTCCCTGGGACATTTTTTTGCCTGCGGCTTTCGCTATCTCCTACGGACATTGGTTTTGGTATTGATACAAGCCGCCATCTTTATTCTGTTCACAGCTCTATGGTGGTTTTTATGGCCGCTACTACCGACCGATTGGTATTGGCAAGTTTCATTTTTTATCGTCAGCACAGGATTGCTCCTGTTTCTGGCAGCGGCTTCCTGTCACATGTGGGTCGTAATGGTTACCGAAGAGATGGGAGCGATTCGCTCCTTCGGCTATGGCTTTACTGCTGTCTTTCGCCGCTTTGGCTCCACCTTCGTCTCCCTTTTCGGCGCATCCTTTGCCGGTATATTGGGAACGGTGATCGTCATCTTTTTTACCGTTTTTCCATGGCTGATCTTGCAGTTGTTGAATGACAGTACCATTGCCACGATTGTAGGAGTGTTGTTTGGTGGATTGCTGCTGCTGATATTAGGCCCTTTTCCCTCTATCTGCGCACTGGCCGTACTATTTCAACGTTACCTGACTCACATCCAGAACGATTTGTTTCCTGAGGATCGGATTAAGCCGATGTTTTTGCAAGCAGGATCCGGCAACGCAGAAAGCGCCGCAGCCCGAGAATCGATCGCTTCAGGGGGAGCTCCGTCTAAAGAATTATGATTACTCTATTTATACTAATCCTGTATAAATTTTGATCAGACATACTCCCCTGACGAAAAAAATCGTTTATCATAGGGATTAGGGATGATTTTCGACCGTTTTAAGGAGGATTGCAATCTTGGGTACATATTTTAAACTCCTGCGGCGACACGGTCTAAAAATGTGGGCTGGCAATTTGTTAGGTCTGCTAGCCACTTCCACCATCGTCGGTGTGATCGGAGTGATCATTCTCGCCATCCTGATCGGTATCGTCGGAACCAGTATTACTGGTACTTTGGGCGATGCTTTCTCAGGGGGAGACACGAACAACATTGGTAATGCCTTCGCCAGCATAGGTGTGGGAATTCTTATTGTGTTGTTAATCGGGACGCTGATTTTCGTCATCCTCAGCACTTTCATCTACAGCTTTTGCTATGCCGGCAGTTACGCCATGGTTAACGAAATCGTTTTAGATGGGATCGCCTCGATTAGAACATATTTCGGCTCTGGCTTCCGTTATTTCGGACGTATGTTTTTACATTTATTTCTGTTGGGGCTGGTTCTGTTTCCCTTTTCCATCCCTGCCATCGTGTTTGAAGTTTTGGCCAACATCGCCTTGTTCAACGGCAATGAGACGGGTCGGCTCCTTTGGGGAATCGCCGCTTTGGTGGGCTGGATCTTCTTGTTTATCGTCAACTTAGGCGCCATACATGGCCCTGTCATTTTGACGGCGGAGAACAAGGGCGCTTGGGAGTCGCTTAAACTTTCCTACCGCTTAACTTTTAAATCATTCGGTAAAGTCTTTCTCACAGTCTTATGTATCATTGCCGCCACCATCACTTATATGATTTTTAGCATCCCGATGACGGTGACCAGCATGTTTGCTGAAAATAATATCGGATTGCTTCTGCTGACCATCTTGTTGATGGGTTTGTTTTACCTATTTCTCCCCTTCTACCAGATGGCGGTACAGTTGATCATTTCGCTGCGTTACAAACAACATTTGCGTAAATTTGTCGTACCGGAAGAGGAATTGCAAACAGATGGATCCCCATACGGTGGCAGCTTTGACAGCCCATCTTCCCCACAATCGGATGTTCCTCAATCCGCAACCGAGTCAGCAGCAGGGGCTGCAGCTGAATATGAGCAAAGCGACACCAATGAGAAGGAAGCGCCTAAAAACAAGTATCCCCAGTTCCCGACGGATCCTCACTTTTAGTGATCAGTAAAACCCAAGCTGTCGGATTGGTTTCCGGCAGCTTTTTATCAGTCATAATAAACCAGTCTCTACCTGCAAGGAGGTATACTGTTGGAAAGCACAATGACCTTACTGCGCCAACATGGACTTAAAATGTTTGGCACTAATTTGCTTGGTATGTTTATTGCGACAATGGCTGCAAATGTCCTCAGCTTTTTAGCCTACATCGTTTTCATGGTTTTCTATTTAGCTGGGGCGGTCTCTATCGGTCTCATTTCACATTTAACAAGCTCAGAAATGTGGACAATTGTAGGTATGATCATTTTTATGATTATTCTTGTTCTGTTTTATCTAGTGATTTATATCGTAGCCTTCCTTCCCCAGGGCTTTACAGTCGCCGGCAGTTATTCGATGGTGACAGAAGTGGTATGGCAGAATCGTTTTCGCTTCAACACTTACTTTAAGCACGGCTTTTCAAAATTAAAAGCGGTTATCATTCAGCTGTTTTTGATCGGTCTGCTCTTTATCCCCTTCTTGTTTTTACCGATCCTCTCGCTGATTTTATCAAGTGTAGGAGCGGGATTTGCATTTGTAGAAGGAGGGACGTTTGATCCCAATTATATCGGAGCTGGAATGATCATTTTCTTCATTCTCTCCTGGATTCCGTCTGTATTCTTTTTCTTGTCTGTTTTGTATGCTCCAATCATATTGATCGCGGAGGATCGCGGCCCCTGGCAATCGATCAAAGATTCTGTCCGCTTAACCTTTCGCCGTTTTGGTAGAGTATTGAGCACGGCACTTGTCGGATGGTTGTACGGTTTGCTTCCACTACTGCCTTATTTTTTACTCATTCCGATTGTAATTCTGTTTCAGGACATTGATGCAGTGGTTACAATTGGTGCTATTATCATGATTCTTTACGCATTCTTGATGTTCATCCTGTATGCATTTACTCCACTCATCTTCCAGGTGACGGCGGTACGTTGGTACAAAACCTATCTGAGAAAGAGTGTAGTAGACGATGACAATGATCCCGGTCCGTGGGGGGATGACGGCGTCTATGGCTTTGACACCTTTGACCATTATCATAGCTATTCACAACCGGCACCTTCTACGGCAACCGACACCGAATCCAAGCAACCGTCGTCATACCCGCCCTTTCCAGAGGAGAACCGATAAAAGCTAGAAAGGGTTGATCCAAATACCGACTACGTGGGAATTGTTAAAGAAACATGGTCTCAAGATGTATGGGACTAATTTGTTGGGCAATTTATTAAGCTCTGCCGTTTTATCGATTATTGGTGTGATTGCTTATAGCCTCTTCGGCATTTCGTTTGTTGCCGGTATGGTTTTCTCGGTTTCAGGCTTTGACATCCTTACCATAGCCAGTTACATGACTATGGCTGTAATAATACCTGCCTCTGCGTTCTATTTTGCTACCATCAGTTATTCTCTAGTGGTCTCCGGTAGTTATGCGATGGTGTCGGAAGTCGTTTGGCGCAATATGTTTAAATTTAGCACCTACTTCCGACATGGGTTTCGCTTATTGCGAAAGACGATTCAGCAACTCACCCTGTTGTGCCTGTTCTATGTCCCGGTTACCCTGCTGCTGTTCATTTTTTTTCCATACCACATTGAAACTGGAGTCAACAATCAAATACTGCTGTATGGAAGTTTAAGTCTTGTCAGTCTCCTCGTCTTTTTGGTTACGTTGGCTTTGCTTTACGCTCCTGTCATATTGATCACCGAGGAGCGGGGACCATGGCAATCGATTAAAGATTCCTTTCACCTGTTTACCAAACGATTCGGTACCGTTCTCCGTTCCGCAGCGTGGTTGCTGGCTTTCTTCTTTCTCTACCCCATCGCTCTGCTCCCAGGTGGAGTGTTGATGATAATGGGAGAAGAAAACGAAATACTTACCATCATCGGGATGCTCGTTTTTATCGTTACTGTGTTGGTAATCACCCTTTTGCTGCCTTTTCTCCAAATCGCCTTCCAAGTGAGTATCGTGCGTTGGTATAAGCTGCAACTGCGTTCATTTATCGTCGACAATGACGCCGATCCGGGGCCATGGGGAGAGCAAAACACCTATGGATTGATGGACCCGGAATCATTGAAACAGACTCCGACGCAAGGATCATGATGAACCAAGCAAAAAGGCGCAAAGGAATTTTCCTTTGCGCCTTTTTATATAGAAGGATTTTTAAGTCTACGTGCTCTTACTGTTTACAGAGAAGGAAGAGCTGTCCGCTCCAGCCACCGAGGTTGGGAGCGGGTAAAACTCGCCGTCGCTCAAACATGTTGCAGTGCGAGACTAGGGAACGAAGTGACCGTAGCGAGACTTGTGCTTGTAAAGCACCGCTTTTTCCCACCTTTGGCAGCTTCCACTGAGTGGCACAGCAAAGGCACTTCGCTTTCAAAAATTCCTTCCATTATTCGGATAATCAAAGATGTTAAAAGTGGGGGTTGATCCACTCCAACAATTGCTCCTTCGGCTGAAAGCCGTGGAGTTTGTCAACCATTTCCCCGTCTTTGAAAACCATTAGCGTCGGGATGCTCATCACGCCAAAACGACCGGCGGTATTTGGGTTATCATCCACATTGATCTTGGCGATTTTCAGCTTGTCGCCCACTTCCTGATCCAGTTTTTCCAGCTCAGGGGCGATCATTCTGCAGGGGCCGCACCATGGTGCCCAAAAATCCACCAAGACGGTACCGGATTCGATTTCATTATTGAAGCTTTGATCCGTAACTTCTTGAATGGCCATAATCAAACAATCCTCCCTCAATTCACATACTGCCAGTATACCACTGAAGCAGCGAAAAATCCAAGTGCTTCGGATAACGAAACACCTGGATTTTTATATACCCCCCAGTGGTACGGTTAAAACCAAAAAATCCACTTTATTTGTTGGGTCGTCAAAAGCGACTGATGGCAACAGAATTGGTTAATTCTCAACAAGAACTTCCTTCAATTCCGCTGTCAACATTGGTACCACTTCAAACAAATCACCGACGATGCCGTAGTCGGCCACACTAAAAATACTGGCTTCTGGATCTTTGTTGATGGCGACGATCACTTTGGAGTTAGACATTCCGGCCAAATGTTGAATGGCACCGGAAATCCCGCAGGCAATATAGAGATCAGGAGTTACCACTTTTCCTGTCTGTCCGATCTGCAAGGCATAATCGCAGTATTCGGCATCACAAGCACCGCGGGAAGCCCCTACAGCAGCGCCCAGTACTTCCGCCAACTCATACAGCGGCTGAAAACCTTCGGCACTCTTTACGCCTCGTCCACCAGCAACCACGATCCTTGCTTCAGACAAGTCAACCCCATCGGCTGTTTTTCGCACCAACTCCTTGATCAGGGTGCGCAGGGAGTCATCCGCAATTGTGACGTCTAACTCCTCCACCACCGCCGAACGGCTTGTATCCGCTTCCAAAGCAGCGATGTTGTTGGGGCGCAAAGTTGCAAACACTTCTCCCTCCCGCACCGCTTTTTTGACAAATGCTTTGCCAGCATAGATCGGACGGGTAAACACAATTTTGCCGTCAACCCGGTCGACCGCGGTACAATCGGACACCAGACCCAACTGAAGACGGGCGGCGATACGTGGGCTCACATCGCGACCAACAGCGGTATGACCCGTAAAGATCACGTCTGGATCCGTCTTTTCGATAACCTGTAAAAACGCTTGCAGATAAGCATCCGTCGTATATTGATCCAGCTTAGGATTCGTGACCGTCACTACGCGATCAGCACCATAATGGGACAACTTTTCCACCAGATCCTTCGCATTGCTTCCGAGCACGGCTACGGTTACCACACCGTCCTCCATCACCTGAGAAGCGGCAGCCAAACATTCCAACGTGACATGGCGCAACTCACCATCACGTACATCGGCCAACACTAAACCGTTTTTGCTCATTTGGTCCTCTCCCCCTCTTTCTCTTAGATCACTTTTGCTTCGTTGCGCAGCAGGTGAACCAGTTCCTTTACCTGTTCCTTCTGCTCACCTTGCAATATTTTTCCGGCTTCTTTTTCCGGGGGCAAGAAAACTTCCAGTGTTTCTGTCTTCGCTTCCAGTTCATCCTCATCCAAATCGAGATCATCGAGATCCAAACGCTGCAACGGCTTTTTCTTCGCCTGCATAATCCCCTTTAAGGAGGCGTAACGGGGATCGTTTAACCCTTGTTGTGCCGTCACCAAAACTGGCAATTTCGCTTCCAGGTATTCCACATCCCCCTCCACATCCTTCTCTACCTCCACTTTGTCACCGTCGACAGTTAGTTTCGTGATGGTGGATATATGGGGGATGCTCAACAATTCCGCCAGCCGTGGTCCCACTTGGGCCGAGCCGTCATCAACAGCCATATAGCCGCCCAGGATTATATCGTAGTCCAGATCCGCCACTACCGCCGCCAATACTTTGGCGATGGTATACTCATCTGGCGCGTCCAGCTCTTCATCATCCACGATCATACCCTTGTCGGCACCCATCGCCAAAGCAGTACGCAACGCTTGCTCCGCCCGTTCAGGCCCCACTGTAATCACCGTTACTTCGCCGCCGTGGGCTTCGCGCAGACGGATCGCTTCTTCCACCGCATATTCATCATAGGGGTTGATAATAAATTCTACCCCATCTTCACTGATTTGCCCGTCTTCGACCACAATTCTCTCTTCCGTGTCAAAGGTTTGTTTCATGATCACCAAGATCTTCATGGGTATTGTCGACAGGAGAGTAGACATTTACAGAAGAGGGATATCAACGGCGCACGGGTCGCCTTATCGAGACACTTGGAGCAACCCTCTTTCCTCCTGTCGTGCCTCCTTTCTAAAAGGGAATACAAATGGATTTGTGCAATCAGTCAAAGGAGTGGAGCTCAACGCCCGATCCCACGTAAAAACAAGCGAGCGATGGGTTCCACTTGGTCAGTCAGGCTATATTTGCAATCCTTCATAATCCAGGTGGTCACCGTCTCATCAATCGTTCCAAAAATCATATGACGGGCGGTACGGGGGTCAAACTCATCGTGAAACACACCTTGTGCGATTCCCCGTTGAATCACCTGGTCGATCACATTTAAATATTTTTTCAAAATCAAACCAATCTGTTTACGCACCTCTGGATTGGATTGACGCAGCTCGATCTGGGTCACAATCGCCAGTTGACGATTGCCTTCCAGATATTCAAAATGGAGCCGAATCAGCTCCCGCAGTTGATCCACTGCAGAGGTACCATCGGCCAATGTCGTCTCCACATCCGTGATAAAAGCGCCCATCTTCTCATTAAACAATGAGATGAGTACATCGTCCTTGTTTTCAAAATAAAGATAGATCGTGCCGTCCGCCACCTTGGCTTCCCGCGCAATTTTTGAGACTTGGGCTTGATGATATCCATATTCGGCGATCACCCGGATCGCGGCGTCAATAATCGCTTCATACTTTTCTCCGGTACGTTTAGCCATGGTAGTCGGTTCCTTTCCCTTCGATCGTTTATGAATGGTCATTCATTCAACAATTAGTGTATGGCAACATTCCTTTCCTGTCAATGGGGCTCAAAAACCAGCTTCTTCGCCTCACACACGATCGCTGCGATCGTTGCTGGCAAAAACGTGAAGAATCGTTCTCCTCCCATCAACCCTCCTGTGAGGACTTATTCTTCTCTTCATCCTGCAATACGCGCTTTAACACTTTTCCCACCGTCGTTTTCGGCAATTCCTCCCGCAATTCATATAAGCGCGGGATTTTATAATTGGCCAACTTTTCCCGACAATATTGATCCAACTCTTCTTTCGTCAGCTCCTTTCCTTTTTTGGGTACCACAAACGCTTTAACCGTTTCGCCGCGATAAGGGTCCGGCACTCCAATCACCGCCGCTTCCTGCACCGAAGGGTGATCATAGAGAACTTCCTCCACCTCCCGGGGATAAATGTTAAACCCACCGGCGATAATGAGATCTTTCTGTCGATCCATGATGTAAAAATAGCCTTCATCATCCATCGTGCCGATATCACCAGAACGGAACCAACCGTCACGCATGGATTTACTCGTCTCTTCTTCCCGCCTCCAGTAGCCTTTCATCACCTGCGGCCCCTTGATCTCCAGCTCCCCAACACCGCCGGGTTCCAACTCCTCCCTCGTTTCCGGATCCACTACCCGACAATCGGTATCCGGCCAAGGCAGCCCAATACTTCCATTTTTCCGTTTTTCCCAGATGGGATTGACATGGGTAACCGGCGAAGTTTCTGTCAAGCCATACCCTTCCACCAAACGGCCACCGCTCAATTTTTCAAATCGCTCCTGCACTACCAGCGGTAACGGAGCCGATCCACTAAGGCATGCTTTGATGGAGGAGAGATCATATTTCCCGATATCTGAGTGATTGATTAAGGCCACATACATCGTGGGAGCACCAGGGAACAGCGTTGGGCGCTCCTTGGCGATTGTTTTTAAAGTATCTTCCACGTTAAAACGGGGCAGCAATATCATGGTAGCGGCAAGATAAACGGCATAATTCATCACGGTCGTCATTCCATACACATGAAAGAAGGGAACAATGCCCAACACTTTTTCTTCTCCCTTTTTTCCCTTATGCATCCAGGCTTCGCACTGGACAACGTTCACCACAATATTGCGATGCGTCAGCATGGCTCCTTTGGCCAAGCCAGTCGTTCCGCCGGTATATTGCAGCAAAGCAACCTCTTCCATCGATTCCACCCGACACTCCATTGGAGTTGGAAGCGCTTTCTTGTTTAAGTCTGAAAAAGCGTATACCTCATCGCTGCCATATGGAACATCGAGTTGAATTCCATCTTTTTTTAGTTTGAAGGGATAAAGCCAGTTCTTCGGAAAAGGAAGGTAATCTTTGATACTGGTAACAATCACCCGTTTTAACGATGTGCGCGGCCGAACATTGGCCACTCGCTTATAAACCAAGTCCAGACAAATGATCGTCTCCGCCTCCGCATCGACCAGTTGATGCTCCAGTTCCTGTTCCTTATACATGGGATTCGTCTGCACGACGATTCCGCCCAAAAAAAGCACCGCATAATACGCCACCACTGCTTGAGGCGAATTGGCCAACATAATGGCAACGCGTTCGCCTTTTTGTACCCCAAGGGTATCCAAGGCATTAGCCATGCGATAAACATCCTCCAACAGCTGCCGGTAGGAAAGGCGCTTACCCATAAAAAAGGCCGCTTCCCGCTCAGGAAACTCTCGCGCCGCTTGCTCCAGAAAAAAAGGGAGCGGATGATTGGGATAATCCAACTGACGGGGAGTTGGCTCCGGATAGTGTTGAAACCAGGGCTTTTCCTTTACAACCATCAAAAACCCTCCTTGTCCATGAATGATTAGTCATTCATTTTTTGTGCAAATTACCATTTGTACAAGGAAAACGGGGATGTTGCTCCATTACCATAACTGACTGGTTCTGTTTTATTTTATCGAATTTCCTTACTCAATAAAACCACCCTTACTCAATTTCTTAAACAACCTAGCCTTTGCGATCGGGATCCCCTGGTGAAAGCACGCGGGGACGCTTGGTTTTAACCGGCATCGGCGATCGTACCAACACATCCAACAAAGCCTTGGCATTAAAAGGGATTAACGGCCACAGATAAGGCGTGTGCAGGGAGCGGGTGGTCGCCAGCAGAATAAACCAGCCCACAACGCCGATTACCAACCCCCATTCTTTCAGCCCTGCCGTCAACAACAAAAAAGCGATTCGGGTCAAATTATTGGCCAAACCCATCTCATAGCTGGGGGTGGCATAAGTGCCGATGACAGCAATTGCCAAGAACAGAATCACTTCTGATGTAAACAGCCCCACATTGACCGCCATCTCCCCCAAGAGGATCGCCGAAATCAGGCCCAGCGCGGTCGCCAGCGGGTTGGGAGTGTGAATGGAAGCCATCCGCAATATTTCAACTCCCAGCTCCCCGATCAACAACTGTAACAACAGCGGAATCTTTGCCGGTTCATCAGGCCTCATAAAGTGCAATCCTTGCGGAAACAGCTCCGGTTGCACCGCCAAGAGATACCACAAAGGCAGCAAAAAGAGCGAGGTTAAGATAGCAGCAAACCGCACCCATCGCAGGAAGACTCCCACCACCGGTTTTTGCCGATATTCCTCCGCATGTTGCACATGATGAAAAAAAGTGGTGGGGGTAATGATGACACTGGGAGAAGTGTCCACATAGATCAAGACATGCCCCTCCAACAAATGAACCGCAGCCACATCCGGCCTTTCGGTATAGCGCACCATCGGATATGGATTCCAGTAACGCCCAAACACAAATTCCTCCAAGCTTTTTTCAGCCATCGGCAAGCCATCCGTTTTTACTTTTTGGATCGATGTACGCACAGTTTCTACCAGATCGGCATCAGCCACATCTTCCAGATAAGAAATACACACATCCGTCTTGGAGCGCTTACCGACAGAGAGATACTCCATGCGCAGCGAAGGGTCGCGCAACCGCCTACGGGTTAAGGATGTATTAAAGACCAGCGTCTCCACAAAGCCGTCACGGGAACCACGCACCACCCTTTCCATATCCGGCTCCTCCGGATTGCGAGCCGGATAGGTGCGGGCATCGATGAGGATCGCTTCCGTTGCCCCATCCAGCAATAATGCGATCGGACCAGATAATATAGCCGTCACTACTTCGTCTAAGCTTTCCGTTGTTTCCACTTCAAGGTACCCGACATGGGTTTTCACCAAGTGATCAAGCGGGCTGGGCAGCAAATCTTCCCGCTTGAGCTGTGCCAAATGCTCCATTACTCGATTTAAAATCTCATCTTTGGCAAACCCGTCGACAAAGTACAAGGCAAACCGTTTACCGGCGTAGATCAGATCCCGTTTTACCACATCAAAACTTTTCTCCACGCCTAACACTTCATCCAATACCGCTGTGTTTACCCTCAAGCTTTTATTCACTTTCATCCTTTTCCATTGTTCGGTCTCTGAAGCTTTCATACTAATCATCCGTTCTCGACTGACATCTCCCCCTCATTATGTCCAGAATAAATCCCTTTCAACAGTGATCGGGACAACGGATTCGGTTACAATAGGAACGATGCCATTAGAGAGACCAAAGGAGTCGAAAACGGACATGGACGCGGATGTAATCATCGTCGGTGGCGGACCGGCGGGCCTGATGGCCGGAGTAGGTGCAGGGTTGCACGAGGCACGGGTCTTATTATTAGATAAGGGTAACAAACTGGGGCGAAAACTGGCTATCTCCGGTGGCGGTCGCTGCAATGTGACCAATAATCGGGAAGCGGCGGAAGTGATTAAACATATCCCAGGCAATGGCCGCTTTTTATATAGTCCTTTTTCCACTTTTAACAACCGAGATATTATCCGCTTTTTTGAGGATTTAGGCGTACCACTTAAAGAAGAAGATGAAGGACGAATGTTTCCCGTCTCCAATCGGGCACAGGAAGTGGTAGATACACTTCTGCATCATCTGCGTCAGCTAGGTGTTGAGATGCAAACCGGTAAACCGGTAGAAAACCTCTTGTTTGATGGCGAGCGCGTAGTAGGGGTGAGACTGGCAGACGGAAAACGATTGCATGCAGCCGCCGTCATTGTGGCTGTCGGCGGAAAATCGGTCCCGCAAACCGGTTCTACCGGAGACGGTTACAATTGGGCGGAAGCAGCCGGCCATACGATTACGGAGCTGTTTCCCACTGAAGTTCCGCTCACCTCGGCGGAACCCTGGATTCAAGATCGAACTTTACAGGGCGTTTCCTTGCGCGATGTGAAACTAACCGTCGTCGATCCCAAAGGGAAAAAGTTGGTGGAGCATACCGGCGATATGTTGTTTACCCATTTTGGCCTTTCCGGACCGATCGCCTTGCGTTGTAGCCAATTTGTCGTCAAAACCTTAAAACGCTTTGCGACCTCCGCCGTTTCTTTGCAGTTGGACCTCTCCCCTGACACTTCAGCGGATACTCTACAACAACAACTGCGACAACGTTGGGAATCATCCCCACACAAAAGCTTAAAAAACAGTTTAAAACCCCTTATGCCGGAACGAATGATATCACTGACGATCCAACGAGCAGGCCTCAACCCAGATCTGACCCTCTCCCAGCTGTCCAAAGAGAAGTGGAGCTCTCTCCTTTCGATGTTAAAAAGCTTCCCCATTCGGGTCGACGGCACATTGCCCTTAGAAAAAGCATTTGTTACCGGTGGCGGTGTGCATCTGAAAGAGCTTACCCCCCGAACGATGGAATCGAAAAAGAAGGCGGGTCTCTACTTCGCCGGTGAAATTTTAGACATTCATGGCTACACTGGGGGATACAACATCACCGCCGCATTTAGCACCGGATTTACCGCCGGCAAGCATGCAGCACAACAGGTACAGGGTGTCCAAACATGAGATTGTGGACACCCTGATACGTTTTTTTTCACAATAACAGCAATCCACACGCAATAATGATACCGCTTACAAAAAGCGTCACAATACAAAATCCCATAATATCTCTGGCCCGCAGACCGGCAATCGCCAAAGCTGGCAAGGCCCAAAACGGCTGAATCATATTGGTCCAGGCATCTCCCCACGCAACCGCCATCGCCGTTTTAGCAGCATCCACCCCCAATTCGAGACCGGCGGGTAACATCACCGGTGCCTGCACCGCCCATTGCCCGCCACCGGAGGGAACAAAGAAATTGACGATTCCCGCACTGATAAAAGCGAACAAGGGATAGGTAAATGCATTGGAGATGCTGACAAACCACAACGACATCTGCTCCGCCAACCCGGAAGAGACCATCATTCCCATAATACCTGCATAAAGCGGAAATTGGATAATAATGCCTCCCGCATTTTTAACCGCTTCCCGCACACTGTTTAAGAAATGGCGCGGCGTCTGGTGAAACAGTATGCCCAAGGATAAAAAGAGTAAATTGACCAGATTTAAATTGAGTTCAAAGCGGTTTTCGATCAACGTCGTCACAATAAACCACATCCCCAACCCGCCGATGGCAAGGGAGATGAGGCGGCTATTCTCCAGGCGATCCGCCGGAGTTTGTCCCGTTTCCGATTCCTCTTTTGCGACAGCTGACTCATCTTGTAACAGCTTGGCATCGATCCGATAGGGATGATCGTAGGTATTCATCATCAACCGATTTAACAATGGCAGTACAATGAGAAGTGAAATCGAGATAAAAAGATTAAATCCGGAGAAAATTGTTTCGCTCGTTGGGACAATACCGATCTGCTCGGCCGCAAAGTGACCCTCTGTCGCAATCGTCAGCGGGACAGATCCGGCTAATCCGCCGTGCCACAATAAAAAACCGCTGTATGCACTGGCGATCAGCAGACGATAATCCACATCCGCCACTACCCGGGCGATCTGTCGTGCAAAAAGTGCCCCGATCACCAGGCCAAACCCCCAATTGATCCAACTGGCAACCGCAGACACCACTGTTACCAATAGAATCGCTTGCGGCGGGGTACGTGCTAAGCGAGCCATCGCGGCAAGCCCTGTTTGAAAGGCGCGACTGCTGGCCAATACATAACCCGTCACCAAAACCAACACCATCTGCATCGCAAACTCCAACAACCCCCAAAACCCTTCTCCCCAATGGCGCATCATCTGAACGGGACCACTGTCCGTCAACACTATGCCCATCCCGTAAACCACCAGTGTCAACAGCGTCGCAAACAGAAACGGATCGGGGAGATAACGTTGTACCAACCGATCAAAAAACCGGGTCATTCCCTTTAACATCGGCTTTCCTCCCTAGATTGGATTGTTTTTATGATACTTTACAAATGGGAATCTTACAAATTCGAAGATAAGGAATCAATGACAGCAAAACGCCTTATCAATCCCTTCAACCGAAATGTGGAAAATAAACAACAGGAGTTGGATCAGTAGTCTCCCATGGTGTGGTAGGATACAATAAAACGAGCGCCAAAGACAGGAGGCTGAGGAATGAAGCAATTGCCTCAGGATTATCAACAGCAGATGAAGGAAGGATTGGGTGCTGAATACCCCGCTTTCCTAAAAACATATGAAGACACTCCTCATCGTGGACTCCGAATCAATACACAAAAAATAACGCGGGAGGAAGCGTTGCACATTTTTCCATTTTCCTTGGAACCGATCCCATGGTGCCCTACCGGCTTCTTTTACCAACACGAATCCGATCGACCGGGAAAACATGTTTATCATGCTGCCGGTTTGTACTATATCCAAGATCCTAGCGCGATGGCACCGGTAGAAGCGCTGAAACCACAACCGGGTGAGACAGTTTTAGACTTATGTGCAGCCCCTGGCGGCAAAACCACACAAATCGCCGCCAAGATGAAAGGCGAGGGATTATTAATCGCCAATGAGATTATGGCTCCCCGTCGCAAAGCATTGGTGGAAAATTTGGAGCGGTGCGGAGTATCCCATGCCATCGTTCTAGGGGAACGTCCTGAGCGATTAGCCACCCGTTTTGCCGGTTTTTTTGATCGCATCTTGATTGACGCCCCTTGTTCAGGAGAAGGAATGTTTCGTAAGGATCCAGAAACAGCGGAACGCTGGAGCATAAAAGCGACTGAACAATGTGCCGTCCTGCAAGCGGAAATTTTAGAGGCGGCTGCTCTTATGTTAAAGCCGGGTGGCGTCTTGGTCTACTCCACCTGCACCTTTAACCCCTCTGAAAATGAGCGAGTCATCGGTCGCTTCATGCAAAATCACCCCGATTTTTCCCTGGAAACGATTCCAGGCCATCAACATTTTCAACCCGGTCGACCGGATTGGGCCGGAAGTGATCCGGCACTGGAACGTGCAGCCCGTCTATGGCCCCATCATCTGCGGGGAGAGGGCCATTTTGTTGCCCGCCTACAAAAAGCAGTAGGGCCGGAAGGTAGAAGACAGCGACCGGGAAAGTTTCCGCCTGTGCATAAAGACGCAGTCCAACTGTTTGAGACATTTATGCGGGAAAACTTGAAGCAGCCCACCATACAGGGGCCGTTCACCCTGTTCGGAGATCATCTATACCAAACCCGCGACGATCTGCCCCCTTTAAAAGGGATTGTGGTCGAACGGGCCGGGCTTCATCTGGGACAAATGAAACGAAGCCATTTTCTCCCTTCTCACGCCTGGGCGATGACCTTAAACCCCGTTGACGTCAAACGGGTTCTCTCATTTGCTCCGGATGATCCTGTTCTACACCGCTATCTGATGGGAGAAGCGATCCCTTCCTCTTCTGAAAAAGGATGGACCCTGATCACCGTGGATCGTTTTCCCCTGGGCTGGGGAAAGGTATCCAACGGGCTATTAAAAAATCATCTGCCCCGCTGGATGCGGTGGGATGCCCATTTTCTCGACGGGTGAAAGCATCCAGCATTCGTCCGTTCATTTTCTAGGTGAGGGAAGGCCGAGGTGTACAACAACCTTTCTCATTGACAAACAGCAAGGCATGTAGGTTTGAATGTTGGAGCCGAGGGGTTTTAAAAAATACAGCGAATCAGCCAAGCTTGAGCCAGCATATATCATTGAAAAAAACACCGCTCAGGAGACGCAAACCGTGACCCCTTCTTTCAGAAGTATCCACAAGCCTCGATTTGCGCTATATCCCCCACTGTTTATGGGATTGGTTCATCCGGAATGGCTCTGTTTGTACCAATGGCTGAGTGAAATGCGGGGAGAACAACTTCGACAGAAGCAATCACAGCCTCCTTCCACTATGGTAAAATCACCGATACACATTCGCTTCCATCCCAGAAGAGAATTACCTTATCATTAAAAATGAAAAAACCTCTAATTAGAGCGTAAAAACGCTCTTTTTTTCATGGGTGAAACGCTTTTTATCTAAAAAATAACGCCCCTTCTTTATATTAATCTGAATTACCCCTTTTTAAATTATATTATTTTAATAAATTAATAATAGATAAAAACAATAATCATTCCTTTTAATTATCTGTAAAAGCTTTTATATTCCATTTTTTATATCTATGTTCTCAATCTATCCAATCAACCCCGCTCTTTACCCTTCAGTAATATTATAAAAATTTATTTTTTGTTGCAGGAATATGATTCTTTTGGTCGAATTTTTTTTCATTCCAATATATTCAGAGGTGATTGGGTTGAAACGTTGGTTATCGCTATTTGCCGCGTTCCTCTTGGCTGTCACGTTGGTCATACCTTCTGTGGCCGTTGCGCAGGAGCCACAAGCAGAGCAGGATTATGTGCCAGATGAGCTGATTGTTAAATTTAAACCGGGAACTGCCGGTGCAGTCAAAAGTGCTCTGCACCAACAGGAAGACGCTGAAGTAGAATCGCGCAATCAGGCCGTCGGCTTTGAAGTGGTTAAGCTGGAAAAAGGTCAATCCATCGAAAAGGCGATCAAAGCTTATGAGAAAAACCCCAATGTGGAGTATGTCGAGCCCAACTATATCGTAAAAGCGGCTTGGACTCCCAATGATCCGGCTTTCTCCTCTCAACAGTGGGGGCCGCAAAGAATTCAAGCCCCTCAAGCTTGGGATGTCACCCGTAGCAGCAGCAGCATCCGTATTGCTGTCGTTGACACCGGTGTGCAGTACAATCATCCTGATTTAAGCGGGAAAGTGGTGCGAGGTTACAACTATGTTGAACGCAACTGGGATCCCTATGATGGCAATGGTCATGGAACCCATGTAGCCGGAATCGCTGCTGCAGCCACCAATAACGGCGTTGGCATAGCAGGTATGGCCCCTAACGCTCAAATTTATGCAGTACGGGTTTTAAACAACGCCGGCAGCGGTACCTTGGCTGACGTTGCCAGCGGCATCACCCACTCTGCCGACAACGGTTCCCATGTGATCAACTTAAGCTTAGGCTCCTCCGCTGGTTCCTCATCGTTGGAGAGTGCCGTCAACTACGCATGGAGCCGCGGTTCCGTCGTTGTTGTCGCTGCTGGTAACGCTGGAAACACAGCACCGCAGTATCCCGCATACTATTCGAATGCGCTCTCTGTAGCATCAACCACTTCTTCCGACGCCAAATCCTCCTTCTCCACTTATGGGTCTTGGGTTGATGTGGCCGCTCCCGGCTCCAGCATCTATTCCACCTATCCCACCAACTCCTACGCAAGCCTGAACGGCACCTCCATGGCCGCTCCTCATGTGGCGGGAGTAGCTGCCTTGTTGGCCGCTCAGGGTCGTAGCAACAGCCAAATTCGCGCCGCCATCCAAAACTCTGCCGATTCGATTTCCGGTACCGGCTCTTACTGGCGCTACGGGCGAGTAAACGCTTATCGTGCCGTTACCTATTGATCCGCTTCTCATACCAAGGGCACCGCATGTAATGATGCGGTGCCCTTTCATCATGCTTGCAGCTTATTCGGTTTCCGTTTCTACTTCCTCGATCAGGATACGAGTGCCGTCTACCTCTACCACCCGTACCCGCGTCTCTTTTTTAATCCACATTCCCCGAGTAATGGCACTATAACGAAGACCATCCAATTCAATCGTTCCCGAAGGGCGAAAATCGGTCAATGTGATCGCTTCTTTGCCGATGAGATCCCGGTACTTGGTATTGGTGGAGCTATAACCGGTTTCACTGGTAAAAGCGCTTTTTAACACAATCCGATCCCACATATCCCTGCGCGGCAGGACCTTCAAAGAGAGAAAGCCAAACCCGATACCGATAAACCACATCAAACCGACAACGGTTCCTGTCACCCAATCACCAGTAGGGACAACCAAACCAATCAACATTAAAATTAATCCGATTCCGGCGATGGTTCCATCCTGTATCAACTTCCCATCCAGCAACAGCAGTAATAACCCTACTACCAACAGCCCGATTGACCACATATTCCAGGATGTATTTTGGGCATAAGCATACAACCCCAGCAATAAGATCCCAGATAAACCCGCTAAGCCCCTCGCTTTTACCAAGAATTCCGACACCAACAACATCCCCGCCAAAAAAACGATCAATCCGGCACCAAAGGGTGCTTGCAAAAATTCCATACTTGCTTCCTCCATTCCGTTCATTTCCGTAGTGGGAATATCCCTGACCCCCAAGTTATCTGTTTAGACGGCATTGAAGGAAAACCATATCACGCCGACAATAAAGAATAAAAGAGCGATGGAACCGAGAATCACAGCCAACCGTACCAGCATTCGCATCCCTCCACATTCGATTACTTCAATTCGACCACGGTTACTCCCAATCCTCCTTCACCCTGCCCACCGGCACGGAACGCTTTTACACGGACATGACGATGCAAATATTGTTGTACACCGTTGCGAAGGGCGCCCGTTCCTTTTCCGTGGATCAAGGTAACCTGCTCATAGCCCGCAAGTAAAGCATCATCCAAGTATTTATCAATCTCCGCCAACGCTTCTTCCACCATTTTACCGCGTAAGTCGAGCTCATGGCGAACAGGTGCGGAGGAACGGTGATAAGAGGCACTTCCTTTGGTCGTTTCCTCCTGTTTCGGTGTTGAGCGCCACTCCAGGTTGCGACGGTCTACCCTCATCTTCATCGCTCCCACTTGCACCTGAAAATGATGCTCGCCCTGTTGCTCGATCACTTTCCCCTTTTGTCCCAATGTACGTACAAACACCTCATCTCCAACCGCAATCGCTCGATCCTGGTCCGCTTCCGTCTCATCAGTGGTATGGCGCCATTCAGCCTCTGGTGCCGCCTCTTCCAAACGCTTGCGCGCTTCGATCAGTTGGTGTTCCTTGATACTTCCCCTCTGTTGCCGCGCCCAGCCGCGCAGCTCCTGTAACACATCTTCCGCCTCCCGTTTCGCCCGGGTGACGATAGATTGAGCGTCCCTGCGTGCAGCTGTCCGCAGCTTTTCTTTTTCCTCTTCCCAGATACGTCGTTGTTCTTTTAACTCAGACAATAACCCTTCCGCTTCCTGACGCAGCGATTCTGCCTGTTGCCGCTCCTCAGACGCCGTCCGGGTATCGGTTGCCAGTGAACCGATCATCTCCTCCAGCTGGTTTTCATCCTGACCGATCTGAGCCCGCGCTTCTTGAACCACCTCATCTGACAACCCCAGCCGACGGGCGATATCAAAAGCGTTGCTTCGTCCCGGGATACCTACCAACAACCGGTAGGTGGGACTTAATGTTTCCACGTCAAACTCCACACTGGCATTAACGACTCCTTCACGGGCATGGGCAAACAGTTTCAATTCGGTGTAATGAGTGGTGGCCACCATACGGCAATCCTTTTTTAAAATATGATCCAGAATCGCGATGGCTAAGGCTGCCCCTTCAGTCGGATCGGTTCCGGCACCCAATTCATCCAACAACACCAAACAGGATTGATCGACCTGCTCTAAAATGCGAATGATGTTGGTCATATGGGAAGAGAAGGTGCTTAAACTCTGCTCGATGCTCTGCTCATCCCCGATATCGGCGAACACATTCCGGAAAACCGTTATTTGGCTTTCTTCCTCCACCGGGATGGGGATACCCGCTTGTGCCATCAGCGACAGCAAGCCGATCGTTTTTAGGGTGACGGTTTTCCCCCCGGTATTGGGACCGGTAATGATGATCGCATTTGTTTCCCCACCGAGCTCAACATCGATGGGAACGACATCCTCCGCGGGAATCAACGGATGTCGCGCTTGTTTGAAACGAAGGTTTCCATCCGCGGCGATGGAGGGACAGACGCCTTTTAAGCGTTTACCCAGACGTGCTTTGGCTAAAATTACATCAACCTGGGTCAGCAAACCGAGATTATGTTCCAGCGCATGGGTTTCTCCCTGCACCAACAGCGTCAGCTCACCCAAAATGCGTTCCACTTCCCGCTCCTCATCCAATTCCAATTCCCGTATGCGGTTATTTTGGGTTACTACCGTCTCCGGTTCAATAAACAGCGTTTGGCCGGATGCCGACTGGTCATGGACGATACCGCCGAAGGCACTGCGATATTCCTGTTTGACCGGTACCACATAGCGGTCGTTTCGCTGGGTGATAATCGCCTCCTGCAGCATCTTTTGAAAATGAGAGGAACGCAAAATTTGTTCCAAGGAACTGCGAATCCCCGTTTGCAATTGGCGGATACTGCGACGAATACCCGCCAACGCTGGGCTGGCCTCGTCGGTTACCTGCCCTTCCGGATCGATGGCGGAATGAATCGAGCGCACCAACGATGAGAAATCCTCCAAACCCGCCGCCATTTCCCGCAAAATGGGAAGAGGGGTTTCCTGCTCGTCGATCTGATTTAGTACGTGCTTCACCTGCTTTTCACAAGCGGCCGTACTTGCCACCTGCAACAATTCAAAGGGTGAAAGCACTCCGCCGATCTCCGCACGGCGCAAGGCGGAACGGATATCCTTCAACCCTTCCAAGGACAGATCCCCCTGTAACCGGAGCACATCCATTCCTTCTTTTGTACAAGCCAACCGCTGGCGAACTTCATCCACATGGGAGGACGGGAGCAAACGTGACAGTTCTTGTCTGGATACTTCCGAGGAGGATAACGCCTCCAGTTGTCCAATGATGCGATCATATTCTAATGTACGTAACGTGTGTAAATCCAACACGAACACTCCCCTTGAACAGTACAAATAAACCAGAACGCTTGAATCCTCCGTTATTATAACAAAAAACCGGCTGTAAGAAGCCGGTTCTAGAATGGATCGCAATCGAATCTTTATCGTGTAAAGACATGTTTACCGATTTGTTTGATTTGGGGACGGCCCCAGATCCAGTCGGAGGTGGCAGTTACCGGGTTAAAATAGTACGTCGCCCCGTCACTGGGATCCCATCCGTTTAATGCATCGTATACCGCTTTCCGGGCCTGCTGGTTGGGTTGCATATTGATCTGTCCGTCCGCTACCGCTTCAAAGGCCAACGGCTCATAGATGATGGCGGAGGGGCTGTTGGGAAACTTTTCACTCTGCAACCGATTCAAGATGACAGCGGCCACCGCCACCTGCCCCACATACGTTTCCCCTCGTGCCTCCGCGTGGACAGCCTGGGAAATGATTTGGATGTCTTGTTGCGACAGACCTGCGTTGGAGCGCGGAACCTGTTTCATCGGTTTTGCCTGAGTAATCGCCGGCGCTGGGGCTTTCGCCCGTTGTTGAGGAGCAGCCATGTGGCGGGTGGCTCGCCACAGTTTTAGTTTTGTCCGTGCACCCGCCAATCCGTCCACTTTCAATCCAAACCGGTATTGAAAATCGCGAACGGCTCGATCCGTCTGCTTGTCAAAAGAACCGTTGATCTTACCGGCGTAATAACCGATAAACCGCAATCGACGCTGTAGTTCCCATACATATCCACCCTTATCGCCTTGGTGGTAAATTCGGTTACTAACCCCCGGAGCCCATGTTTTGGAGGCATCCCAAATTACTTTTTTGGTACGGGTTCCTACCTTGCCGTCGACATTTAGGCCAAATTGGAGCTGAAACCGCCGCACCGCGCGGTGCGTTTTGTACCCAAACGTCCCGTCGATATCTCCTTTGTAAAAACCAAGGTACTTCAGGCGCCCCTGCAATTCCGATACCATTCCACCCGTGGACCCTCTTTGGAGGACGGCCGGTGCAGCAGCAGTCGCCTTTTCCGCCACCATCTCCGCTTGTACCGCATCAACGGGGGGAATATTCGCTGCCAAACTTGCCGACAACACAGTCACTGAACAAAATAACAGCAGAAGTCGCTTGTTCATGCCCATTCAACCTTTCTTTTCTTTCCAGGTTGGAAGTCTTCTGCCGTTAGTATCCCTGCAATTCTATCCTCTATTCATTTTGGCGTGTTCTAACCTCCCCATTTTTGTGCTAAGCGCTCTTGTAACTGTTCCAAGGAATACGTATTAATCACATCATCTGCCTCTAACCAACCCCGGCGAGCAATGGCGAGCCCCATCCCTATATGGGACAACGTCTCAGGGGAGTGGGCATCTGTATTGATGGAAAAAGTAAGACCAAATTCCTCCTTTCCCCGTTTAAGATATTGTTCGTTCAGATCAAGGCGGAACGGGTTTGCATTTAGTTCCAATATTGTCCCAGTCTCTTTGGCCGTTTGAAAGACCTCATCCAGATCGAGGGCATACGGCTCCCGTCGGTTGATCAAACGACCGGTCGGATGGGCGATAATATGAACATAGGGATTTTCCATCGCACCGATAATGCGACGAGTTAAACGCGCTTTCTCTTGCTGAAAGCCGCTGTGAATTGAGGCAATCACCACATCCAACTCTTGTAAGACATCGTCCGGGTAGTCTAAGCGCCCATCCGGCAAGATATCCATTTCTACCCCTGCCAATACGGTAATACCTGCTATCTTTTCATTGACACGATCGATCTCTTCCCGTTGTCGCTTTAAATCATCCGCCGTCAACCCGCCCGCCACCTTTAAAAACTGTGAATGATCCGTAATGGCGATATAGGAATAACCCCGTTTTTTAGCGGCAACCGCCATCTCTTCAACGGTGGCGATCCCATCGCTCCAGCGGGTATGCAGATGAAGATCGCCGCGATACTCGTTTCGCTGCAACAACCGCGGCAACCGTTCCGCTGGCACATCCATTTCGCCCCGATCCTCCCGTATCTCCGGCTCCATATAGGGGAGTCCCAGCTTAACAAACATCTCTTGCTCATCCTGAAAAGTAAAATCTCGGTCTGTTGCGGGTTCATGGATGCCATACTCACTCACCTTCCAACCCAACTCTTTCGCCCGTTGACGAATGCGGACATTGTGCTCTTTGGAACCGGTAAAATGATGAAGAGCAGATACAAATTGCTGCGGACGGACCAAACGGATATCCACCGGGATTACTAGTTCCATCTCGATAAGGATGCTTACCTTGGTTTCACCATGGTTGACGACTTTGGTAACTTCCGGGATGGCTGTAATCGCTTCCGCCACTTGCCGGGGCTGCTCCGTCGCCACCACAAAATCGAGATCTTTTACCGTCTCTTTTCTCCGCCGCAAACTTCCTGCTGGCTCAACCCGCTTTACATGCGGGATTTTCTCAATTCTCTCCTGCAATCGTTCCGCCAAGGGTAATGCCTGTACCAGCAAGATGCGTTGTGGCCGTTTATTTCGCTGGCGAATCCCTTCCGCCAGATTGCGCTCCTTTTTTTCACCAAACCCAGACAAATGGCGAACACGCCCGGCTTCTACCGCCTGCTGCAACTCATCCACACCGGTAATGCCCAATTCCCGGTACAATACATGAATCGACTTGGGCCCTAGCCCGGGAATAGTTAAAAGCTCCGGCAAACCCGATGGTAATTGGCTTTTTATCTTCTCCAATTGTTCTGATCGGCCTGTCGTCATAATCTCACGAATAACCGCAGCCGTTCCCTTTCCAATACCGGGTAATTCCTCCGGCCCCTTCAATGAATCAAGGGGTGTACGGCTATTTTCCACCGCCCGGGCCGCCCGCCGATAGGCGTTTACTTTAAAAGGATTTTCACCTTTGAGTTCCATCATATCCGCCAATTGCTTCAGTACGACGGCAACATGGACACTGATCATCGACATTCGCTCCTCATGTACTCTTCTTCATCAGGATACCCCGGCAAAGGAAAAAGCCCCCATAAGGGGGGCGACAGCATGATGACAAAGTGAGCCTGGGTCCCGATTTCCGTCTTCACGCCGCTTTCCCTTTCAACGATGAGGTCAACGGGCGCGACACCGGAAATCGTCCCCCTTTTTCTTTTATGATGGTTTGTTAATACAGAGACGGGCAGGATCATTTAGCGTTATCCGTTTCTCCCTTTTGCAACTGCCAATCTGGGGTTAGCTCCAGCATTCCCTGGCTGAGACCAGAGCCCGCTACAACCTCCTGTCCCGATTTCCACGGTAGGAGAGCCAATAGATTGACGGTGACCAAAATGATCAGAAACGCCTTTAGAAAGCCGAGGGCGGCGCCTCCCACTCCATTGACTTGAGCCAACACCGGAATTTTGACCAGTTGTGCCAACGCCGCCGATAAAAAGCGGAGCAAGATGCGCACAATCACAAAGATGAGGAAAAACGCCAACAGGGTGTACAACGCTTGTTCAATCGGCAATAACCCCAACAATCCTTCGCTGAAAGAATCCGGCAACGGGATGATGCCCGCCAAGGATTCTGCCAACGCGCCGCTAAATTTCCACGCCAGATATAGCGCGACAATCACGCCCAACAGTGAGAAAGCCTCTTTGATCAAACCTTTACGATAACCTTGAATCAACGCTCCAACCAACAACAGTACAATAATGAAATCCATCCAATTCATGAGTATCCATCCTTATACTTATGGTTGTTCATCTTCGATGAGATGCAGGATCTCCTCATGTTCTTGTTTTATTTTCATATAGGCATCCGTCATATTGACAGCCGAAAGCACCGCCAGTTTGGTCGTATCCAAACGAGAATTGGTTTGGGCAATGTTGCGCATGCTCTCATCCACTTGCCGGGCGATATCCCGTACATAGGCAGGGCTGGCTTTACCGACGATATTGTAGATTTGACCGTAAATTTCAACCGACTGTCTGTTTTTACTCATTATTTGTGCCTCCCTAACGCCACAGGGGCCGGTTCCCCTCTAACATTCGCTACCGGTTTCCCACCATCCTCCTAACTACGAAGAACAGCACCAAAATGGATTTCCAGATAGCGAACAATGCCATGATGCACCTCGTTCACCTCTTCATCGGTCAAAGTTTGCTCTTCAGAACGATAGTGCAAAGAATATGCCACGCTCTTTTTTCCTTCCCCGATTTTCTCACCGGTAAACACATCAAACAACTGGATACGCTCCAACCATTTTCCGCCGGATTTATGGATAGCAGCGGTAAGCTCGCGGGCGGGTATCTCTTTATCCACCACCAGAGCGAGATCGCGGGTGGTTGCAGGATATTTGGGCAGCGGAGAGAAGCGCACGTTACGGTTGATTGCCGCTTCTAGCAATGGCCCCAATTCCAATTCAAACACATAGGTTTCAGCCAAGTCATGTTGTTCGGCAATGCGAGGATGAAGTTGCCCCACCACGCCAATTTCCTTTTCACCCAACTGGAGGATAGCTGTGCGACCGGGGTGATATCCCGCTAACTCCGCGGCTCGGTATTGCACCCCATCGACACCAAGCCGCTGCAACAAGCCTTCCACTAAGCCTTTTGTCGCAAAAAAGTCCCAGGGCTCAGCCGATCCAGCCCAATGGGGAAGGGTTTTAGCACCCGTTACCAATCCGGCTACCATCCAGCGCTCTTCCGGCAGTTTGGTCAGTTTTTTCTCCTCGGTGAGAAAGACACGACTCAGCTCAAACAGCGCTACCCGTTCCTCTCCCCGGTGAACATTGTATTCCGCCGTTTCCACCAGTTGCGGCAGCAACGTGGTGCGAAGCCATTTGCGCTCATCACTCATCGGCAGATGCAGGCGGATAGGCCGGGCGTCTTCGGTGCGGTTCTCCAATTCCTGTAGACGCTGGCGGGAAGTTAAGCTGTAATTGATCACTTCAAACAGCCCCGTGTGGCGCAACGTCTGACGAACGACGCGGCGTAAGCGTTGTTCCGGCGTCAACGCTCCCGGCGATTGTTGCCCCCAAGGCAGCGTTTTGGGGATACGGTCATATCCGTATAAACGGGCCACTTCTTCAATTAAATCTACTTCAATGGAGATATCGGAGCGGCGAGAGGGTACCTCCACCTGGTAAGTTCCCTCTTCCTCTTTCACTGGAAAATCGAGGCGTCGGAAAATATCCACAACCGCCGCTTTCTCGATCTTCACCCCAAGCATGCCATTTAAGCGTTGATGTCGTAAAGAAATGACCACATCATCGATATCCGCCAGCTGTTCCACAGTGATAGGGGAAACCGGGCGCGCACCGGCCAGCTCAATCAACAATTGTACCGCCCGCTTAAGGGCTGTGCGGATTCCCGTAGGATCGACTCCCTTTTCAAAACGGGTGCTGGCTTCGGACCGAAGTCCCAGCTTCCGCGCCGTCCGCCGCACAGAAGTAGGGGAAAACCAAGCAGACTCCAGCAGGATACGGGTGGTACCCTCTCCCACTTCTGAGTTTTCTCCGCCCATCACCCCGGCAATGCCGATCGGCTTGTCACCATCGGTGATCAGCAGCGTCTCATCGTCACAGGCACGGGTGATACCGTCCAAGGTGGTGATCGTCTCACCGGTACGAGCCCGTCGCACCACAACCTCATCCCCGCTTAAGCGATCATAATCAAAAGCGTGTAGGGGTTGCCCCCACTCTAGCATCACATAGTTGGTTATATCGACGACATTGTTGATGGGACGGATTCCTGCCGCCAAAAGACGATTTTGTAGCCATTGCGGCGAAGGGCCGATCTGAATGCCTGCCAATACCTGTGCTCCATATAAGCCGCAATCTTCCTCGGTCTCCAATACAATCTCTACATCAACTTCTGTCCTTGCCTGCGCCTCCGGTACTTCCGGCAAGGTAAGCTTCCGATCCAATACCGCCGCCACTTCATAGGCGACACCAATCATGCTGAGGCAATCGGAACGGTTAGGCGTCAAATCCAGTTCCAACACATGGTCGTCCAGATCCAATATAGTATCCACTGACTGACCGATACCCGCCTCTTCCGGCAGCACCAAGATGCCGTCCTGTTGCCATTTGGGCAACAGCTTTGCCGGCAGCCCCAATTCTTGGGCTGAGCAGATCATCCCTTGGGAGGCTATGCCACGCAGCTTCGATTTTTTGATTTTAATCCCACCAGGCAACGTAGCCTTATGCAGCGCAACTGGTACTTTTTGTCCGGCTGTCACATTGGCAGCTCCACATACAATCGTCAGCTTCTCCTCTTTACCGACGTCAACCTGACAAACCCGCAATTTATCGGCGTCCGGATGGGGCTCCACACTTTCCACCAGACCGACAGCCACTTTGGATAACCCATCGTTCCGCGCTTCTACGATATCCACCTCAATACCGCCCCGGGTCAGCGCTTCCGCCAACTCTTGCGGCGTCACCCCGTCTAGATCCACATATTGTTGCAACCATTGATATGATACCCGCATCACGAGATCCCCCTTTGCTTAAAGCGTTTGAAATTGGCGTAAAAACTTAAGGTCGTTGGTGTAAAATTGCCGGATATCGTCAATCCCGTATTTTAGTAGAGCGATCCGTTCCGGACCCATTCCAAACGCAAACCCGGTATATCGTTCCGAATCGTATCCGGCTCCCTTCAATACACGCGGGTGTACCATTCCCGCCCCCAAAATTTCAATCCAGCCCGTCTGTTTACACATGCGGCACCCGCTACCGCCGCATTGGACACAGGAGATGTCCATCTCCACACTGGGTTCGGTAAAGGGGAAGTAGCTGGGGCGCAGGCGTGTATCCAACGTCATGTCAAATAACTTTTGGGCAAACTCCTGCAAAATGCCGTGTAACTCACTCATGGCAATCCCTCTGTCCACCACCAAACCTTCCACTTGTGTAAACTGATGGGAGTGGGTGGCGTCGTCGTTGTCACGGCGGTACACTTTACCGGGGCAGATCACCTTGACCGGCACTTGCCCCTCCCGCTCCTCCATCGTCCTTACCTGGACGGGGGATGTGTGAGTACGCAAAAGAATCTCCGGCGTGATATAGAAGGAATCCTGCATATCCCGGGCCGGATGATCCTTGGGGATATTTAACGCTTCAAAGTTGTAGGAATCCAGTTCCACTTCCGGTCCTTCCGCCACTGTAAAACCCATACCGATAAAAATATCCTCTATCTCTTCGATCACGGCACTCAAAGGGTGGATTCCCCCCTGCGGACGCGAAACCGCCGGTAGAGTCACATCTACCGCCTCTGTTTTTAAGCGGGCTTCCAACAACGACTCACTCAATTCCC
The DNA here is from genome assembly GCF_003046315.1 of Desmospora activa DSM 45169. Lineage (NCBI taxonomy): Bacteria > Bacillati > Bacillota > Bacilli > Caryophanales > Thermoactinomycetaceae > Desmospora > Desmospora activa. The sequence continues at coordinate 740,648 of NZ_PZZP01000001.1, read as the reverse complement.
GCTCTTTTGTTTCCATCCATTGCTCCAATTGAGAGCGAACTTCATTGGCCAAGCTTCCCACCACCGGACGCTCCTCCGGGCTGAGATCTTTCATCCCCCGCAAAACAGCAGTTAACTCCCCTTTTTTGCCTAGATATTTTACCCGCAGCTGTTTTAGCTCTTCTGGACTCCCCGCTGCCGCAATTAGGGATTGTGCTTCCTTCTTCAATGCTTCCAGGCGTACATGCATCCCGTCATTCCTCCTTCATCTCGTAAAAAACAAAAAATCCCGCGTCCGAGGGACGAGAGATTCGTGGTACCACCCTTGTTGAACACCCAACGGACCAATATCCGCAGGTATCCCGCTTTCACGAATAGTAACGGTTTTCCACCGGGATCTCCTTACAGCCTTTCCACCGAAGGGTTCAGGAGTCAGCTCCAGAGCGAACTTCCCACAATCGGTTCCTCGGGTACGCTTCCAGTCGCGACGTTCCCTCCCTGTCAGGCCGTAGTTGCGGTACTTTTCTCCTTCATAGCATTGGATCGAAAAAGTTTGCATCTAGTATAAATGAAATTGTCATCCGTTGCAACGGTTGTCTCAACCGTTTCCGTCTTGTTTCTGCCGTACCCATTCATACAGCAAAATCCCTGCGGTGACGGCTACATTGAGAGAATCCACTTTTCCCGGCATCGGAATCCGCACCCGTTCATCGGTGAGGGACTGCAGCTCAGGATGAATCCCATGCCCTTCATTGCCTAAAAGTAAAGCCGTTCGCTCCGGAATCGAAAACTCAAAATGATCCCGCTCTCCTTTGGGGTCCGCACTGACGATGAGAAAGCCCATCTTCTTCAAATCGGGAATCACATCAACCAAATCCCCTTGGTGAAGGTGAGCTCGAAATAGGGAGCCCATGGCTGAGCGTACCACTTTAGGATTAAATGGATCGACTGTTCCGTTTCCCAACCAAATATCACGGATTCCCGCCGCTTCCGCCGTTCGCAGAATCGCTCCCAGGTTGCCGGGATCTTGAATCGTATCCAATAGCAACACTTGTGCCCGCTCAGGAGGATGATAGGGAGCCGTATGCCGGGGAATGGAAACCTCAGCGGCGATCCCTTGTGGAGACTGGGTATCCACTAGCCCGGTAAATACGGACGGATACAAACAGTACACCGGTAGTTCCCGTAGCTCAGGAAACTGTTCCAATACCGCTGTACCCTCCTCCGAGACAAGGATCGAGCGGATATCCAGGTCAGCATCCAACGCCTCTCGTAGAAGCTTCTCTCCCTCGATCATCATGCTGCGGTATTCATCCCGCCCTTTACGCGTCCCCAACTTGCGCCACCGCTTCACTTTTTCGTTGCGGGCTGAGCTGATCGTTCGAATCTCCATGGCTTACGCTTTTTCCTCCAGCTTTTTAAGATCGTTATTGTGACCAATAACGACCAAGATGTCGCCTTTGTGAATCACATCATCTGCCAAGGGGGCGATATTGATGCGCCGCCCGCTCTTAATGGCCATGACGTTGCACCCGAACTGTGCGCGAATATCTAGCTTTTCCAATGTTTTTTCGGCAAAAAATTCTCCGGCGCTGATTTCGATGATGCTGTAATCATCAGCCAGTTCGATATAGTCGAGGATATTGGGTGAAATCAGGTTATGAACCACCCGTACCCCCATATCGCGCTCCGGATATACCACTTTATGGGCACCAATCTTATACAGTACTTTTCCATGGAGATCGTTGCGAGCCTTTACCACCACTTTTTTTACGCCCAATTCCTGCAGAATCAGCGTCGTCATAATACTAGATTGAATATCTTCCCCAATGGAGACAACTACGACGTCAAAATTGCGTATTCCCAGCGCCTTGAGCGCGTTTTCATCGGTGGAATCTGCTTCCACTGCATGGGTGACGATCTGGGCAAAATCTTGAACCCGTTGTGGATCGTTGTCGATCGCCATCACCTCGTACCCCATATCATGCAACGTTTTGGCGACACTACCGCCAAACCGACCCAGACCGATGACTGCGAATTGTTTATTCATGCCATCCTCCTTGCTCCGACACATATCGTGGTGCGCTTATTATACCACAAATTTTCTCCTTCACGGATAAGGCGTCCATTTGCGGTCACAATACGAAAGAAAGGAGGGATTTCACATGAATTTTCCGATCCGAGGTGCCGTTATTCACAACATCCAAGATATGAGTCCGGAAGAGCTTCAAAATATGGTGAATGACTCAATCGAACGTGGAGAAGAAAAATTGCTGCCGGGATTGGGGGTCCTATTTGAAGTGATCTGGGAAAACTGCGATCAGACAAAGAGAGACGACCTAATCGGCACCTTGCACGACAATATGCCGCGTGAACAGGCCCAAGCTCCCCTCTCTCCTTCTTAAGGGATATGTGATCAGCAGCAGGAGGCGATGCCCATCTGGAGGCATGGCCTTTTTTGTGGAGAAAAAAAGAAAAAACCCCAAGAGGGGGATGGATGGTACCCTGATCGATTTTATTTTTTGCCTTGCCGCTTCGGGATAGTCACAATCAACCTACCGCCGGGTTTGATATCCGTCTGTAGCCGCGATTCATCCACCGGCATCGGCAACCATTGTGTCATGGAAAAAGTGGTTTCCTGGTGGGCAACAGCAGGTGTTTTTTCCATAAATACGCCGGATATCAACAAAACATTTCCTTCTACCCTTACATCGACGGTATGGCGCCGACTCCACCCTGGCACCACCACTTCCACAACCAAAAATTCTCCTTCGTCACGCATCGTTTTTTGCAAGGAGGGAATCGGAAATTCCGCCCTTAACTCCTCCAGCTCCTGAATTAATTCATTCCAACCTTCTTGCATTGCTTGTTCAAACCACGGTTTTAACCATCCCATCCTGTCTCCCCCTTTCCCACAAAAAGGTGCATCTTCCAAGCGGAAGATGCACCTTAGCGGTCAATAATACGGACCGTAAAAACCTCCACCGCCCCAGAATAGGAAGAAGCCGAAGAAAATGAGCAGGATGATCACGATAATCGCCGCAATGGCGATCCACCACCAACCGCCTCCGAAGCCGCCAAAATATCCGCTGGCGTTTTTCGTTTTCATTGTGAAACCTCCTTGGACACGATTCACTCCTTTTCACTCTATGTAGTGACAACGGAAGCGGTGTGGACAGCAGCCCGTATAACGCCAGAATCATGGCGTAAGTAGATTGACAGGTTCTCGCTTCTTTCGATAGGATGTAGATAACTAACCGAAACGGGAGCTCGGAAGACCGGGCTGAGAGGGTGGCTGACCTGCCTCCGACCGTCAACCTGATCTGGGTAATGCCAGCGGAGGGAGGAAGATCAATTGCGACCGAAAAAGGATCGCACCGCCGTTGGTATGCCCGGCGGTGTTTTTTGTTTTGAAGCAGAGGAGGAAAAGGATATGTCTATCCCGCGAGCGCTAACCATCGCCGGTTCCGACAGTGGCGGAGGCGCCGGTATTCAAGCGGATTTAAAAACATTTCAGGAACGACATGTATATGGAATGAGCGCCATTACCGCCATCACCGCTCAAAACACCCAGGGTGTGACCGGGATATACGAGTGTTCAGAAGAAGCGGTCACTCGGCAAATGGAAGCCGTGGCGACCGATATCGGCATCGACGCGGCCAAAACAGGCATGATCGCCAGCACCTCCATCATGGAAGCCGTCGCCGCTCAGGTGAAAAAGCACCGTATCCACCCCCTGGTCATCGACCCTGTCATGGTGGCCAAGAGCGGATCATCCCTGTTGGAAGAAGCGGCTCGCCATGCATTGAAACGGATTTTACTCCCGTTATCCCACCTGATCACTCCCAATTTACCCGAAGCTGAAATCTTGGTGGGAGAATCCTTGGATACGGACGAAAAAAGAAAAGATGCCGCCCGCCGCTTGACGGATATGGGAGCGGATGCCGTTATCATCAAAGGGGGACATCTACAAGGAAACCAAGCTGACGATCTCTTGTACGACGGCGGAAATTTTCACGTATTTACCGCCCCCCGCTTACACACTCGCCACACCCATGGAACCGGCTGCACGTTTTCCGCAGCCATCACCGCCGAGCTGGCTAAAGGACACTCCTTGCTGGAAGCGGTTAGAGTGGCCAAAGCGTATATCACGGAAGCGATCCGTCACCCGTTGAATATCGGACAGGGTCACGGTCCTACCAATCACTTTGCCTACCGCCACCTGACTGTGACTGAAAGTCACCACTGACGGGTATGGAACCCGCCACCAAGGCATAGGATGCAAATGCGGGGTTGGCAGCGGGAAGATCCAAGAGACCGGTATTTCCCTTACCAATCACCGGATTGCGATCCAGATCAGATGGGAGGTTTCACCATTGCCCTTTTCCCCATCCCAACTACGGCTCTATATGATTATGGGAAGTCAAGACTGTAACGGCCGTGACCCCGTTTGGGTATTAAAAGAAGCCATCGCCGGCGGAATCACCCTGTTTCAATTTCGCGAAAAGGGATCCACCCTCACCATGTCGGAAACCGTTTTTTTAGGAAAACGATTAAAAGAAATCTGTCAGCGCTCCTCCATCCCGTTTATCGTAAACGATCGCGTTGATTTAGCGATGGTTTTGGGTGCTGATGGAATCCATGTAGGCCAAGAGGATCTGCCAGCCGTTCAGGTTCGCCGTTTGATGGGAACAGAGGCGATTGTAGGCGTCTCCTGTGAAAATGAGAGCGAAGCTGATAAAGCCATCCAGGCAGGTGCTGATTATATCGGGGTGGGAGCCCTTTTCTCCACCCGATCAAAGGCAGACGCCGGTGATCCAATCGGTCCCGAAACGATTAGCCACATCCGCCGCTCCAATGAACAGGGGTTGCCAATCGTCGGCATCGGCGGTATCAATGCAGCCAATGCCGGCAGTGTCATCGCCGCCGGGGCTGCGGGCATCGCCGTCATTTCCGCCATCACAGCGGCAGAGTCTCCACGGCGATCGGCGATGAAGTTGCGTCAGGTGATAGAAGAGCAAAATCATACGATTGTATAACAAGCGATATCGAGTAGGAGAGGGCGGCTAGCCCGTCCTCTCACACCACCGTACGTACCGATCGGTATACGGCGGTTTATCTCGATTGACACAAAACAACAAGCCAGCCGGATTCCGGTTTGTTTTCCACGGTAGAAGGAAAACCCCAGAAAGGATCGCCGCCAGGGGCGGTCTATTGCGCTTTTCTCCCGGTTAACCTAAAGTTTTTGCTTCCGTTCCAGAAAGCGGTTGATGCATGCTTTCACTCGCACTCCGGCGCGGAAGCTTTTTCTCGTAGATTTGGAAGTCATCGACGTAGCGAACAAAGCGCAAGTCTCTTCGTTCCGGTTCTTTGTCCAGATCATCCGGGAGAATGTTGACTAATAGGAAGCTTAAGAGCCCCGGGTAAGGACACGCTCTTTCCCCCTCTATCCACCCGCCTCATTTACGCTCCCTGCCCTTTGGCAGCATGGACTTTGTCTTGTATGGCAGACTCATCAACTGCTGCCTTCGTCGCTCGGGATTTTCACCCTAGAGAGCGTGCCCATGACGGGCACACCACAATAAAAAAGCGCCGCCTAATGGCGGGGCCTTTTTGTTCAACTCCTTAAAAAGGTGAACGTTAAAGCTACGGCTACAAGGATGACTGTTATCACAATAGCCTTAATTACGATGTCACTAGAAAAGTCAATTAGTTTATCGAAAGAATCCTTCTTGCCTTTTTCTTCATTCTTGTTTTTTTCTTCATTATCGTCCATAAAAACATCCCCTTTTTTTATTTACAATTCCCTCTATCTATTATATCATTTTAGTTTCTTGTAATTCAGTCCTATGGAGGGGAATATATGAAAAAAATTCTTGCTGTTGTTACCGTTCTTGTTATGGGAATCACTATCATACCATCAGTTCCGGCCTATGCTGAAGGGGAACCTCAAACTTTTGAACAAGCAGTGGCTAAATCAAACGAAATCTTACGATCCCAAGGGAAGGAACCTCTTTCGAAGGAGGATTATTTAGGAAATATTAATAAAGCACTGGAAAAAGCTTTAGAAAAAGATGAAGCGCAGAGGTCTGAGTATCAGGCACAGGGATCTGAATATAAAGTAACTGTTCCTGTCAACGGAAATTCCAATCTCTTCGGAAAAGTAACAATTGAAAGTGAAGAAGTTCTTGAAGCGTTAGGAACCAAGTCTTGGAAGAAAACAATATCCTTTGATGAGTGGGTAGGTGTTCGTTGGGATTTGGTGAACTCTGGAACGTTCACATATGGGAAGAAAAGTTCAAATTCTTCTCTAGTAGTTATCAAGGGTGCTACATATAATGTTGACGCCAAAGCTCTTCCTCCGTATTCCGCTTCGGATACCTCAAGGCTTGATAAACTTTCTGGGGCTGTGTGGGAAGTAAAAGGAAAAGGGAAATATTCGCAGAGCTATGGTAACGTCGGCGCGACATATCATGGGTATCTTGACGTTCGACTTCATGCAACAGGGAACGTCTCGGTGCAAAGAGCAAAATTTGATTTTTAAAAGAAGCCACAACTATTAAACTGCTTAAGCCCGGTAATCTACCGGGCTCAAGTGATTGAACCGGCTTTGGAAACGATCATGGTTGTAGAAATGCATGTATTGATTAACGGCGGCACGAGGCGTAAATCATTCCGCTTACTGATTTGGTAGTCAACTACTTCATTGTTGAACAGATCATAAATAACGGATAAATACATCGATTGATAGCCCCGTCTCCTTCTAAATACATCTTCACCGCTTTTTCCTTTAGCTCTCTTGGATACATATTACGAATTTTTCTCATAGTAAAATCCCCTCCAAGTAAACAGTAAGCGACTTTCTTACTGTTTACCTAAAGAGGATAATATCATCACGGAGTGGCTTTCTTATTACTTGAGAGATATGCAGCCGCATGTTGCTTAGGAACCCAGTAGGACTTACCGATCCCTTTGATCGAGTTTGGAAGGTAAATCCTTCTATATTCGAGCGCTTCTAGAGTCTGACAGTAAGAATCCCGCCTCTTCAGGTGAGAGAGGTTCATCTATCAACGATTGAGCAACACAAAAAACTCTTTCATAAAGCCAGGCAGATCTGGCCAGGCATGGCCTGATACTAGGTTGCCCTCGACATGAAGCGGTTCCGAGATATAGGCAGCGCCATAGCTTTCCACTTCCGGTCGGCAGGCGGTAAAAGCAGTCAATTCTCTACCTTTGACCACATCTGGTACGACGGCGAAAACTAGCGCTGCATGACAGATCGCACCGACAGGCTTGTTTTCTTGGAAGAAATGGCGAATCAGCTCAGGGGCTTTTTCATGGAGACGAATATGCTCAGGTGCACGTCCACCAGGGATAATCAAGCCATCAAATTCAGCGGGATTCACTTCATCAAAGGAAGAATGGGCATCCAAACCGTACGCCCATTTCTCGGTAAAAGTTTCCATCGCCGGCTCAAAATCGTGCACAACGGTTTGTAGCTTTTTCTTTGAGGGAGCCGCAATCACCGCTTCATGCCCTTCTTCGAGCAAGCGATAGTAAGGGTAAAACACTTCCAAGGCTTCCACGGCATCTCCGGTCATAATTAATACTTTTGCCATTGAACAGCCCTCCATCCGATTTTATCTCATTGGCTTCCAGTCGAACTATTTCCGGTTTTTGAAACGGTTAAACCCCTTATTGGTAAGATCAATCCCTCTGGTTGCCAGATTCTGTTCTCCCACGCGATCGTTGCCATTTTTCTATACCCGCGGGCAAGATCAATCAATCCTTTGAATTCACCGTGTTCCCTCCACGATGAGTCAACCTCACGCAAACAGCGCAGGCGATCACGGTCACCGTCGCCCCCAGGAGAAAAGGAGCCGTTGCGCCTAGCGTCAGCCACAGCATCCCACCTACCAGCGGCATCAACACAGCAAAGGCGTGAGCAATGGTGCTTCCCATCGCTAATGTCGCAGCCCATTCGTCCTGTTGAACCCATTTGGATACATAGGTGGATAGCGCGATTTCATCCAAGGCGGTCAATAAGTGATCCATCACAAAAATGAGCGCCAATACCCAAGCTTCACGAACCCAACCATATCCGAGAAACAAGACCGTCACCACTGCATAGTTAACGGCCAACGCCTTCGCTTCACCTACTCGGTCGATCCAGGCACCAACCCATGGACGAAGGATTACGGCCAGGAGACCATGACCCGCCAACAACAGTGCCAACTCTCGTTCTGTCCATCCTATGTCTCGTAACAACAGAAACACGGCAAAGGTGAGGGTCACCATTTCCCGTAATGCGGACAACAAGGCTAAGCCATAATAGGATCGATACCGCCACCGAAATAATAAACCTCTCCTCAGCAAACCCTCATCATCCTGTTTTTGCTGCAACGGAATCACAAAAATCGCCCCACCCACAGACCAGCAACCGGCGATCACCAGTTGAACCTTTAGTGGGAGGGTTCCACTGAGGAGTGCAACCGCCCCCAACCCCAACAATCCCGCCGCTGCACTGCCGCTGGCCATCTGGCCCAAGCGGCGGGCTCGTACAGTGGGTTTGGCCCATGCCATCGTCAATGTATCCCGCACCACCGCCCCCACATGAACACCGGTGCTGGTAAGAAGGGTGATCCCCAACAGCCCCAAAAACGGAAGCGACCAAGCATGCAACCACAGCCCCACTGCCGTCAAAAGAAGGCTGCACACCCACAGCCAACGCATCGATAACCGCGACAACAGCGCCAACAGGATCACTAAGCATAATCCTGGCCATTCCCGCACACTGTCCAACCATCCATACGCCAATGGTGACAGCTGAAAATGGTCAATAGCATATTTACCGATGACACCCTGATACATTGCCAAACCGAAGGACCAACAAAAGCTGGACCACCAAATCAGGCGAAACAGACGCCTTTCCTTTTGCTCGTCGCCCAAAACCACTCATCCCTTCCGATAATGGTATACACGATATCGAAAAGGAGAGGGGGGCCACGAGCAGTTCCTCTCGTGGCTCAATACGCTCATATCGGATGCAAGAGCGTTCACTCGCTTTCATTTTTTATTTTTATCGTATCACAAAAAAGGAGGATTAGTCCGCGTAGCGAATCGTCAATTCGGAAAGCAGATGCCTGATCGCCGAACGTAATTCCTTCGGTTGCTGTACCGTCGCTTCCTTCCCGAGACCGACAAAGAATGAAGCAAAAAACGGGATGTCCTTCTTTGCAATATCTCCTTCAAGCCATCCGGTACCATCACTGCGAACATGAAGCCGCGGAACCGGCCAAGGTTCGACCTCGCATCTTTCCACACCTTCTTCGGTCAGTTCAGCAAATACGTATACGCAATCTTCTTTAGGGCGAAATAACTCCTTGTTACCCAGATGAACCTGGCGCAAATCGAGCGGCTTGGAAGCAGACGGATCGACTGAATGAATCCGATCGCAACGGAACAAGCGAAAACACTTGTGGAGAAAACAATAGGCTGGGCAGTACCACAATCCATTCCGGGTGTAAATCCCGATCGGTTGGACTTCTCGCTTCATTCGTTGCCGCCGCGATTCATAATCGATGAGCAGCACGTTTTGTCGGACGGCCGCATCAAGCAAAACGGACAGGTGAGGAGACTGCGTTTTCCGGACCGGTGTTACAAAGTCCACCCGGTCTCGCATCTGATCAATACGATCGCGCACATCTTCCGGTACAAAATTGTAAAACTTATTCAATGCCGTCGAAGTTTCCGTTTCAAACGGAAGAGAAGAATAATGTCGCAAGGCCTGCACAGCGAAAAACACTGCTACAGCCTCCTGCTCCGTAAAGGCGATCGGGGGCAAGAGCCGTTCTTTCAAAATCCGGTATCCGCCATGGGGGCCGACTTCCGAATACAGGGGAACGCCAAGCTCGCTCAATTCCTGCAAGTCGCGAAGAATCGTTCTGGGAGAAACGCCAAATTCGCGGGCAAGTTCTTTCACCGTAAATTGGCGTTTGCGATTAACCGCGACAATCAATTCCATGAGTCGTTTCGTTTTAGACATCCGTACCGCTCCTAGCACCAGAAAAAGCTTATTCTAACTATGACAATAGTTGTCACTATCATCGGATACAATGAAATACAAGTCCAGCACAAAACAATAATGACACGTAAGGAGTTGAAGGAAAATGGCTTTACAATTCACCCCTTTTATTATGCTCAATGGCAATGCGAACGAAGCAATTCGATTTTACGAGCAGGCGCTCGGCGCGCAAGTCGTGTTTAAGCAGACGTTTGGAGACGCTCCAGAGGAAGAGAGTAATCCGCCAATGACAGAAGAAGCAAAAAAAAGAATCGCTCATTCCGTGCTAGTTGTTGGCGAAGCTGAACTGTTTGTCAGTGATTCGTCTCCTGACCAGCCGCTGGAGCGCGGAGATCAAGTCAACATTTGTATAACCGTAGAGGACAAGACAAAAGCGGAGCAAATTTATGAAGCATTACGACCAAATGGCAAAGTTCTTTTGCCGCTACAGCCCATCTATTTCAGTCCTGCATATGGAATGGTAACGGACCAGTTTGGAGTTACGTTTCAAATATTCACGAAAAGAAGTTAATTCTCGGCAATGTGGAAAATAGACAGGCTCAGAAGTTGTGAACACCCATAGCTACGGCAGAACCCGAGATTCCTAGTTCGAGGAATGGTCCTAAACCCCCAAAAAAAGAAGAAGGGGAGCTCCCCCTCCTAAGATTAATGACAAATTGGGGCGAGGCCCCTTCTATTTTTATCACTAGATTCAACTAAAACCATCACCTGTTTATCGTGTGCCCATCGAAGCTGTGGAATCTGCCTGATGTAGGATCGCTTCCACAATTCGATCCCCCATCTCTTTTGAGGAGAGGGCTGATTCTCCCGCTGCCGCCACATCTGCAGTACGTGCTCCCGACGCTAACACGCTCTCTACCGCCCTTTCAATGATTGTGGCTACTTCCTCATTTTCAAAGGAATGTCGGAACATCATCGCAACCGACAGAATCGTAGCAACCGGATTGGCCAACCCTTGGCCGGCAATATCTGGTGCTGAGCCGTGAACCGGTTCATATAAGCCAAACGTTCCTTCACCCAAGCTGGCTGAAGGCAACATGCCGATGGACCCAGTCAGGATCGCTGCCTCATCGCTTAAAATATCGCCAAATAAGTTCTCGGTCACAATCACATCAAAGTCAGCCGGGCGGCGCACCATCTGCATCGCACAGTTGTCCACCAACATATGCTCCACTTCAATATCCGGATACTCTTTGGCGATACGTTCCACCACACTGCGCCACAGGCGGGAGCTTTCCAGAACATTGGCCTTATCGACAGAGGTAACATGCTTCTTTCTGCCTTGGGCCAGCTGGAAGGCGCGATGAACGATCCGTTCGATTTCATGCTCATGATAGACGAGAGTATCGGTCGCTTTTAGCCCGGTGTCCGTCTGCTCCGTCGATTTGTCTCCGAAGTAGAGCCCACCGGTTAACTCCCGCACCACCAACAAGTCTACTCCTTTCAACACTTCTGCTTTTAAGCTGGAACTGCCCTCTAACCCTGGATATAAAATAGCCGGACGCAGGTTGGCGTATAACCCCAGCTCTTTGCGCAATCCGAGCAAAGCGTTTTCCGGGCGCAGATGCGCAGGATTCCGATCCCAGCGCGGGCCTCCCACCGCTCCCAAAAGCACGGCATCCGCCTTGCGACATTGTTTTAGCGTATCCTCCGGCAGGGGCTGCTGCAGCTCGTCGATCGCACAGCCTCCCACCAGGTTGAAGGAAAAGTGAAAGTTGTAGTTAAAGCGGTCACCCACCGCTTTTATCACTTTCACCCCTTCATCCACGATTTCCGGCCCGATGCCATCTCCGGGCAGAACCGCGATATGTTTGTCAGTGGCCATCGTTGCGCCTCCTCGTCATCGATTAGGAAGTGTGTACGGCTTCCGCTTTTGGTTGTTTTGCTGCCCGTTGTAGGATACGGTTCACCGCGTGGATATAGGCGCGGGCGCTCGCTTCCAACACATCCGTACTGACGCCCCTACCTTGTACTTCTGTCCCGTTTCGCTTCAATTTTACATATACTTCTCCCAGAGAATCCTTGCCATGGGTGACAGAGACGATTTTATAATCCGTCAACTCCATCGGCTCTCCAGTCGCCCGATCGATCGCATGGAAAATAGCATCGACGGATCCGCTGCCACACGCCGCTTCCTCCACCATACGGTTATGACGGTGATCCATCAGGCGTAGCGAGGCGGTCGGTAGTGAATGATTGCCGTAAGAAAGCTGAATCGCATCAAATTCAAAGATCTCTTCTCCATCTCCTAGCCGTTCTTCCACCAACGATACTAGATCATCGTCTTCAATCGTCTTTTTGCGGTCGGTCATTTCCTTGAAGCGAACAAATAATTGATTTAACTGCTGATCATCAAAGGAGTAGCCAAGGGCGGTCAGTTTATCGCGAAAAGCGTGACGCCCCGAATGTTTCCCCAGAATCAACTGGGTTCCGTCCTGGCCGATACTCTCCGGCTTCATAATTTCATAGGTAGCGCTGTTTTTCAGCATACCGTCTTGATGGATGCCCGACTCATGGGCAAAGGCGTTGGCTCCTACCACCGCTTTATTGCCTGGAACCAACATCCCTGTCATTTTGCTAACGAGACGGCTGGTACGGGTAATCTCTTTTAGATTGATCCCAGTTTCCACTCCGTAACACTCATTACGGGTGGATAAGGCTACCGCTACCTCTTCTAAAGCCGTGTTGCCCGCCCGTTCGCCGATACCGTTGATCGTTCCTTCCACCTGATCGGCACCAGCCTCAATGGCGGCAAGGGAGTTGGCCACCGCCAAACCTAAATCATCGTGACAATGAGCGGATAGCCGTACTTTTTCAATGCCTTTTACATTTTCCTTTAAATGGCGAAAGATATTTCCGTACTCCTGGGGTGTCATATAGCCGACAGTGTCGGGAATATTGAGGACATCTGCGCCGGCGGCGATCACCCGCTCCCCCACTCGGCACAAGAAATCCAACTCGGTCCGTCCGCCGTCCTCTGTTGAAAACTCCACAACCGGGAAGTACTGTTTCGCCAATCGCACGGCTGCTTCCGCCCGCTCCAATACTTCCTCTTGACTCATATTTAGCTTATAGCGACGGTGGATCGGCGATGTCGCCAAAAAGATATGAATCCCTGGTGCCTCTGCACTCTTCAAAGCTGTCCACGCTTTTTCGATATCGCCCGAAACCGCTCGTGCCAAGCTGACGACGGTGGCGTTTTTGACGCGCTCCCCCACCTGTCGCACCGCTTCCTGATCTCCCTGGGAGGACGCTGCAAAACCGGCCTCGATCACATGAATACCGAGCTTCTCCAGCTGAAGGGCGATCGTCACCTTTTCCTCCGCACTCAGATTTACTCCCGGGGACTGCTCACCGTCCCGCAAGGTGGTATCAAAAAATTGAACCCTTCGCATGATTGCACCCTCCCTTATCAAATTTATTCAGGATTGAACCGCGGTTGGATCCGTCACTTTATTCTTCTCGTCCTTATCGATCCACGCCATCGTTTGGCGCAGTTTCTTACCGACTGTCTCCAATGAATGGGTCGCTTCTTCTTCACGGATACGGTTAAACTCTTTGCGTCCCGCTTCATTTTCCGCGATCCAGCGCTTGGCGAAGGTGCCGTCCTGGATATCTGCCAGCACTTCTTGCATCGCCTTGCGGGAAGCTTCTCCCACCACGCGTTTGCCGCTGACATAATCGCCGTACTCCGCTGTATCACTGATGGAGTAACGCATACCGGCCAATCCTTCTTCATACATCAAGTCAACGATCAGTTTTAATTCGTGTAGACACTCAAAGTAAGCCACTTCCGGTTGATAACCGGCATCCGTCAAAGTCTCAAACCCTTGTTTGACCAACTGGCTCACCCCACCGCATAAAACAGCTTGCTCACCGAAGAGGTCGGTTTCCGTCTCTTCCTTAAACGTAGTCTCAATCACACCGGCACGGGTGCCGCCAATTCCCCAAGCATACGCCAATCCCAGTTGTTTCGCTTGCCCGGAAGCATCCTGGTGAACGGCGATTAGAGCGGGAACGCCAAACCCTTCTACAAATACCCGTCGCACCAAATGACCTGGCCCCTTTGGCGCAATCAAGACCACATCCACATCTGCTGGCGGCTCAATTTGACCGAAGTGGATGTTGAAACCGTGGGAGAAAAAGAGGGCCGATCCCGGTTTTAGATTGGGTGCCACCTGTGCTTGATAAACCCGTGCCTGCACCTCATCCGGCATCAACAGCTGCACCACATCAGCACGTTTCACCGCTTCATCCACGGTCAATACTTCAAATCCGTCCTGTTTCGCTTGCTCCCAGGAACGGCCGGGACGAAGTCCAATCACCACTTGAATGCCGCTGTCTCGCAAGTTTTGAGCCTGGGCATGCCCCTGACTGCCGTACCCGATCACCGCTACTGTTTTTCCGTTTAATACTTCCTGATTAGTCTCTTTTTCATAGTATACTTGTGCCATGTTTCCATTCCTCCCTGATCATGTTGAATACAATTTTCTAACCTTTTTACGTCAGAAGTCTCCCACTTCTAAAGTGGAGAGGTAAATAGCGCCTTGCTCGATATCTTTGGGGATGCTTTGAGCAAACTTTCTTTCCTTCGATACTCGCTTATGATGTTGTCGCCGCTGCTTTGTTTACACTGCGCGGCAAGGCTGTCACACCAGTACGTGCCATCTCTTTGATACCGTAGGGGCGCAACAGCTCCAACAGCGCATCCAGCTTCGCCCGTTCACCGGTGGCCTGCACCATCATGCTGTTGGGACCCACATCCACCACCGCCGCCCGGAAGGGCTCCACAATCCCTTTGATCTCCATCCGAGTCGCAGGGGCGGCTCCCACCTTCACCAGCAACAGTTCTCGCTCGACGGAGGCGTATTCGCTCAGATCCTGCACCTTGATTACATCCACCAATTTGTGCAGCTGTTTCTGGATCTGCTCCATCGTGCGTTCGTCCCCTTGGGTCACAATGACCATCCGCGAGAGACCCTCTTCCTCTGACTCTCCCACACTGATGCTTTCAATATTAAAATTCCGGCGCCCCAAAAGGTTGGCCACCCGGGCCAACACCCGGGGCTGATCGTTGACGAGCACCGAAATCACGTGTCTCATTCCGCCTCATCTCCCATAATCATTTCATCCAAACCGGTACCGGGGGCCACCATCGGGTAGACGTTTTCTTCCGGCGTCACCCAAAAATCAATCACCGCCGGTCCCGGATGATCCAACGCTTCTCTCCAAGCATCACTTGCCTCCTGTTTCGTTTTTGCCCGCCACGCCTTGACACCGTACGCTTCCGACAGGCGGACAAAGTCGGGACTGCCCGACAGATCCACTTCACTGTAACGCTCCTGGTAGAATACTTCCTGCCATTGGCGCACCATGCCTAAACAATGGTTATTGATAATGGCCACTTTTACCGGTATATTGGCCATGGCTGCAACTGCCAATTCCTGATTGGTCATCTGGAAACCGCCGTCACCGGTTACACTGATCACCACTTCATCTGGACAAGCGACCTGAGCGCCTAATGCGGCAGGAAAGCCGAAACCCATCGTTCCCAGACCGCCGGAGGTGATAAAAGAGCGGGGACGGGCGAAGGGAAAATATTGCGCAACCCACATCTGGTGCTGCCCCACATCCGTCGTCACAACCGCCTTGCCTTTGGTCGTCTCATGCAGATGACGAATCACCCATTGTGGTTTTAACGTATCTTCCGCATCTTTGAAACTGTATGGCTTCTCCTGTTTCCACTTTTCCAGTTGCTTGATCCATGCCTCTGAAGAACTGCGGCGTAAGCCGGGTATGGCTGTGGCCAACACCTTTTTCACATCGCCAACCAGCGGGATATAAGCATCCAGATTTTTGCCGATCTCCGCCGGATCAATATCGATGTGGACGATTTTGGCGCCGGTGGCGAATTTATCGAGCCTTCCCATGGTGACACGGTCATCGAAGCGGGCCCCCACCCCGATCAAAAGATCAGTCTCCAACAGCGCGTGGTTGGCAGCGTATGTCCCGTGCATTCCCGGCATTCCCAACCATAAAGGATGCTGTCCCGGAAAGCCGCCCAGACCCATCAGCGTCGTTGTAACTGGGATTCCCGCTTTTTCCGCAAAGGCGATCAGCTCTTCTTCCGCTCCGGATGTCACCACCCCGCCACCAGCTAGGATGACCGGCTGCGACGCCTCGGCGATCGCTTGATGCAATCGCTGCACTTGCAACGGATGCGGGTCGGCATGGGGTTGATAACCCCGGATGGAGACAGAATCGGGATAAGAGTAAGTCGCTTTGGCATTACTCACATCCTTGGGAATATCGATCAAGACCGGGCCGGGACGACCGGTTGTGGCAATGTGGAACGCTTCCTTGATCACCCGCGGGAGGTCACGCACATCGGTCACCAAGTAACTATGCTTGGTAATCGGCATGGTAATCCCGGTAATATCCGCCTCTTGAAAGGCGTCGGTACCGATCAGGTGCTGTGCCACATTGCCGGTGATACATACCAGAGGGATCGAATCCATCTGCGCGTTAGCGATTCCTGTCACCAAATTGGTAGCACCGGGTCCTGAGGTGGCGATTACGACCCCCGCCTTGCCGGTTGCCCGGGCATAGCCGTCAGCAGCGTGAATCGCTCCCTGCTCATGGCGGGCCAACAAATGTTTTAAACGGCTACTGTACAACGAGTCATAGATTGGAAGCACCGCACCCCCCGGGTAACCAAATGCCACCTCAACCCCCTCTTCGATCAGACAGCGCAGCAAAATTTCTGAACCTGTGTATTCTTTTGCCTCTTTGCCTTGATCCACACCCTGTTCCACTGTCGCCATCGGTTGCGACACCATGACACACCCTCCTCATAAAAAGTTAAAAACCCTCCACCCCCAACGAAAATAAGGCCCATTTCCGGGTCTAATCACGTTGATTGGGGCGAAGGATTCGCGGTACCACCCAATATTCACCATCGGTCTCGCGACCGATAGCCTTGGTGAGTACGGTTATGGATACACCGTACTCCGTCCTTTAACGGGGACTCCGATCGCATTCTAGTCAGGAAGTTCCTTTTCGACGCGCGGCTCCGAGGTGAGAAGATCTTCACTCCGCGGCTCTGGTCTCAGCACTCCAGTGCTCTCTGTTACACGGGGATGTGAAATCTTATGGCCTCTTCCAAGCCTTTAACCTTCGTTTTTCCTTTTTTTGAAAATATCGGCTATTGTATTTGAAACAAAGCCTCTGGGCATGCCACACCTCATTTCCGCAGAAGAAGGCAGGACCTGCCGCAGAGGCTTTTATCCTCACGGTGTACATCCCTGTTGGGATGTTGGTGCCACTTGGTCGCAGACCCTGTAAAGGCGGAACCCTAGACACCCTCCTAGCACATTTGATTCTGTTTTACGGGAAATCGTTGAATTATTTAGATGCTATTATAGGCAGGTCATAGCTGCTTTGTCAACCGGTTTTTTATCCAGTTTTTTTAAGTATTTATTAATCTGTTACCGCTCCGCGGGAGGCGGAAGAAACCAGGCGCGCATATTTATTTAAAACTCCGCGCTCAACAGGAAGAGGACGCTCTTTCCATGCCCGTTTGCGCGCTTCCCACTCTTCTTCCGACACATCCACATGCAAGAGGCGCTCTTTACTATCAATGGTGATGGAATCCCCATCCTGTAATAGCGCGATCGGCCCTCCCACTTGCGCTTCCGGTGCGACATGACCGATAACGAATCCATGGGAACCGCCAGAAAAGCGACCGTCGGTGATGAGGGCCACCTTTTCTCCTAAGCCTTTGCCGACCAGGATTCCCGTGATGGAGAGCATCTCCGGCATACCGGGTCCGCCTTTGGGCCCTTCATAGCGAATAACGACCACATCACCTGCTTGCACTTGATCAGACAGGATCGCTTCCGTCGCATCATCCTCGCTGTCAAACACTTTAGCCGGCCCGGTTAATTGCGTTACCTTGAGACCGGAGATTTTGGCCACCGCGCCTTCTGGAGCTAGGTTTCCCTTCAGCACCACCAAGGGGCCAGTTTGGCGGAAGGGTTGCTCCAGGGGACGAATCACTTGTTGCCCCTCCTTCAAAGGAGCTGCATCGGCTAAGTTTTCAGCCAGCGTTTTCCCCGTCACCGTCAAGCAATCACCGTGTAACAACCCCGCTTGCAGCAATTCTTTCATCACCGCTGGCACACCGCCCGCTTCATACAAATCCTGCATCACATAGCGACCGCTGGGCTTTAGATCGGCAATGTGCGGCACCCGCTTCCGAATGCGCTCAAAATCCTCCATGGTAAGATCCACATCGATGGCATGGGCCATCGCCAATAAATGCAGAATCGCATTGGTGGACCCACCTAACGCCATCACAACGGTAATGGCGTTTTCAAATGCTTTTCTTGTCATAATATCTTTGGGATAAATGCCCTTCTCCAGCAATTGCACCACCGCTTGTCCCGCTTTGCGACAATCATTCCGCTTTTCAGCGGTCTCCGCCGGATGCGAAGAACTACCCGGCAAGCTCATCCCCATCGCTTCAATCGCAGAAGCCATCGTATTGGCGGTGTACATGCCACCACAGGAACCCGCCCCCGGACAAGCGTGGCACTCAATCTGATGAAGGTGATCCCGGTCGATTCCACCTTTGTTATACTGCCCGACTCCTTCAAAGGCGGAAACGATATCAATATCCTGTCCATCCAACTTACCCGGACGAATCGTGCCCCCATAAACAAAGACCGCCGGCACCTCGGTACGACCGATGGCGATCATACAGCCCGGCATATTTTTATCACACCCGCCAATGGCGACATAAGCGTCCAGTCGTTCCGCCCCAACCACCGTTTCAATGGAATCGGCGATCACTTCCCGGCTGGGGAGAGAATAGCGCATCCCCTCATGTCCCATCGAGATGCCATCAGAAACGGTGATGGTGTTAAAGATCAACGGTGCGCCTCCGGCTTCTTTTGCTCCCGCTTTCGCTTCTTCCGCCAATTCTCGGATATGCATATTACAAGGCGTCACTTCACTCCAGGTGCTGGCCACCCCAACCATCGGCTTTTGAAAATCTTCATCCTTTAGCCCGACAGCTCGCAACATCGCCCGATTAGGGGCACGGTTGCTTCCTTCGCTGATCACCTTGCTGCGAATGCGTAAATCTTTTTGCACATCGCGATCTGACATGATATATCCCCCTCTATCCTCTGATGCGTTATTCGTATCAGTTTGAACCAGGAGAGGAAAAATTGCAAGCATTTTGTCGGTCAGAATCGTCACTTAGAATCCTTTTCCATCATCTTGACGAATTCCATTTCCCTGTTTAATATGAGTAGCAATATCCGAACTGATTATCCGCGTGATGGACACGCAAATCCTTCTTCTAATACGCCAATTGTCGAAAAGTTGAAACAAATACTTGCTCAAAATAGTGCAAAGGAGAAACATGCTGTGTATACGTGGAACCGAATTAGCCGTTTTGCGGAAAAAACCTTTGCCCTGTGGGTAGTGCTCGCAGCGGCAATCGCATATTGGTTTCCCGAATCGTTTACAGGAATCGGAAACTGGATTACCCTGCTATTGGGAATCGTGATGTTTGGCATGGGAATGACCTTATCTTGGAAAGACTTTCACCTGATCGCCAAACAGCCGAAATCCGTCGCAGTCGGCGTTATCGCCCAGTTTTTGATCATGCCTTTGGCCGCTTTTGCCGTTGCCACCGTTTTACAATTACCGCCTGAATTGGCAGTTGGATTAGTGTTGGTGGGAGCTTGTCCCGGTGGTACCGCCTCCAATGTGATGGTTTATCTATCCAAAGGGAACGTTCCCCTTTCCGTTACGATGACCAGTGTCTCCACTCTGCTGGCACCTTTGCTCACTCCGTTTTTATTATGGATATTAGCCGGCTCGTGGTTGCCGGTACAACCGGGGGCAATGCTGCTCTCCATTTTACAGGTTATCATCCTGCCGATTGTACTCGGCATCGTCGTCCGCCGTTTCCTGCCCAACACAGTGGAAAAAGCAACCGGCGTCTTGCCATTGGTATCCGTAACCACCATCGTTTTGATCGTCACCGGAGTCGTCGCTCTCAATGCAGACAATCTATCCGCTACCGCCGGAGTTGTCCTTATCGCCGTCATTCTGCATAATCTCTTTGGACTCGGCCTCGGTTACGGTTCCGCCCGTATTCTAAAATTGAATGAAGCACAATCCCGCGCCGTCTCATTGGAAGTAGGGATGCAAAACTCCGGTTTGGGTGTCGCCCTTGCGTTGCTTATTTTGAACCCGTCGCTGCACTGCCCGGCGCCCTCTTCAGTGTCTGGCACAACATCTCTGGTCCTCTCTTGGCCACATGGTGGTCACGGCGTAACCCCACCAACGGATCAACCACGCCGCCGGAAGAGAAATCCGTTCCCGTATGATGCCGACATGTTCAAGCAAAAATAATTACGATTGAACAAAACAGTCATGATGATCATGGCTGTTTTTTTATCATTCTTTAACCACAATCGGTTGACATCCTTCATTTTTCTCATGTACAATTCGAATGTTGAAAAGTTAACTATATGAAATAATCATATGACATAAAGGAGGAGCTTTTTTGTCGGAGCGACAACAGTTGATCGATGAGTTGGAACAAGCCTTCCGGCAAGTGTTCCGCCAGTGGAAAAAAGAAA
This sequence comes from Desmospora activa DSM 45169, assembly GCF_003046315.1. NCBI lineage: Bacteria > Bacillati > Bacillota > Bacilli > Caryophanales > Thermoactinomycetaceae > Desmospora > Desmospora activa. The sequence goes on along the minus strand of NZ_PZZP01000001.1, from coordinate 719,924 downwards.
TCCATGATGTGATGGGTAAAGGAGTAAACAGGGGCCAATTTGTTATCCTACGTCACCTCTATACCCATGGCCCACAAAGAGCATCGGCCCTATCGACGGAATTTGATGTCTCCAACAGTCACATCACCCAACTGTCGGATCAGCTGGTCAAAAAAGAATGGATTGAGCGTCGCCGCTCACAGGAGGACAAACGAGTGGTGGAAATGATGATCACCGCTACGGGAATTGAAGCGGTCGAAGCGATAGAGAAGAAGCGCCTTGAATACTTCCGGCACAAATTTGATTCATTTACCACTGAGGAAATAAACGCTTTGCTTCATCTGATTCGAAAAGCGGATGGAGATCCGCAAACGGAAAGAGGGAAAACGCGTGGAACATCTTGAAACAAGACAAAAAATAACCATTATGATCGCCGTGATGGCATCTCTATTGTTTGCCGCCCTCAACCAGACGATCGTCGGCACCGTTATGCCCCGAATCGTTAGCGACTTAGGCGGTATCCAATATTTTAACTGGGTATTTACCATTTTTATGTTGACAGCCAGCGTCACCACGGTATTAGTCGGAAAGCTGTCCGATATCTATGGACGGAAGATCTTTATTCTGACCGGACTCGCTTTGTTTATGATTGGAAGCTTTTTATGCGGAACCGCTCAAACCATGATTCAATTAATCATCTGGCGCGGCTTGCAAGGTTTTGGCGGCGGAATGGTGATGGCCACCGCTTTCACCGCTGTTGGCGATCTTTTCTCTCCCCGGGAGCGCGGTCGTTGGCAAGGATTGATGGGTGCGGTCTTCGGCTTAGCCAGTGTATTGGGACCCACCTTAGGCGGCTACATTGTGGATCACTTCGATTGGCACTGGGTCTTCTGGATCTTTCTTCCCGTAGGGTTAATCGCCTTTTACTTGATTCTGCGCCTGTTTCCACAAACCCCTCGCGGGGAGAAAAATCGGATCGATTACACCGGTTCCATATTTTTGGTGCTAACCATTGTCCCGCTTCTGCTGGCTTTCACCTGGGCGGGAGACCGTTATACGTGGACCTCCTGGCAAATCTTAAGCATGATCGCCGTCTCCGCTTTCAGCTTAGCTGCATTCATATGGGTGGAAAAACATGCGGAAAACCCTGTAATGCCTTTGCATCTCTTTAAAAACAGTATCTTCACCTTGTCCAATGTTATCAATTTTCTCATCGGTGTCGCCATGTTTGGAGCAACCATGTATGCTCCCTTCTATATTCAAGGAGTCAAGGGGATCTCAGCCGCTGAATCTGGCGTCATTATGATGGCAATGACATTGGGGATGGTATTGGCCAGCTCGATCGTTGGCAGCCTGGTTACCAAGACAGGTAAGTACAAAAAATTGGCCTTGGGCGGACTTTTAGTGATGGGAGCGGGGATGGTTCTTCTGTCCATGTTAACCATCGAAACTTCGATTCTCCTGACCACAATCTACCTGATCATCGTCGGATTAGGGTTGGGTACCGCCTTTCCCATCTTTAACTTAACCGTACAAAATGCAGTCTCTCATCGTTATCTCGGTGTTTCTACTTCTGCCATCCAATTATTCCGGCAAATGGGCGGCACGATCGGCGTATCGATTATGGGGACCATTATGATCTCGCGGATGGATGCAAAAATAGCCGCAACCCCCGCACCTCCTGAACTGGCTAATAATCCGGCAGCACAAACATTAGCCAACATCAATCCACAGGTGCTGTTATCCCCTGATCAGCTGGCAGCCATCCGCAGCCAGTTGCCGGCAGGGATGGAGGCCGTGTTTGATCAAGTATTATTGATGCTGCGTGAAGCGATGAACGCCGGTATATCCAGCGTGTTCATTGTGGGGGGTGCTGTCATTACCCTCGCTTTCCTCTGCACATTCTTTCTGCGGGAAATTCCACTGCGCACCAGCAACGAGGAACCACCTCAAGAGGATACCGGCAATGAAAACCAAACAAGCGACGACGAACAAGCTTCCCATAGGCCTACAGAAAAAGCGGGAGCTCATCATTAAAAAGAAAGAGATCCGCATACCTTGGCGGATCTCTTTCTAATCCAAAACCACCTCACACTGGAGGTGGTTTTTGCTGTATTATGCATTCATTTTTTGTTTAGCCAATTGAGCCAGTTCAGCGAAGGCCTTTTCATCGTTGATAGCCAGATCGGCCAACATTTTACGGTTGATGTCGACCCCTGCTTGCTTTAGTCCAAACATCAATTTACTATAGGACAATCCGTTCATGCGGGCAGCCGCATTAATACGGGTAATCCACAGCTTACGAAAGTCCCGTTTTTTCTGGCGACGATCGCGATAAGCGTACATCAGTGATTTCATCACTTGCTGTTTCGCCGTTTTAAACAATGTATGCTTGGAACCAAAGTATCCACGGGCCAGCTTTAATACTTTTTTGCGACGACGACGAGTAACAATCCCGCCTTTGACTCGAGCCATGATTTCACTCCTCCAAACAAGCACTTCACATTTTTATGGGTTAAGTTCTTTATTTGCAATAAACGATCGGCTCATCGAGACAAGCCGTTATATCCGCTGTATTCGAAGATCATTTGTAAGGGATCAATCGCTCTGTACGCTTGACGTCCCCTTTTGCCATGGTGGTGCTTTTGCGCAGCTTCCGTTTGGCTGATTTCGGTTTATGCTCCAGCATATGGTTCATAAAGGCGTGGTTGCGCTTAATTTTACCTGTGCCGGTTTTGCTGAAACGCTTAGCAGCGGCACGGCGCGTTTTCATTTTCGGCATGAGATTTCCTCCTCCGTCACTGCTGTTTCGGTGATAAGATCATAATCATATGGCGCCCTTCCAACTTGGGCTGCCGTTCTACATCCCCGATGTCTTTCACTTCTTCCGCCATCCGGACCAAAATCTTACGACCTAAGTCCTGGTGGGTAATCTCCCGACCACGAAAACGAATCGAAAGTTTCACTTTGTCCCCGTTGTTCAGGAATTTTTTCACGTTACGAAGCTTAGTGTTAACATCGTGTTCTTCGATCGACGGGCTGAAACGGATCTCTTTGATTTGAATCGTTTTCTGCTTCTTGCGGGCTTCTTTTTCCCGCTTGCTCTGTTCATAGCGATACTTGCCGTAGTCCATAATGCGGCAAACCGGCGGCTTGGCCTGGGGTGCCACGTTGACCAGGTCCAGATCGGCTTCCTGGGCGAGACTGAGCGCTTCGCGAAGAGGTTTGATTCCGAGCTGGTTTCCCTCCGAATCGATCAGGCGGACTTCCCGTGCACGAATCGACCCGTTGACCAGATGTTGTTCCCTGCTAATAACCTGCCACCTCCGAAATTTTTGTAAAAAACAGGAAAGGTGTAGGCAGACGCCCACACCTTGAAAATCCTCATCCGGAATCAAGACCTGTCAACAGCCCGTGCGTCGATCAGGTGAGAAGCGGGCGCTTCTGCTTTCCTACTCAAAGAAGTGTATCACGCTACCCGAACCTTGTCAAGAAAAGGAGGGGGTGTGCTCTTCAAATAGGGCCCGGGTTTCGATTTCCCTCTTCGGGATTAGTCACTTCATCTCTTTTGGTCAATCGTCTCCCGTATTTGCCCAATCAACTGATCCAACTGGATCATCCCTTGATCCCCTTTGCCGCGTTCGCGCAGGGCGACTCCGCCTTGTGCCTGTTCCTTTTCACCGATGACCAGCATATAGGGAATCTTTTGCAGTTGGGCCTCCCGAATTTTGTAACCAATCTTTTCACTACGTCCATCCAACTCAGCCCGAATGCCGTTGGCCTGTAGGCGACCCACCACTTCTTGGCCGTAATCGTGGAACGTATCGGTAATGGTAAGCACCCGCGCCTGGGTTGGCATCAACCAGACAGGCAGTGCCCCTTTGTAATACTCCAACAAAAAGGCGACAAACCGCTCCATCGTGCCGACGATGCCGCGATGGATCACAACCGGGCGATGGGGCTGGCCGTCTTCCCCGATATATTCCAGCTCAAACTGGTTGGGCAGATGGAAGTCCAATTGGACGGTTGATAAGGTTTCATCTTTGCCAAGAGCCGTCTGTACCTGAACATCTAGCTTCGGGCCGTAAAATGCCGCTTCTCCTTCCGCTTCCACATAATCCAGCCCCATATCGTCCAGAGCCTCTTTTAGCATCTGTTGACTCATTTCCCACATCTCATCGTTTTGCACATATTTCTTTTTGTCCTTAGGATCGCGGTAGGAAAGGCGATACCAAAAGTCCTTGATGCCAAAGTCGTGATAGACGTCCTGGATCAGTTGCACCACACGGATAAATTCCGATTTGATCTGATCGGGGCGACAGAAAATATGGGCATCGTTTAAGGTCATCGCCCGCACCCGCTGCAACCCGGACAGCGCACCGGACATTTCATATCGATGCATCATCCCTAATTCGGCAATGCGAATCGGCAAGTTACGATAGCTCTTCAAATCATTTTTATAGATCATCATATGATGGGGGCAGTTCATGGGGCGAAGAACGAGCTCTTCGTTGTCCATTTTCATCAAAGGATACATATCTTCGTGATAATGATCCCAATGGCCGGAGGTTTTATACAGTTCCACACTTGCCAAATGGGGCGTATAGACATGATGATAACCGAGCCGCTCCTCTTTATCGACGATATAGCGTTCAATGATGCGTCGGATGGTGGCACCGTTGGGGAGCCACAGCGGTAAGCCTTGCCCCACTTCCTTCGATAGGGCGAAAATCCCCAACTCTTTCCCCAACTTGCGATGATCCCGTTCTTTTGCCTCTTCCAGACGTTTGAGATGCTCTTCCAACTGCGACTGTTTCGGCCAAATCGTGCCGTAAATTCGCTGCAGCATCGGATTATCCGAGTCCCCACGCCAATAAGCGCCAGCAACGCTCAACAGTTTAAAAGCTTTTAGCTTACCCGTGGAAGGGACATGGGGACCACGGCACAGATCGGAAAACTCCCCCTGCTCATAGATGGTAATCTCCTCATTTGGCGGTAGCTCGCGAATCAGTTCCAGTTTATAGGGATCGCCCACCTCTTCGTAAATGCGAAGCGCCTCTTCACGGGAAACCACCTTACGCCGTATGGAATGATCCTCTTTGACGATCTTTTTCATCTCATCTTCGATCTTAGACAAATCTTCATGAGTTAAGCGATGAGGCAGATCCATATCATAATAAAATCCATTTTCAATCACCGGGCCAATCCCCAACTTCACATCGGCAAACAATCGCTTCACGGCTTGTGCCATCAGGTGAGCGGCACTGTGTCGGTAAACTTCCAACCCTGCTTCGTCATCCAAGGTAAGAATGCGCACCTCTTCTCCATCGGCAACGGTGGTGGATAGATCAACGGTTTTGCCGTTCACCATACCGGCCACCGCTTTTTTGGCCAATCCTTTGCTGATGGAGGTAGCGACATCCAACACATTGACAGAACGGTCAAACTCCCGCTGGGAGCCATCAGGCAACTTAACGACTACACCCATGAATGATTCACTCCTTTTAGACAAAATAAAAAACACCCAATCCCAAGGGACGAGTGTTTGGACACGTGGTTCCACCCTTTTTTGATCCGGCCTTTCACCGAAAGGCGAATCCTCTTAACAAATAACGGTGTTCAAACCGGCGGCCGATACTGCCAATAATGGGTTCCCGGCAGCAGCTTAGAGGGGGTCATCCAACCGGCAGAGGGTGAGGGGGTTTACAGCCGGTGACCCCCATTCTCTAGCACCGTGATCGGAGGATGGTATCCTCATCAATGCTGATATTGGCGAAAATTTGTCTTTCATTATACGCGCCTCATTCGATGGAGTCAAGCTTTTCCATGCGCGAAATCCGACAGATCGGACAACCTTGGCATACCTGAATCCGGTTTTCAAAAATTTGAATCAAGGTGCGAATAATCGTCTCTTCCGTATTGACGGTATGTAAAAGAATACGATCCGGGGCCACTGTTAACAGTGAGCTGACAATCATATCTTCCTGGGACAGCGACTGGTCCATCAGCTCCTGCACAACGCCGTCCGTCTCTTTTAATGAAAGTGGGTTTCCTTCTCCATCCAGCAGATGAAAACGGCGCTTACCATGATGAAAAACCTGAACCAAGGGAATCTTGGGCTTTTGTACGGATACAAAATATCGGAGCAAATTGATAAACTCTTGATATTCCTGGTCCAATAAATATTCATCGATCGCATGCTCTACCAGCTTTACTAACAGATGACGATAGCGTTTCATGCGGAAGCGAAAAAATCCATCTACCGCCAGTGTGCGATGACGCTGCAAATAGCGACTAACATGACGGGAAACCTTTTCTCGGCGATCGTATTGACCGGACTCCACCTCAACATCTTCCGCCAATATATGCTGAGCATAAGCTTCAATCGCTTCCGTTTCAGCGGGATGATGATAGCGAAAATCTTTGCAGATAATGTGTCGGATTAAAGCCGGTTCATCCATCATCATAAAATAATCGGCTATTGCATTGCTCAGACTGCGCCGGACGTTGCCTTCCTTTTGTTTTCCCGGCCGCTGGTAAAAAAGATGAAACACCGTTCGATCCCCTTGTCCCGCTTCCTCCAGGTGAAGCCGAGTTCCTCCTTCCTCCAGGTGGTGTAACGTTTGCACCAAAAGCTCGCGCATGCGGGTCGCATAGTTCGAGCCGCTGTGACCCGGCACTGAAATATGATAAGCAACCATACCCGTTTCTTCTCCTTTGTCCACCTATTTACCCCTAGTTTATGATTGGGAGTTTCAATCCATGATCGAGTGCGACAGGATTAGTGTAAGGAGAAGAAAACAATTTATGCACTTTAAAGCGATCCAAAAAACGCGGACAAATTCGCCCGCGTTTTTCCCATAAGGTCAACCCATACCAAAAAAGCTCTTTACCGCATCGATTCGTTCCGTTGTCGTGGTCATAAACAACTCAAAGGAAATATCCTGAAACAACAGCACCAACAATAAAAAGCATCCAGAATACATGGAGATTAGACCCGTCTTCTTATCCGTCTCATCGCCGGCACGAACGTAAATTCCCAGCGAACGGAGGCCGATATTTTTTTTATACGGCCAAAACAAGGGAATTCCTCGATATGTACACGCATCACCCGCCAGATGAGAAATATATCCCAACACCATCGCCCATGTATACAATGGGTTAGCCAGATAAGTGATCCAAGTGACAAAAGCTAAGGATATTAACGAATGAGTAAAATTTCGATGCGGCACAAATGCAACCGCCATCGCAAAAATGCCCGATAAGATAATCCATGATTCCAAGTCCCTAAACAAGGACAACAATACCACCACCGCACCACCTAAAGCCAAAGCAAAGGATCGAAACTTTCGATCGATCACCTTAAACAGGAGATTATTCAAGATACTCCCTTCCTCATCGATATCAGGGAGCAATGCCCCTAGAGAAGAGACCAACATAATCCCACTCACCGTCGCCACATCATCACTGGTACCGGTGACTGCCACCGCTACCGCTCCTGCCGCCACACCCAGACATAAATGGGTGTTGCCCATCATCTGACATTCCTCCTTTTACCACGTTTGACAACATACGTTTGGTTTTTCACGGAAGAAAAAACACCGATCCCCAGATCGGCGCCTTTCCATCAGGCGGAATTCCACGGCAATCAAACCGTTTATTCTGTTCATTCCGCATACTACCTTTATACTATCACAATCTTCAACCACATGGGATATTTGATTTGAAAATTGGGTTCAGTCGGATGCGGTCAACACTAATTTGACAAAAAGAGGTTTTCCAGCATAGGCGGTTACACAAAAATCCCCCTCATCCTATTTAGCGAATGAGGGGGATTTTATAAGATTCATCTGGTACCGAGGGTCGGACTTGAACCGACACGGTGGGAACCCACCCCGGGATTTTAAGTCCCGTGCGTCTGCCTATTCCGCCACCCCGGCATATTATGAGCTGGAGCGGAAGACGGGATTCGAACCCGCGACCCCCGCCTTGGCAAGGCGGTGCTCTACCACTGAGCCACTTCCGCTTACTGATGGTGGTTCGGGACGGAATCGAACCGCCGACACGAGGATTTTCAGTCCTCTGCTCTACCGACTGAGCTACCGAACCACAACCTGTTTTACTGGCGACAAAGGAAATTATAGCATGAACCACCTCCATGTGCAAGATAAAAATCAAAAAAAGATTGGCAAACAGTCTTGTCAAGCGGGCACTAGCGACGATTGGGGCCCTTTACCTGATAAGCATCCACAAAGGGAAGAATCCGTTCCATAATCCGTTTTGCCTTCGTTCGTTCCGTTCCTCCTTTATCCGAATGAGCCAAGTGTATTTCCAACTCCTCCAGATCTAAATTGGATGTGATCACCGTAGGTAGCTTTTCGGCCATCCGATATTGCAGAATCGCACCGATCACTTCATCCCGTGTCCACGGTGTTAAGTTTTCTGCACCGAAATCATCTAAGATTAATACCGTAGCGGTCTTTAATGTTTCCAGTTTATCCTGAACCAACCCATCACGAATGGAATCTTTGATCTCGCGAACAAATTCCGGTACATACACCATTAGTGAATCCACATGGTATTGAACCAATTCATGGGCCATCGCCGCCGCTATGCGACTTTTGCCGACACCAAAAGGTCCGTACAGATACAAGCCGCGCTCCGGTTTTCCATCACCGAATTGGTTGCAAAAGTTAATCGCCGCTTCAATTGCTGTCGCTCGCGCTTCGTCAAAGTCCATAGTTACAAAAGTCGCATCCAAGATATCTGCAGGAATATGGTGGCTTTTAATCAATTGCTGAACCTTTTTTCTCTCATCTTCGGCAATTTTATGGTGACAGGGAACCATACGTAGATCAAGTAAATGGTTTTGGATTTGTAACGCTGGCTGGTGTCCCTTCACCAGATTGGGACACCGTTGCAAACCGGGACATGTCTCACAATGATCCCGCTCCTGCGCGTATTGGCGCAATGATAGCCATGAACGACGAGCCAGGTCGGGGTCCAACTCCGGATGTTTTTCTCGAAACGAACGAATCTGGCGGTGATTCCAGAGTCGATCCCATTCCCGTTCCGGTCGTTGTTGGAAAGACCATTTTTCTTTTAGTGGATCGACCACTCGCTTGATACGATCCATCACGAACTCCCCTTTTCCTTTATACGACGACTTAGATTTTGATGCATCTGGTTTAGCTTTTCACGCAGCCGCGCTTCCGTCTCTGGATTGATCTGGGATGGTGTAGGGCTCGTCCCTCCCTCTTGCTCCAGTGCTTCTGCCACCGACTTCGGCAACCGATCCTCCCGCTCCCGCCGCTGTGGGTTTGAACGAGTAGACTGGTTTCGTCTCGTTCCACTTTGGTTCTTTCGCTTCTTCCATTCCCAGTTCCATTCCTTGCGCGCCATTTCGCGGGCTTCTTCCACCGTGCGAATATTTTTACGAGCCCAATGGCCCGCGATTTTTTCCACCAGAGGGCGAGGCAGTTTGAAATCATGGGAATAAAGGACATACTCCAGCAACACATTGACCACACCGTACGGCAGTTCATACTGCTGGGTTAAATCCTCCACCAGTTCCAAGTCGGCACGGGGAACCTGCTTTCCCTTCTGAAACGCGGTCAACAGTTCAACCGGCGAGATCTCCGCTAAAACGCGGAAGTGTTTCTCTTCATCGGACTGTTCCCCTTTTGCTTGATCCGGAACTTCTGGGGATGGAATCGCCTGCTTTTGTACTGACAGGGGAGAGACGGTGGAACGATCCAGTTGTTGTCGCTCCACCACGACCGGGTGACGCCCATGACGCATCCGGTACTGGCTCCGCACAAACGAACGAAAGCGATTCACATGAATGTGGCCGTTTTGGGTGACATAAGGGTTTTGTAAAGCCTTGATCAAATCCCAATCATCCAGTTGATACAAGAAGCGAATTTCACGGATTTGACCCTCCACTTCCTCTGTCCACGCCCCCGCCGCCAGATACGGTTCTAGGCGGGCTTTTACCATCGCCAAATCCTCTTCTTCCCGCTCAAATGCAGGCGGCTTTCCTTCGTCTAACAGTGTATCGCTCTCTGTTCCACTCCAGCCGATCGTCTCTTCCATCTCACTGGCAGAAGCGATTTCCGTCGGCGAAAGAGAACCGAAGACTTGTTGAAAAGTTTTCGTCAGCTCATGCCCATTCTCCTCTTCTGCTGACGAGCTTCGTACCAATTGCTGGTATAAACGACGGAAGCGCTCCTTCCCCACCCGATTAAACAGCGTGATGCTGAGTACATCACTTTGGAAAAAGCGTAACGGCGACAAGGGCGGAACCAACTCATACGTGTACAGCCGCCGCTCCGACTCTTCGGACCGGTATGTATTCCACAATCCCACACCTTCCAAGCGGAAACGGGCGGACAATAACTCACCCATGGGCCATTGAAGCCCCTTCATGAGATCCAGGTGGGTTTGCGCTGAAGTGGTTCCCGCCTGATGAAGGGGCAGTTGGTATGCCAATGTGTTATAAAGGCTGATCGCTTTGGGACCAACCACAGGTTGGTACAGTTGAATCAAGGCGATCATATCCGCGGGTTGTATCGGGCGAAAACTACGACCAATCCAGCGATCATGCGGTGTGCACTCGTTCCAAGGTACGGTGCTCATGGGCAAGCCTCCCGATCCGTTCTCCTGTGATGGGTCTTCTATTGTAACAGGAGAACCGAACGTGGACAAACTTGATTTTGACCCGGTTTCGCCACCCATACTCCTCTCTCTCCTCCCCAGCTCATCCTTCATCCATTAACGGGATCGGTTCAATAAATCTTCCAACTCCCTTACAAATACATTAATATCTTTAAATTGCCGATATACCGACGCAAATCGAACATACGCCACTTCATCCACTTCTACCAGGCGCTCCATAATCATCTCTCCGATTTCACGGGTGGGGACTTCGGACTCATTTCGTTCACGCAAGTTTCGCTGAACCTCATCCACCAATTTTTCCAATCGTTCCATCGGAACTGGCCTTTTTTCACAGGCCCGGATCAAGCCTCGCAGCAGTTTGTCACGGTTAAATTCTTCGCGGCTGCCGTCCTTTTTTATGACGATAAGAGGTTTTTCCTCCACCATCTCAAAAGTGGTAAACCGGCGTTCACAACCCTCGCATTGCCGTCGTCGACGGATCGATTTTCCTTCATGAGCCGGACGGGAATCCAGCACCCGACTGCTGCCCATGGAGTAACAAAAAGGACACCGCATGGTTGATAAACCCTCCCGAATCTTTCCACAAGGGACACCCGTATGATGAGCTCTTTCTCTTTCTTCAGCCCCTGAAATCCGGATGATACTTGTTCGATTATGATAAATATATCATACCCGACCGTATTGTACGCTAGGCTGTTTGGATTAATCCCCTTGACGTCCGGGAGCGATCCCGAGAAACACTGGTGATTGGGATCGGTAACAGACCAACAGATTCAGCATAAAAAAAATCCCCAAAGGGGATATCGAGTAAAGCTCCATTCATCTCTCCACTTTAGAAGTGGGAGATTTCTGAGACAAAAAAGTTAAACCACCACTTCTTTACGCCAATGCTCCGTCGCCAATAAAGGTTCCCCCACTCGCTTCACCAAGTCGACGACACGACAGGAGTATCCCCACTCGTTATCGTACCAGGCCAACACTTTCACTTGACGATTTCCGTTTACCATGGTGGAAGGGGCGTCGACAATGGCGGAATGGGAGTTGCCGTTGAAGTCGGTGGAAACGAGAGGAGCATCACACACCTGTAGAACTCCCTTTAAATCCGTTTTAGCTGCGTGCTTGAGCGCTTCGTTTACCTCCGTTACGGTAACTTCACGTTTTAGATCCGCCACCAGATCTACCACCGAAACATTGGGGGTCGGCACCCGTAAGGAGATGCCGTTTAGCTTGCCCTCCAACTCCGGCAATACTTTGCCGATCGCCGCAGCTGCTCCCGTTTTTGTGGGGATGATCGATTGACCGCAAGCACGGGCACGACGTAAATCCTTATGGGGATTGTCCAAGTTTTTCTGATCGTTGGTGTATGCATGGACCGTTGTCATCAATCCTTGTTCAATTCCGAAACGCTCCTGTAACACCTTTACCACTGGTGCCAGACAATTGGTTGTGCAGCTGGCATTGGAGACGATATGATGCCGGGTGGGATCATAGATACTCTCATTGACACCGATCACGATCATGGCATCCTCATCTTTTCCCGGCGCCGTGATCACCACTTTTTTTGCACCCGCCTGCAAATGGAGACCCGCTTGCTCTCTGGTGCGAAATTTGCCCGTCGCTTCCACTACGACATCAATATTGTAATCGGCCCAAGGCAGTCGGGCGGGATCCCGTTCAGAAACCAATTGGATCGCATGGCCGTTTACCAGCAACTGATTTCCTTCTCCTGTGATCTCATCCTCCACCGTGCCGTGAATGGTATCATATTTGGCCAAATGGGCCAGTGTTTCTGCCGGATAACTGGCATTGACAGCCACAATCTCGATCGACGGATCGTGAATCGCTTTACGAAAAACCATCCGGCCAATACGTCCAAAACCATTAATCGCCATTCGAAGCGGCATAATCGCTCCCCTTCCTCTCTATGATACATACCAGTTCCCTCTATCATTATAAACAGTATGACACATATTGCAATGGAGGGAAACGGAAATGTGCACATTTGTTCATAAAAAAAAGACCGAGTGATCGGCCTTTTACTGTGGCGAGGTAAATGAGTTACGTTTATTGGTCAGGTGGGAATACAATTTGCTGTAGCGCTCATGAAAAAAAGTAACCCGTTGGATATAATGACGTGTTTCTCCAAAAGGGATCTGGTTGATGTTTTGTTTAGTTCCGTCCCAGCGCTCCTCTTCCAACCATTTTCTCACATTGCCCGGACCGGCGTTGTAGGCGGCGATGGCGGCGATCTCGTTCCCTTCAAACTCACGGATCAGCCCAGAGATATACCAACTACCCATATGGATGTTGATGGCGGGATCATGGACGGACTCCTTAAACGCAGGCGAAAATTGCCCCCGCTTCACCACCCAGTCGACGGTATTGGGTGTCAACTGCATTAAACCCTGGGCACCGGCGTGAGATTCCACCTCCGGGTTAAATTTACTCTCCACCCGAATGATCGCCATCACTAAAAAAGGGTCTGCTCCCGTTGCATCAGAGCTGTATAAAATCTGTTCTTCGTAATCCAACGGGTACATCCATTTATTGAATAACGGTGTCGCCACCATCAAAAAAATCAACAGCAAGATTATAGCGAGCATCAATTTCCGCATGGAAGGGAGGGCGTCTATGGCCGGACGGATCCATTTTTCGAGACGAGTATTTGCCATAGCGCATCCACCTGTCTTTCTGTTTCCGCCAACGTACCCGAATTATCGATCAGTGCGTCGGCGAACGGTTTTTTTTCCTCTATGGGCATCTGAGCTGCTATCCGGGAGCAGGCTTCTTCGATGCTGATTCCATCTCGTTGGGTCAAACGCATTTTTTGCTCTTCAACCGGTATGTATACCACAATCACAACTTCCACCAGATTCGTCATCTTCTCTTCGATAAGCAGGGGCACGTCCCATACAATGATACGGTGAAAACCATCCGCCTGTAAGTGGTTTGTCTCCGCTTCCATCCGGCGAATGATCAAAGGATGGAGCAGCCGGTTCAAATCGAGGCGCGCCTTTTTATCTGCAAAAACGAGCCGCCCCAACGCCTGACGATCCAAGCTGCCGTCCGACCGGAAGACGGCTGCACCAAAGCGCTCGCGAATCTGGGAGCTCCCTTCTGTACCCGGCTCCACCACTTGTCGCGCCACCCGATCCGCATCGACGATGGCGGCTCCCCGTTCTTTTAGCATACGAGAAACGGTACTTTTACCTGTGGCGATCCCTCCGGTCAACCCTACAATCACCGCTGGCACTCCCTCCGACTGGTTATCCTACAAAAAGAGGCGACTAACGCCGATCCCCATCAACAAAATACCAGGTAAATAGGCGGCTGTCCGCGCCCACTGCAATTGATAAAGACGGAAGCCCGCTCGCATCCCCGCAATCAGAAACAATGAATTAACCACCGCAATCATCACCGCTGTCAGCCATGGAGAAAAGCCGAGTAATGCCGCTCCAAATCCCGCTCCAAAGGCATCCAGGGATAAAGCCAACCCCAACATGACCGCCTCCACTGGGCTAATGGTGCCGGAGCGATCCATATCCGCCGCCGTCGGGGTTTTTAAGATTTGTACCACATAGCCCAATGTACGAAATTCCAGCGTAAACACACGCTGATTCGCTTTTTCACCCATGCTCGCTTCGATCGGATCTTTTTTATCCGTTTCTGTTTTTTTGCGGGAAGCATTCCACAAAGCGAACAGACCGATGCCAATCATAATGCCGGCCCCCATCCCATCCGATACTTCTGGTGAGAGCCAACGAGACAACCATTGCCCGGCCATCATGGAGAGGACGATCATACACCCAGAACAGAGGGCGATAATGACAATGGAAAGAATGGGAATCCGAATTTGGCGCAATCCATAGGTGATACCTGCTCCAAAGCTATCCAAACTGAGGGCGACAGCCAATAATAAAAGCGAAAACCCGGTCCACATCGGTGTCCACTCCTTCCAGACGGAAAAACAGATATCCCATTCTATGAAGGAACGGAAGCGGATGTGTGATCTTCCCTCAGCGTTGGCAAAGGGAACAGAAGTGTGTCCCCCTTCCCGCCACTACTGTTTTCTGAATCGGCTCTCCACAACGGTGACAAGCTTCCCCCTTGCGGCCATACACTTGAATCTGAAGTTGAAACATCCCCATCTCACCGTTGCCGTTTACATAGGAACGGACAGAGGAGCCCCCGGCTTCCACCGCCTTTTGCAAAGTAGAACGGATTGCGGCATAAAGCTGTTTCGTCTCCTCTTCCGTCAAATCTTGCACCGATCGCTCCGGATGAATCCCCGCCGCAAACAGCGCTTCATCCACATAAATATTACCCAGTCCGCTCACCACCGCCTGATTTAAGAGCACTGCTTTCACAGCGGCTTTGCGCTTCGCCAACCGCTCCCGCAAAACCTCCACGGTAAACTCATCGGACAAGGGTTCTGGGCCCAGTTTGTTCAACGGTGGACGTTTTAAATCTTCTCCCCGCCGGTATAAGTGCATGGTACCAAATTGGCGTACATCGTTATAACGCAGCTCGGTGCCATCCATAAACCGAAACCGCACATGGGTATGTTTGGCAATCGATTCATCCTTCGAAGTTACGGAATAACGCCCTTCCATCCGCAAATGGGAGACCAGCACCCACGGATCGAGAAAGATGCGCAAAAACTTTCCGCGACGCCCAACCCCCGTCACGGTTCGACCCCTCAATAGCTCCCGGAACAGCGCCGGGTCTGGAGGTTCCTGTATAATTCGCGGTAAATCGACGGTTACTTCTTCGATCGTTTTCCCCACAATCAAAACTTCCAACGTTTGTTTAACGGTTTCTACCTCTGGCAACTCTGGCATGCCGCTCTCCCTTTCGCCTATTTCCTATTTTGCTTCGTACCAAGTCTTACCTGCGCTGACATCCACCTTCAGCGGAACGGACAATTCCACCGCCCCTTCCATCACTTGCACTACCCGCTCTGACAATACATCGACCTCTGTCTGCGGCGCTTCAAAGATTAGCTCATCGTGAACCTGAAGCAACAGGCGAGAGTTTAGCCCCTCTACCTGCAACACCCGTTGCATCTCCACCATCGCCTGTTTGATGATGTCTGCCGCCGATCCCTGAATCGGGGTATTCATCGCCGTCCGTTCGGCAAAGCTGCGTAGATTGTAGTTACGGGAGTTAATATCCGGCAGATAGCGGCGCCGGTGCAACATCGTTGTCACATAACCTTCGGTTTTGGCTTGACGGATAACATCATCCATATATTGCTTCACACCGGGATAACTTGCAAAATATCGCTCAATAAAAGCCGCCGCCTCTTTGCGGGTAATATTGAGGCTTTGGGATAATCCGTAATCGCTGATACCGTACACAATCCCAAAGTTGACCGCCTTGGCGTGACGCCGCATCAGGGAAGTCACCCCCTCAGCATCCACTCCAAATACATCCATCGCCGTCTTGGTGTGCACATCCATCCCTTTGGCGAATGCTTCCATCAAGCCTTCATCTTGTGATAGATGGGCCAGTACGCGCAATTCAATCTGGGAGTAGTCAGCGGAAACGATCACCCACTCCGGTTCCGCAGGAACGAACACCTGGCGGATGCGCCGCCCTTCTTCCAAGCGGATGGGGATGTTTTGCAGGTTGGGATCGGTGCTGGAAAGCCGACCGGTAGCAGTGGTCGCCTGTTGAAAGCGGGTGTGGATTTTGTCCTCCGCCGCCGTCATCTCCTTCAGCAGTCCCTCTACATAGGTGGAGATCAGCTTTCCTACTTGGCGATAGTGCAAAATCTGCTCCACAACCTCATGTTGCGGCGCCAACCGCTCCAATACATCGGCACTGGTGGAGTAGCCGGTCTTGGTCTTTTTTAAGACGGGCAAACCCAGCTTATCAAACAAAATCTCACCCAGTTGTTTGGGAGAATTAATGTTAAACTCCGTCCCTGCCAATTGGTAAATGGTTGTGGTCAGCTCGTTTAACCGTTCCTGTAGCTCATCGCCTAACGCGCGTAATTGCCGTTTATCCACCTTGACACCGATCCATTCCATCTCCGTCAACACATGCGTCACCGGCATCTCCAAGTCGTAAAAGAGCGCATCCAGCTGATAGGTGCGCAGTTCATCATCCAGCACCGGCTTTAATGAAGTCAGCGCATGAACCTTGTTCGCCAAGTGGGCAGCCAGCTCTTCTCCTTCTAGTTGCTTCCGTTTGGCTCCTTTGCCATAAACGGCATCATCCTCGGGCAGCGATCCATCCAGCTTCCGTTCCACGATATCGCTCAGCTCATGGCCCGATTCCGAGGCATTGATCACATAGGAAGCCAACAGCACATCAAAATCGTACCCCGCCGATGCTAAGCCGTGACGACGGAGAGCGATCTGGGTTCCCTTGATATCATAGGCGATCTTTTTCTTGTTTTCATCCGCCAACCAGTCCGTTAACGCTTTCCATTCCTTCGCCGTTTCCAAAGGTACATACAGCTGCTCCTCTCCGTCGGAAAGGGCGATCCCCAGTACATCAGCCCGATGATAATTGGGAGCGGTCTTTTCTACAAACAGCGCCAGTTCATCTGCTTCCAACAAGGACTCCCATTGATGAGCGTTATCGTTGGTTACCTGACGATACGGGACATCCTTCGTTTTTTTCGCTTCTTGTTGCGGCTCATCCGTCTGTATCCGGTCCAACAAGGTCTTAAACTCCAGCCGTTTAAAAACTGGAGCTACCCGGTTTCGCTCAATGTCGCGATAGGCCAGATCCTGCAAGGAAAAATCCAATGGCACCTCGCAATAAATCGTAGCCAGTTCTTTGCTTAAACGCGCCTGTTCCTGGTGCTCCTCCACCCGTTCTTTTAACTTCTTTCCCGGTAGATCGGCAATATGATCCAATACTCCCTCAACCGTTTCAAACTGATGTAGCAGTTTGAGCGCCGTTTTTTCCCCAACACCGGGAATACCGGGAATGTTATCGGAGTTGTCACCCATCAGTCCCTTTAGATCGACGATTTGTTCCGGTTGCAAACCGTATTTATCCCGAATCGCCTGCTTATCGTACCGTTCCGCATCGGTCACCCCTTTACGGGTCATCAGAATGCTGATCCGATCCGTCACCAACTGCAACAAGTCCTTATCTCCGGTGACGATCCTTACCGCCATCCCGTCGGCATCCCCCTGTTTCGCCAGTGTGCCAATAATATCATCCGCCTCATAACGATCCAATTCAAAGTGGCGCACCCCAAAAGCATCCAGCACCTCTTTGATCAAGGGCAACTGTTCCGACAGTTCCCCCGGCGTTTTATCCCGTGTCCCTTTATATTCTTGATAGGTATCATGGCGAAAGGTCGTCCTGCCCGCATCAAATGCCACCAGCACATGACTCGGCTTCTCCTCTTCCAACACTTTCATCAACATCATAGTAAAGCCGTAAGCGGCGTTGGTATAAGTTCCGCTGGAGTTGGTCAACAGCGGCAACGCATAAAAAGCGCGAAAGGCGATACTGTTTCCATCAATCAACACCAATTTGTCCATGGGGGCCTCCATCTTCGATATTTCCGTTTCCGATCCCTTAAATAAATTTTTCTCTATCGCTTGATTTCATTGTATCATGAGGCATCTCAGTTCATGAAGTCATCTTTTTTCGTAGGACTGCTACCCCAAACTGCAAAAGGGGAAGAACCAACCCAAACGTCAGCGCGTATAACGGCCATGTTTGAATCGTAAACGCTTTAAAATGAACCGCGTTGGGACTTACCACCAAAGCCAACACAAATAAGATCAGCGCCAATGGATACACCAATGGACGATAGGTTTGTAGGCGAAAGGTTTGAGCCATTCCGAGCACAGAGGCATAAAAACAGACCGCCATTTTCACAAAGATCGTCAAAAACCATAAAATCCCGAGAATAGCCTCAATCCGCTGTACAAAATCGCCTACATTAATCGTTTTGGCCATCGTAAAAGTGGGATAGGGTTGGAGGGATGATAGTTCGTTCCCTAGAGTCAAAACAGTCGCTTCCGTCAATACCAACAACAGCACCCCACCCCAAAACGCCCCGATTATAAAGGCCCGTTTGGCTCTTTCCGGCCTTTTCACATAGGGAAGCACCATCAAAAAGACCACCAATTCCATATAGGGAATCGACAACTGCACATATGCTCCCTGAAAGATCGGCCTCCATCCGTCCGCCAAGATGGGAAGCATCCGATCCCATTGCAGCTCTGGGATAATCAGGACTAGCAGAATGATAAACAGTGTGAGCACGATGGGGAAAAAAATCTCCGCCGCACGGGCGAGCGGCTCCAATCCCATCTGGATGCCCATAACCACCACCAGCAAAAAAAGGAGATGAATCACGCTGATCGGGGTTTCCGGCAGCAACTGGGTTACCATAAAATCTCCGATATCGCGCAACACGAGCGCAGCCAACAAAAAAGAAAAGGTGAAAAAGAGCAATGAGATACCCTTTCCCAACCATTTGCCAAAGATTCGTTCATTCAATTCAGCCGGGGTCATACCGGGATACTGCGCACCCAATCGCTCATACAGGAGAACCACCAACACCCCTATTGCGATCGCTACTAACGTGGCGATCCAGGCATCTTGTTTCGCCACTGCCGCCACCGCTGGCGGTGATAGCAGCACAGAGCTTCCGGCAGTAAACAGAAACACCAGCACTGCCAATTGGCGCGATCCGATCTTACCCTGATCAATCAATCCAAAAACCCCTTCATCCCATGACTTTCGCGGTCCAATCGATGATCGGTCGATACACTGCTGTCAGCCAATCCGCCGGATTGGGCAAGGTCCAACCGAGATACCACATCACGTTTAACGAGGTGCCCACCAGCATAAAAATGGCAAACACCCACCGCTCTTTTTGCATAGAAGGAGGCAAGTGGCGCCACTCCATCATCCACAAAACAGCTGCCACCACCAATACACCGATAATCGACCACACATTTCATCTACTCCTTCAATTCGCGCTCCAATGTATTGCCCAATGAACCCAACTGGCGAATCTCCACATCGATATCCACCTTGATCGGCATTTGACTGAAGACTCGATCCCATTGTTTCTCCCAGCGCCTCCACTGTTGAGGATGGGATCGTTGCAGTGCAACCCCAAACCCGAAAATGTCCGAATGATATTGGTGTTGCAACCGTTCCAAGGATTGGTTTACTTTTTTCGCAATAGCTTGTTCCGTCTGTCTTACCAGATCGTCGATCACGCTTGGATCGTTTAAGTCAATTGGACATTCCACTTCCGCCACATTTGCCTCTACCTCAACAGCGATACGTCCCCTGGGACGCCTTCTCACCATGTCCCCTTCAATCGTGGACTTAGTACGAACAACCTCCATTCCTACTTTTCCGCCCTGTTCTCCACAAGGAACATCTACCAATGTACTGTTAACCTCTCCCTTGGCAAAGTTAAATCCCTCGCTTTCCCTTTGGTTCAACCAGCCTTTTAATTTTCCGTCCCAAAATACGGCGATACCGTCAATCCTCAGAAATGTGGACAAGGTGCTTTTATTCAAAGTATCGGTATTTTCTCCTTCATCGGGATTTCCAATCACTTCAATCCCTGGCAAGTGCGTTTGAATCCCGGGGTGAACCAGATCGGAAGCCAATTGATATAGTTTCACTTTACTTGTTTCCGCCCACTGCTGCGACGATATCTCCATTGATCGCGTCAATTTAATCGCCGGAATCTCTTCCAGGGGCGTCAATATCTTGACTAACGATAAAGCCGTCGTTCCCTTAGCCACCGCCAAATACAGATCCGGTCGGACATTGTGATCGCGCACCAATACATCCAACGGTCGCGTGATTCCTTCTTTCGCCAAATCTTCCCCAATGATAACCACCTGCACATAAGGCAGATACAGTTTGCGTGGAAACTTTTGCGTCAGCTTGCGAAAGGCTTCAAAAAGAGTCTCTCCATTCTCTATATAAGTAATAACCGGACTCTGATTTGTCCCGCCACCTTCAGGTAAAAATACTTTTCCCGGGTTGATCACTTGCGCGGAGACAATGTATTCGTCCCCAATTTTATCTACCCCTAACATGCCGGCAATTGAAAGCTGGTTCATCTCACGGCGATTCCAGCAGCCGGTAAGGGTACTAAACCCGATCACAACAATCAAACAAACGATTCCAATCCGTTTCCATTTCATCCCTTATTCACCTCCTTCTGCTTGGGGGGAAGGGGGCGGTGTGTTCTCCCGTCTGCGGTTCTTGGGAGCAAGCAAGCGCGGTCGCGTAATCATGTTCCAGAGAGGCACCCGGAAAAAGCTGTCTTTTTGGTCCGACCAATCGAAAGGAGCGAACGGGCTCATATATGGAACACCAAAGGAGCGTAAGCTACACAGATGAAGAACGAGGGCAATCAGGCCTATTGTAATCCCGTATAGACCGAAGGACGCGGCCGCAGCCATAAACAAATATCGCAATATCCGTACCGAGATTGCGATATTGTACGCAGGCGCGATAAAGCTAGAGATGGCAGTAACCGACACGACAATCGTCATCGCAGCAGATGCCAACCCCGCCTGTACACCGGTCAATCCGATCACCACCGTGCCGACGATTGAAACTGCCTGACCAATGGCTCGCGGCATGCGAATACCCGCCTCCCGCAAAATTTCAAACAACGACTCCATCAAAAGCGCTTCTACAAATGCCGGAAACGGAACCCCTTCCCGTTGTGCCGCTAAGGTATACAGCAACGTCGTTGGCAACAGTTCTTGATGAAACGTGGTAATCGCGATATAGAGAGAGGGCAACAGTAAATTGATGGACATTGCCAAAAAACGTAACAGCCGGAGCAATGTAGCAATATCCGCCCGTTGATAATAATCTTCCACCGACTGAAAAAACTCCACAAACAGAGACGGAACCAAGAGCACAAACGGCGTTCCATTCACCAGAATCGCCACCCGTCCTTCCAATAAACTACCCGCCACAATATCGGGACGCTCGGTATTGTACACCGTGGGAAAGGGGGTAAACGTTTCATCCTGGATCAATTCTTCGATGTATCCACTCTCCAAAATGCTGTCAATATCGATACGGTCCAGCCGCCTTCGCACTTCTTCCACTATTTTGTCGTTCACAATGCCTTGAATGTACATGATGCCGATCTCGGTTTTGGTCACTCTCCCGATGGATCGCGTTTCCAGGCGCAGATGGGTATCGCGGACCCGCCTCCGAATCAGAGCGGTGTTGGTACGCAGGTTTTCTGAAAACCCCTCCCGTGGCCCCCGCACCACTGATTGTGAAGAGGGCTCCGTCACTCCCCGCTCTCCTCCCCCGCGGGTATCAACGGCATAGCCCTGTTCTTCCCCGTCGATCAGTATCACTGTATCGCCTGACAACAGTGCCTGCGACAGACTAGGAAAATCGCGCACCTTATCGACTCCCACAACATAAATGGAAGCATCGATCAATCGATCAGGATCTCCTTTTACCAACCCCTCTATATCAGCAGAGGAGGTGCTTAAGGATTGTAACGGTTCCAATAGATTGTTGTTTACGACCTTGGTATCAACCAACCCTTCGATGTACATCACACCCAAGGTCAATCCGTCTCGCCCCACCTTGATCTCCCGTAGATTTAGATCCGAGCTGTCGCCCAGCATCTCCTTCACCTTCTGCACGTTTATTTGCAGATCGGGGAGCAAAGAGTCTTTTTGCTTACTGTCCGTGCGCTTTCGTAAACGATTACGTAATGACATGGGATCCCATCCTACTTAAGCCATTCTGACCTCATACTCCATCATTGTGGGGTTATTTTTTCCAAATTACTTACAACCATTCTTGCCATATAAAAAGACGCCAGTATCAGGCGTCAACATCACGAATGATTCATGTTATAAAAACCGCATCATTGACACATTGCTAAATCCGCCTATTTTAAAAAACAAGACCGCCGTTTGCTTGGCAGCCTCGTCTTAGGTGTCTTTTATAAATGTGTGGAAGATTAATCAACGTCGGGATGATTTAGTGTCAAAGGCGTCACGCAGTCCATCCCCAATGAAGTTGATGGACAACACCGTCAACACGATCAGAAAGCCTGGCGGCATCCATACCCAAGGTTCATTTTGCAGGATACGGAAGTTACGGGCGGCATTCAGCATATTGCCCCAGGTGGGAGTCGGTTCCGGCACACCGAAACCAAGGAAGCTGAGGGCTGCCTCAATTGTAATCATCGATCCCATCAACAGGGTCGCATTTACAATAATCGGGGCAACGGTATTGGGCAGCATATGGCGAAAGATGATACGGGAATCTTTCGCTCCAATGGAGCGTGCGCTCAACACATATTCTTGTTCTCGTAAGGAGAGAAATTCTGCACGCACCAAGCGTGCTGTCGTCGGCCATACGGTCAAGCACAGGACCAGTATTAATATCCCTGCACCCGATTGCGGCAAGATGGCCACCACAAATAAAATCAACAACAAACTGGGCAAAGCCAGCACCACATCCGAAATGCGCATTACTACCGCATCGATCCAACGTCCGTAATATCCAGCCAAGGCACCGACCACTGCTCCAATGCAAACCGTTCCCACCATGGTGGCAAAGCCGATTAATAAAGAGATCCGCCCGCCATACAGCAATCGTGAAAACAGATCACGACCACTGTCATCTGTTCCCAGCCAATGATCAGCGCTAGGCTCCGCTCTTGTATTGTACAAGTCGGTGGCATAGGGATCATGGTTGGCGATCAACGGTGCAAATACACTTGTCAGGGTAATAATGGTGAGAATGATGATTCCCGCAATCGCCATTTTATTACGGATAAAGCGGCGGAAGGCCAATTGCAGTGGAGATTTACCCTTTTTCTTTTCTGGAGTCTGGTTTAATTGCGGTTCAATTATATCTGATTGCACAGCAGGTTGTGACATCGTTGATCACCTCTCAATCGTAACGGATTCGCGGATCCACGATCGCGTAAAGGATATCGGCGAGCAGATTTCCAAGCAGAACAAACGTGGCCAAAATCATCGTCACACCCATCATGATGGGATAATCACGGTTAATGATCGAATCAACCAGTAACTGCCCCAATCCCGGATAAGTGAAAATCGTTTCCGTGATAACCGCTCCACTCACAATAAAGCCCACGTCTAAACCAAACAAAGTTACCAACGGCAACAACGCATTCCGCAACACATGTTTGCGCAAGACGATTTTGGCGGGTACTCCTTTGGCATAGGCTGTTCGGACATAATCTTGGATTTTAGCCTGTAAGACACTGGAGCGGATATAACGGGTATACGAGGCTATACTGATGATCGCCAGTGTCACCGCAGGCAAAATCGTGTGATAAACACGATCAAAGAACGCCTCCAACCCCTGGTAACCCGCTCCCGCTGTCACTGTTCCACTATATGGAAACCAGCCCAGACTAAAAGAGAAGAAATAAATGAGTAATAATCCTGCAAAAAAACTAGGCATTGATATCCCAATAAAAGCCAAACCTGTCAAAGTGTAATCCGACTTGCTGTATGGGTATTGGGCTGAGAAAATGCCTAAGGGAACGGCTATGGCATAAGTGAGGAGTAAGGAGAAGACCGCCAGGAAGAGGGTATTGCCGATTCGATCGGTGATCATTTCATTTACTGGCAGTCGGTGACGAAAAGAGATACCCATCTCACCCTGAATAAAGTTGCCGGCCCAAGCAATATATTGTTCCACTGGATGTTTGTCCAAACCGAAGCGTGCACGGAGCTCCTCATAATACTCCGCATCCTGATTGGGATCTAACTGTCCAGTAAAAGCATCACCGGGAGCAATCTGAACCAACGCAAACAACAGCATCGAGATCACGATCAGCATGGGGATAAAGATGAGTGTACGTCGCAAAATGTACTGATACATTGAAAGAGCCCCCTTTCCCGCATTTAGATTAAAACTACAATCAGCGCATCTGAATACCCGTCGCTACAAAAGAAACGGGCGTGCAGCCGTGATTCCACTGCTGGCACGCCCGTCTTTCCTTACTGCGATCCGTTTCATTTACTGCTGGTTTTCTGGAATCCACCATTCATGAGCATCTTCACTTTCAAGAGCGCCACTATAGCCAAATTTGACGCCTTGTACCCGTTGGTTCCAGGCTTCGATCCAGTTCTGAGCATACAAGAAAACAAAGGGAGCGTCTTCGCTTACTACTTCAGTCCATTCTTGATAGATCTGTGCCCGTTTGTCTTGATCCAAAGCATCTTTGGAATAGACGCCCTTTTTGATCAACTCGTCACTTTCTTTGTTTTTCCAACGGGCGTAGTTCCATTTATCGGTACTCAGCCAGATGCCGGAGGGATCCGGATCGGGAGTCAGGCTCCAACCAGCTAGGGCTACTTCATATTTCCCTTTTTCGATATTGTCAAAATGAACACTTGCCTCAGTGGGTCGATTCAGCTTCATGTTGACACCGATCTTCTTCAGATCTTCCACAATGATCGGGGCAGACTTCTCCCTGATTGGGTTTCCAGTGGGGTAGGACAAAGTGAGTTGCAGTTTCTTCCCGTCGGGATTTTCCACAAACCCGTCTCCGTCTTTATCCTCATAACCGGCATCTTTCAAAATCTTTTTCGCCTCATCCGGATCGTAAGAGTAAGCATCGTCTAAGTCTTTGTTATAAGCCCAGCTCCGTTGCGGTATATGTTGGTTCAGCACTGAGCCGTGACCCTTAAGCAATCCATCTACAAGCGCTTGACGGTTAATACCGTATGTGATCGCTTGACGGAGCGCTTTATCTTGTACGCTTTTCTTATCCAGATTAAAGGCCATATATTGATAACCGAAATCCTGGTCCTCTTCCACTACCAGGTCTTCGTTTTTCTTCAGGGCGTCAAATTCAGTCGGTGCGATTTGGCCCAAAGCGTCAATCTCTCCATTTTCCAAGGCGCCGACAGCCACTTCCTGCTCTACTACCTTCCAAATCACTTTGTCCAGGTAAGGTTCACCCCGATAGTAATCATCAAATCGATCTAATACGACATACTCGTTGGGCTTGATTTCGGTGATTTTAAACGGCCCTGAACCAACCGGCTCTTTCTTGGTAGCAGCAGCGTTTTTTATCTGTTCATCACTCATGCCTTTAAAGATATGTTCTGGTATCGGGTAGGACCACAGGTTGGCCAAGGCGTTGGCAGCCCGTTCTTTAAAGGTGACTTTTACCGTCTGTTCATCCACTTTTTCCACGCCGGAGATGCTTTTCGCCTTGCCCTCGTGCTTCTCCTCGGCACCCTCGATCTGCTCCACCGTATAGAAACGAGAACCGGAGTAGTCTTTCGCCGCAATCGTCTCCCAAGCAAAGATCAGATCGTCGGTGGTGATGGGTTCACCATCATGCCATTTGATATCATCCTGCAAGGTGATCGTCAATTCTTTGCCGTCTTCGGAGAGTTCCCACTCTTTCGCCAGCAACGGTTTTTCCAGTTCCAAGTCGTCATTGTATGCCCACAAGGCGTCAAAAGCCTTGCTGATCACATTGAAATCATATTGATCTTCATAATAAACCGGGTTAAATACACCGGTCGGCGCACTAAACATCGACAGTGTCACCGAACCGCCCTTTACCGGATCACCAACATCCCCGCCATCGGCGGATTTATCCCCACCGCCGCAGGCGGCCAAGAAAACCGATAGCACCATAACCAAAGATAGTGCAAGCAAAAGCGATTTCTTCTTCATTCTTCGTTTAACCCCCTTGTTGAGTTGAGAAGTAATGATGATTCCATCTCGATCGTTCCTGGCGGGCGCCACCCCCTTCACAAAATCTCACCCTTTACCCTGCCGCTTGTTGTGATCCTTCCTCATCAAAGAGGTGACAGGCGACATAATGGCCATCTTGTAGATGGATCAGCTCCGGTCGTTCCACCTTGCAACGATCAAAGGCTTTGGGACAGCGCGGATGAAAGGCGCAACCCATCGGCGGATTGGCTGGGCTGGGAACATCCCCGGTGAGAACGATTCGCTCCCGCTTCAGTCTGGGATTGGGAATCGGCACCGCTGACAACAACGCTTGGGTATAGGGATGAGCCGGTTTATCGTAAAGTGCCTTTTTTGGGGCGATTTCCGCCATCCGGCCCAGATACATGACGCCGATACGGTCAGCGATATGTTTGACGACGCTTAAATCATGGGAGATAAAGATATAAGTTAAGGAAAATTCCTCTTGCAAGTCTTCCATCAGATTAAGTACCTGGGACTGGATTGACACATCCAACGCAGACACCGGTTCATCGGCAATAATCAGCTTCGGCTTCAACGACAGGGAGCGGGCAATGCCGATCCGTTGCCGTTGTCCCCCGGAAAATTCATGGGGGTAGCGTTGGACAAACCCGGCATTAAGACCGACGGTATCCATTAACTCCTGTACTCTTTTTTTGCGCTCACTTTTGTCGTATAAGCCATGGATCGCCATCGGCTCTTCCAACAGTTGTCCCACAGTCATCGTCGGGTTTAGGGAAGCAAAAGGATCCTGAAACACCATCTGCATATCCCGACGAGCGACCCGCAGTTCCCGGCGGGACAAACCCGCGATATCTTTTCCTTCAAATAAGACTTTTCCGGCAGTCGGTTCCAGCAGGCGGAGTAGTGTACGACCGGTGGTTGATTTGCCACAGCCGGATTCACCGACAATAGCAAAGGTTTCCCCTTTTCCGACGCTAAAACTAACTTGATCCACCGCCTTCACATCTCCCACCTTGCGCTTTAGCAATCCGCCACGGATGGGGAAATGTTTCGACAACTGCTGCACTTCTAACAATGCTTCACTCATCCTTCATCCCCCCTTCCCCCTCTTCATACAGGAAGCATCGTACCCGTCGCTGCGAACCCGCCTCATAGAGCGCCGGTTCCTCTTGGTAACATTTCTCCCACGCTTTTGGGCAACGAGGGGCAAATTTGCATCCCTGCGGCAGCTCATCAGGGGCAGGGACATTCCCTTTGATGGAAAAAAGGCGTTCTTTTTCCTCATCCAAGCTGGGAACGGACTGAATCAGCCCTGTGGTATATGGGTGTGCGGGATTATCGAACAAATCGGTCACTTCCGCCTCTTCCACCACTTTACCGGCATACATCACGACTACGCGTTCCGCCATCTCGGCCACCACGCCCAAATCATGGGTGATCAACAGGATGGAGGTTTGCAGCTTCTCCTTAACATCGCGCATCAGATCCAAAATCTGCGCCTGGATCGTCACATCGAGTGCCGTTGTCGGCTCATCGGCGATCAGCAGCTTTGGGTTGCAAGCGATGGCGATAGCAATCATCGCCCGTTGGCGCATGCCGCCGGACAATTGATGCGGGTATTCATCCACAATGTCCTCTGCACGGGGGAAGCCCACCAATTTCAACATTTGAACCGCTTGTGTCCGCGCTTCGCTCTTGTTCAGCTTTTGGTGAAGGATCAACCCCTCCATAATCTGATCCCCAATGGTGAGAACCGGATTGAGGGAAGTCATCGGTTCTTGGAAAATCATCGAGACATCGTTTCCCCGAATCTTCGATAACTCCTGATCGTTCTTTTTGGTCAGATCCTCCTCTTCCAGCAGGATCTCACCCTCCACGATCCGTCCTGTTCCAGGGACAAGCCCCATGATTGAGAGCGACGTCATACTCTTGCCACAACCGGATTCCCCCACTAGTGCGAGGGTTTCTCCTTTTTTAATCTTCAGGTCGATTCCATTGACAGCGGGCACTTGCCCATCATCGGTAAAAAAGTACGTTTTAAGATTGCGAATTTCCAGTAGATCTGCGGATCCTGTCAACTTGTGCACCTCATCTTTCCCCTTGAGAATTGTTGCGATGCAGTGCGTAATCCCCTACGGATGTATTATATCAGAAAAATGACCTAATTAAATAGTTCTTACAAAAGGGAAAACGTAAAACCTTGTCGATTCTCGTGTAATTTCCTATTTATATCCATTTCATATCATATGAAATGGACCATCTCACCTATTTACCCGTTCCCTAAAAAGCGAGAAATTCTAATGGTTTTGTACAATTAATCAACAAAACCTTCGCTGTATATTTTATTCTATTCGCTTAATAAGGATCATAATCCTTTGGTTTATTTTGGTATTTTGTAAGAAAGGCTGACATACCTCTATAACCAAAAAGGGCTGATTCAGCCCTCTACTCTCCCTCAACCGTTAGACTAGGATTTTTAATGAATTACCAGTGCATCCGGCACACCGGACAACAGAATGCCAAAGATCAGCACCATACCGGCATACGCGAGCAAGGTCCAGGTAACGATCTTGGTTTTACCGCCATGAATCGTACTTTGCCGCATCTCTAACATTAGAAATAGGAAAAATAAGATACCAAACACAAAAACAGTCCCTACCTGGTATAAAAGCACCCGATAACCCGGTGCCACCATTACGCCCATCATCGCTCCCATACCACCACCCATCCAACCGGCGACAATTCCCTCAATCACACCGCGCACCCCGCTACGCCAACCGATCCACACCCCCGCAACCATACCGGCAAAAATACCCCATCCCGCCGCTTCAAACAAGGGCAGATGGGCCAATACAGAGGAAATCACCCCCACATGAGTGCCGACGACAGTGCCTAAGGCCATCGAACAAATAGCACCGTCTCGCGTTGAGACATGGCTAATGGTCGTCGCCATCGCCAATACGGGCAAACAGAGGACGATTAACATGGCAATACTGATCCAAATCCACCAATCATACATCCAATCCCCCCTCCGCTCTTCAAACCACCCTGGTTGTTATCCATTATATGAGCGGGCACCCAGGGTAGTACAAGCGAAATCGTCCAGTACCATAGCTACACCTATGAGGTTAACTCCACTTCTCTGCTGCACTCTACAAAAAACCCCTCTCTCCGGGCAAGGAGAAAAGGGGCTATACCCTGCTATATTTACTTTTCATCCCCGTATCTGCCCGCTTCCGTGGATGCGATATTGATACGAAGTCATTTCCTTTAAACCCATTGGCCCACGGGCATGCAGCTTTTGTGTGCTGATGCCGATCTCAGCGCCGAAACCGAACTGGCCACCGTCGGTAAAACGGGTGGAAGCGTTGTGATAGACGGCAGCGGCGTCCACTCCGATGAAAAAGGTACGGGCCGCCTCCTCGTCTTGGGTGATGATCGCCTCGGAATGGCGAGTGCCGTGGTTTTCGATATGATCCAAGGCCTCGGCGAGGGAGTTGACCACTTTTACCGCCAGTACTAAATCAAGGTATTCCGTATCCCAATCATCCGCCGTTGCCGCCTTCGCCTGTGGTACCAATGCTCGAGCCACATCGCAACCGCGGATTTCTACTCCACATTTGCTTAATGCCTCACACAATTCCGCAAGATGGCTCTCTGCCCATTTTCGGTGCACTAGCACCGTTTCCGCCGCATTGCAGACGGCGGGACGATCCGTTTTGGCATTAATCACAATCTCTCGCGCCATATCCACATCCGCCGCCTGATCCACATAGAGATGGCAGTTTCCTACCCCGGTCTCCAACACCGGCACCGTCGATTCCTGTACAACGCGCTGAATCAGACCCGCGCCTCCCCGGGGGATGATGACATCGATTAGACCGTTGGCAGTCATCAGTTCCTGTACCGCCTCTCGCTCCCGCTCCTCCACCAACTGCACCGCAGTGGGAGGGAGTGCCGTATTAGTCAAGGCTTGTTGGATGACCCCAGTTAATGCTCGGTTGGAGTGAAAAGCGGAAGAGCTGCCGCGCAACACGATCGCATTGCCCGTTTTTAAGGCGAGACCGGCGGCATCTACGGTCACATTGGGGCGAGCTTCATAAATCATCCCAATTACGCCTAAGGGAACCCGTACCTTTTCAATCTGGAGGCCGTTTTCCAACTCTCGCATCTCCAGCACCTCTCCAATTGGGTCCGGCAGTTGACAGAGCTGGTGCAGCCCTTCCGCCATCTCCGCCAACCGCTTCTCCGTCAAGGTAAGTCGATCCGTCAACGCAGCAGATATACCCACCGTTTCACCAGCGGCTAAATCCTTTTCATTCTCCCGTAAGATTTCCCCTGTATGTCTTATCATAGCATCTGCGATCGCCTCGAGGGCTGCGTTTTTCTCTTTTTCCTCCAGCCTTGCCAGCTGACGCACACTGGAACGGGCCAATCCCGCCTTTTTTCTCACATCGGATTGTTCCATCTTCCTTCTCCTCTCTCTTAACAAATCTCTGTTCCGACTGCACTCACCCAGTCATCGCGGTGGATCACTTCTGCAGGAGCATCCGGGTTGAGCTTCAGTACATCCGTCGACTGCCATCCCATTACCTGAGTGATCAGAGTCGCCGGATAACGAATGCGTCCCTTCCCAATCGAAACTCCCATGGAATCGATCACCTCCACGATCTCTCCTTCGGCAAACGTCCCTTCCACCGCGGTCACACCACAGGGGAGCAGGCTCCCTCCTTCCTGTAACAAAGCGCGAGCAGCCCCATTGTCTACGTGTAGTCTGCCTGTAGATGCGGAGTGGACGGCAATCCATTGTTCCTTGCGGCTCACATGGCGAGCAGCCGCCTCGATATAGGTACCGCTGCCTTCCTGTTGCACAGCGTTTCGCATCCAGCTGGGATCATCCTTAGCCGTGCCGATATAAACGCGCACCCCGGTCTTTGCCGCCAACCGCGCAGCCGTCAATTTGGAGTGCATGCCGCCGCTGCCAAAGGTGCTCTTGCTTCCGTCAACCTGTTGCAATAAGGTATCATCCACCTCTGTCAGACGGCGTATCGGCTGTGCCTGGCGGTTTTTATGCGGATTATCGGTGTAAAGCCCATCAGTATTGGTCACGAGCAGCAGCCACTCTGCCTGCAACAATCCCGCCACCAGCGCAGCCAATGTATCATTATCTCCCCACCGGATTTCATCCACGGCGACGGAGTCGTTTTCATTGATAATCGGGACGACCTCTTTTCCCAAGAGGTAGTTAATAGTAGCGAGAGCATTTAAGTACCGCACCCGGTCGGCAAAATCGCTCCGCGTCAGCAACACCTGCGCACACCCTTTCCCCTTAGCCGCAAACCGTTCCCGATAGCGTTGCACAAGCGCTCCCTGCCCCACCGCTGCCGCCGCCTGCTTTCCGGCGAGGGTGCGCGGACGGGAGGAAAGGCCCAGTTCATGAAAACCGGCGGCAATCGCCCCTGATGAAACCAACACCACCTGATACCCCGTTTCCATTAAACCAAGCACACCGTCTACTTGGCGGGCCAATTTTTCTTCCTCCAACCTCCCCCGGTCATCCGTCAAAGATGACGTTCCCACTTTTACTACTACTGTCTGGCGATCCATTTTGTTCTCCCCCGTCAACGTAAGTTGAAATTGTATCAGTGGATTTTTTATTCATGATTCTCAATGATTCTCATTACAGGGCGGTCAGGAGTGATCTCCGACCTCGCTCCTGTACGTTCTAGCAGTCTCGCTCCGGTCGCTTATACGTCCGGATATCGTATGGGGTTCTACTAATCAGGAATCTACGTAAATAAAAAAACCTCCCTCGTCCTAAGGACGAAAGAGGGTTCTTCCGCGGTACCACCTTTGATTGGCACGTTCATGTGCCCACTCCATTCAGCCATACTGGCTGCCTTCCCAGGATAACGGCGGGAATGCCGTACCGTTTTGATCAACGGCCGCATCGGGAGGTGGGTTCAGCTGGACAATCCCGGCAAAACCTTTCAGCCGGTGGGTTTTGCTCTCTGGGCGGTAAGTCCTACCTACTGGTCTCCGTCAAAGCGTTTCCGTTCCGTTCGGTTGTGATTGTGTATGATTATGCACCGGAAACAAGCCCGTTGTCAACCGCCTTATGAAAAAATACCTTTAGCTTCACTTAATACAAATGAGCTGGGGCCTGCTTTCCATTGTCAGAGCAGCCTTATTCTCAGTTTAAATCTTCTCGCTGACCCGTCTCAATATAAACAATGCTTTCGGCAATATTGGTGGCATGATCGGCAATCCGCTCCAGGTAGCGGGCGACAAAGCAAAGCCGTAGCGATGCTTCGGTAAACTGCTGTTCCTGAATCATGCCCTCCATCAATCCTTTGACGATGGATTCATACAACTGATCGACTTGATCATCCATTTCCGCCATCGATTTAGCCAGTAACACATTGCCGTCGATATAACTGTTGATCCCATCATGCACCATTTTTTGTGTAATGGCTGCCATGCGCGGAATATCTTCCAACTCTTTATCAAACGTACGATCCGCTTGTTGGAGTAACAGCGTCGTCTCCGCAATGTTGCAAGCCAAATCCGCCATCCGCTCCATATCGGAAGAAATTTTTAGAGCGGCGATCAACTTGCGCAGATCTTTGGCAACCGGTTGTTGAGTGGCGATCAAAGTGGAGACTGTTTCATCGATGCGGTTTTCCAGTTCATCTACTTTTTGATCGTTTTCCAGCACACTCTTGGCCATGGTGACATCCGCTTGCACCAGCGATTTTACCGCTTTGTCAATGGCTACTTCCAGTTTTTCTCCCATTTCCAGGAGAACAGTTTTTACCTCTTTCAGGGATTGGTCAAATTGTCGTACCAATGTAAACACTCCTCTCAAAAAAGAGACAACCGCGGTTGGCAACCACTTGCAGTGTTGCTCATGCTGGTCGTCTTCCATCGTTAATGTCAAGCCGTCAACCAAAACGGCCGGTGATATAATCCTCTGTTTTTTTATTGCTGGGATTTGTAAAAATGCGATTGGTCTCGTCATATTCGATGATTTCACCGTTTAAGAAAAAGGCTGTCCGGGAGGAAACACGTGCCGCTTGTTGCATATTGTGGGTGACAATGATAATCGTATACTCTTCCTTTAGCTTAATGATCAGTTCTTCCAGTTTTTCTGTGGAAATCGGATCCAAGGCTGAAGCCGGCTCGTCCATCAAAATGATATCCGGTTCAACCGCCAGCACCCTGGCCAACACCAATCGCTGCTGCTGCCCCCCGGAGAGACCCATCGCATTCTGCTTCAACCGATCTTTTACCTCATCCCATAGATTGGCTTGCCGCAAGGTTACTTCCACAATTTCATCCAACTTCTTCTTATCCGTTAATCCATGGATTTTGGGACCGTAAACGATATTGTCATAAATGGAAAAGGGAAACGGGTTGGGCTGTTGAAACACCATCCCCACTTTTTTACGTAATTCCACTAAGTCTTGGTCGGTGTTATAAACATCACGGCCGTCGATGCAGATCTCTCCGGTAGTGCGAACACCATCGATCATATCGTTCATACGGTTGATACTGCGCAAAAACGTGGATTTCCCGCAGCCGGATGGTCCGATCAATGCGGTGACATCCTTTTCCGGCAGTTCCAGCTCCGTATCGATCAGCGCTTGATGATCCCCATAAAACAGGTTAAAGTCCTTTACCTCAATTTTGGAAGCCATAACGACAGTTCCCCTTTATTTAACCAAAACGGCCGGTCAAGTAGTCTTCGGTCTGCTTTTGCGAAGGATTGGTAAACAAGCGACCGGTCACATCAAATTCGATGCATTCACCCATCAGGAAAAAGGCAGTCCGATCCGATATCCGCGCCGCCTGCTGCATGTTGTGCGTCACAATGGCGATGGTGTATTCCTGCTTCAATTCTTGGATCAGCTCTTCAATCTTGGCGGTGGAAATCGGATCCAAAGCGGAGGTCGGCTCATCCAAAAGCAGAATTTGCGGTCCCATCGCAATGGTACGCGCAATACACAATCGCTGTTGTTGCCCTCCGGATAGATCCAAGGCCGATTTGTGCAACCGATCCTTTACTTCATCCCATAGGCCAACCCGCCGCAAGCTACGTTCCACAATTTCATCCAGGTCCTTTTTAGCGGCTCCATACACACGCGGACCGTAGGCGATGTTGTTGTAGATCGATTTATGAAACGGATTCGGTTTCTGAAACACCATACCGATATTGCGACGAACGTTGACTGCGCTGATTTTGGCGTCGTTGATATCCACCCCGTCAATTAGGATCTTACCGGTAACACGGGCGGCGGCAATCGTGTCGTTCATGCGGTTTAAGCTACGGAGAAACGTCGATTTCCCACAGCCGGAGGGACCGATAAAGGCGGTAACCGTTCTTTCTTTTAAATAGAGATTCACATTTTTTACCGCTGCTTTCTCCCCGTAGTAAACACTGAGATCCTCCGTTTCCAAGGCTGTCTTGCGCGTAAGAAGCTCTTCTTGAGCAGCCGCCTCCTCGTTCCAGGTGGGGTGAATAGCCAGTTCCACAGCAGTCATCGACATCAGGAGTTCCCCCTTTTTCAACTTGAGGTCATCTTGCGGTGAATATAACGTCCCAATCCACGAGCGAGTAAATTAAACAGCAATACCGCGATCACCAATACAGCAGATGCTCCCGCTGACACTTCCACCGCATCGGGAATCAACCCTTCGGAGTTGATTTTCCAGATATGAACCGCCAATGTTGAGGCTGGGCGGAAAGGATTGAGCGGTGAAGCGGGAGAAGAGGGATCCCAATCGGAAAAATTGAGCGCCGGAGAGCTCATCCCCGCTGTAAACATGATGGCCGCCGCTTCCCCAAACACCCGGCCGGATGCGAGGATGGTTCCGGTCACAATCCCTGGCAGCGCAACCGGTAGCATCACTTTGGTGATCGTTTGCCAGTGGGTTATACCCAACGCTAGACTGGCATCTTTTTGTTCCCGTGGAACGGATTCAATCGCTTGTTCCACCACCCGCACCATCAAGGGTAAATTAAAGACAGCCAAGGCAAGTGCACCTGCAGCCAACGAGAAGCCCCAGCCGGTGTACTGGACAAAGACCAGCAAACCGAACAAGCCAACCACAATCGACGGTAACGATGATAAAACCTCAATGCTGAGTCGAATAAAGCTGGTCACTTTATTGGGCTTGGCGTATTCCGCCATGTAGATACCGCCGCCCAACCCCAACGGGATGGTGATCAGCATGGTCAATACCAACAGATAAAAGGAATTAAATAACTGCGGGCCGATTCCCCCACCTTCCCTTACAGCCGAAGGGGGAGTGGTGAGAAAGTTCCAATCGATCACCATCAATCCTCGTACCAAAATAAATCCAAGCAAGCCCGTCAACAAACCGACAATCAAAAGGGCAATCATATAAAACAGAACAGTGGCAATCCGATCCGCTACCTTGGCATTCATCAATATTCTCTCCTTCGCGTCATCAAGCGAATCAACAGGATGAAAAAGAGGGTCATGAGCAGCAGAATGAAGGCCATCGACCATAGCGCATTGTTATAAGTGGACCCTTGGACCGTGTTACCCATGTTAAGTGTGATCACGCTGGTCAATGTGCTAATAGGCTCCAACAAGCTCCCCGGTACCATACCGGAGTTCCCGATCACCATCTGTACCGCCAGCGCTTCCCCGAAGGCACGGGCCATCCCCAGCACCACACCGGTCATCAACCCCGGCAGCGAAGTCCGCACCAGAATGCGCGAAATCGTCTGCCAACGGGTGGCTCCCAAGGCATATGAAGCTTCCCGGATTTTTTTAGGAATCGCTTGGATCGTATCGACGGCGATGCTGGTAATTGTCGGAAGAATCATCACCGATAAAACGATCACACCTGCCAGCAAGCTAAATCCCTGTCCTCCCAAATGATTGCGGATAAAGGGGACCAAGACCGTTAAACCGATAAATCCATAAACGACAGAGGGAATCCCCACCAATAATTCCGTCACCGGTTGTAATACTTTGCGCCCCCATGCTGGGGCGATTTCCGTCATAAAGATGGCTGCCCCGACTCCCAGTGGAGCACTGATAAGAGCGGCCAAAATCGTTACCAAAAATGAACCGACGATAAAAGCAAGTGCACCATAGAAAGGGCCGCCTTGATCCGGAGACACATTTGGGCCCCAATTGGTAGAAAAAAAGTTGGAGAGGCTGACACCGTCGACAAAGAAAGTGGATAACCCTTTACTGGCGATAAAATAGAGCAAGGAAGCTAAAGTGATGATCAGCATCGATGCACTTACCAGCGTTAGCGTTCGACCCATGACCTCGATTCGCTTTTGCTTTTTAGCCGGCTTGGCCAAAATTTCACCCAAAGAGTTCTGCACATCATTTTGCATGGATAAGGCCCGTTCCTTTCTACAAAGCAAGGAGGGGATAGACATGGATCGCTGTCTTCCCCTTACTTGCTGAATTTATAGTTGTAATGATGCCTTATTTTTTCTCGCTTACTTTCCCTTCGGGATCCCGTTCCACTTCCATCTTGTTCACCGGGATATAGCCCAGTTCAGGGATCAAGGATTCTTGAATCTCATCGCTCAAGATATAATCGATGAACGCTTGTTCCAGTTCCTTGCTTTGACTATCTTTGTTGGTATACATGTGCTGGTAAGCCCACACATACCACTCACCGCTGTATACATTCTCATCAGTGGGCTCCACACCGTCCAGTTTCAACGGAGTCACTTTGTCATTAAAGTAGGAGAAAGCCAAGTAGCCGATAGCACCAGGGGTTTCGCCCACAATTTTTTGCACGGTACCGGAAGAGTCTTCTTCGATGCCGCCTTTACCGCGGAACTCTTCATTGTTATCGAGTGCAAACTTAGCAAAGGTGGCACGGGTACCGGAACTTTCTGGGCGGTTGACCAACACGATTTCTTGATCCTTACCGCCAACCTCTTTCCAGTTCTTCACTTCACCGGTAAAGATATCGATCAGCTGTTCCTGGGTCAGTTCATCCACACCCACTTCCGGATGAACAACCGGGCCCATACCAACCACAAATACTTGATGGTCTTCCACTTTTTCTGAATCGATGCCGTCTTTTTCTTCCGCGAACACATCGGAGTTTCCGATGTTAGCAGAGCCGTCCATCGCTGCACTCAGACCCGCCCCGCTTCCACCACCTTGAACGGTGATGTTTACACCAGAATTTTCTTCCATAAACTTGGCAGCAGCTTCTTCAACCAACGGTTGCATCGCACTGGAACCAACCGCGATCAAGTTTCCGCTCAACCCGCCGCCTTCACTTTGGTCTCCGCCGTTACCACCGTTGGAGCACCCCACGATCAATGCCAACGATAAGCCGATGGCACCTGCTACCTTCAGACCTTTTCGCCACATGTTCAGATCCCCCTAGAGAATTAACAGTATGGTTTCTCGTTATTATTGCTTAATCCTAAAACGACTATATCGGTAGACTATTGTTCTAAAATAAACGGATTGTAAAGATTTTGTTAAGGCAGGAAGTTGATTCGCTCCAACAAAAAAGACCCCTAAGTGGGGGGCAGAGGCTGCTGACAACTTATCGCGGAACGTCGGGGTGGTTTTCAATGTACAACATATATGTGCGTATGATAAATTCAACAAACCTCTTTTTTCTGCCAAAAGGGAAAGAAGGTTGCTCTAAGCATCCCCCACAAAGGGGATGCCGAGCAATACTCACTTTCATCTACCCCATTAAAAAGGGAGGATTCCTGCTCGCATTCCTAAAGGGGAAAGGTTAACGTAAAGGTGGTTCCTTTGCCTACCTGGCTATCGACTTGGATTTCTCCGTGGTGGGATTCGACCAAATGCTTGACGATCGCCAATCCCAAACCGGTTCCCCCGGATTCACGGGAGCGGGCTTTATCCACGCGGTAGAATCGTTCAAAGATACGGGGAAGATCTTCCTCTGGAATACCAATGCCGGTGTCCACCACCTGCAGCCACCAGCGATCCTCTTTCCGTCCCGCAGACAATACGATTGAACCCCCTGCGGGAGTATACGACATGGCATTTGCCAACAGGTTGATGACGATCTGGGAAAAACGATCTTTATCCACTTCAACGGTAAAATCTTCCTCCAACTCAAGACGGAAAAGCAGCTCTTTTTTCTTCATTTCTTCTTCTACGGTTTGCGCCAACGGTTGAATCAATGATTTTACCCGGATCGGTTCCAATTGAATCGGCATTTTACGTGACTCGATTTTGGAAAGATCCAACAGATCACTGATTAAACGCTCCAGCCGCAGACTTTCCCGATGAATGATTTCCAGAAATTCGCGCTGCATTTCGGGGTCTTCTGCCGCGCCGTCCAACAATGTTTCCGCAAAACCGCGTAAGGAAGTAACCGGTGTTTTCAGTTCATGGGAAACGTTGGCCACAAATTCCGTTCGCATCTTCTCTAAACGGCGGATAGGAGTAATATCGTGCAGTACCGCCACTACGCCCATCCCGTCTTTTTCTCCCCATATCGGGGTTAAATTCACCTCGATAATCCGCTCCTGCGGAAAATACAAATGCAATTCATCCCGTACCCGTTCCCCAGAGGCAATCGCTTGTTCAATCAGAACATTGAGATCGTGAAACACAGCTCGATCCAAGGGTTTATGCAGCAATTGTGAAGTTTTGACATCAAAAAAGCGATAAATTGCCTGATTGGCCAAGGTCACCTTTTGCTCGGAGTCCACCATCAGCAAGCCGCTCTCCATCGTTTCAATCACACTGGTAAGGCGGCGCTCGCTTTTACGGATCGTTTCCAGCTGATAGCGTAAACCCGCCGCCATGCGATTGATGGCCGCTGCCAGCCGTCCAATCTCATCCCGTTTGCGAACGGGAATGCGACGATGAAATTTGTTACGTGCGATATCCACCGCCACTTGTGTAATCTCTTCCAGTGGCTTGGTAATGCGGGAGGCGATTTGTGAACTGACAATCGCCGCCGCTAGGTATGCAATCAACAACCCCACCGTCAGCGATACCCAGACATGTGTGAGCGAACGGTTAACAATATCCAGATCCAATGCAATTCGGACCACTCCCTGCACTCTCCCGCCTTTTTCCACCGGGAGGTAGACGAGTAGACGATCTTCTGTGGTTACCCGATTATACCCATCTTCCGTTTGGTTGCGAAGCGTACGAGCGACTTCCGGAACCTGGGACAGATTCCCCCACTCCACCGGCGGGCGCTCAGAATCCCCCACCACCGTCCCGTCAGCTCCAATCAGCATCACTTGCGCGTCTAAGGCTTGACTATACTTCTCCGCCTGTTGTTGAAACACTTCCGGTTCTGTAGCGATCGCCTGCCAGTCGAGTGTATCCGCCAGTAGTTGCCCTTCTTTGGCCAGGCGATCCGTCAACGAACCCAAATAAGAAGCTTTTAACAATAAAGCTACAAAAATGCCGGTACCCAAAACCGACAATCCAATCAGAACGATAAAGATCAAAGTTAAGCGGTTGCGGAGGGACTTCATCCCTTTTTCGGTCCTTCAAACTTATAACCGATGCCGCGCACCGTTTTAATATAGGCCGGGTTGCGGGAGTCTTCTTCCACTTTTTCACGCAAGTGGCTGACATGAACATCCACGATCCGTGTATCCCCGATGTAATCATAATCCCAGACCGCATTTAGCAATTGGTCTCTGGATAACACCCGTCCCCGATGCTCAGCCAGATAGATCAATAATTCAAATTCCTTCGGTGTCAGATCGACCGATTGGCCATCGCGCAACACTTCATACCCTTCTTTATCGATCACCAGGTTCCCGATTTCCATTGCCGCTTGCTTTTCCGGAGCTGCCTGTTCCCTGGAAACATCCACCCGACGAAAAATCGCCTTGACTCGGGCCACCAGTTCCCGCGGGCTAAAGGGCTTCGTCATATAATCGTCCGCTCCCAGCTCCAAACCCAGCACTTTGTCAAACTCCTCCGTCTTAGCTGTCAACATCAAAATCGGCAGGTGATGGTTCTCTCGCCGGACCTGTTTGCAAACTTCTAAGCCATCCACTTTTGGCAACATCAAATCCAGCACCAACAGATCCGGCTGCATCTCTTTCACCATCCGGAGAGCCGTTTCCCCATCGGAAGCCACCCCTACTTTATATCCTTCTTTTTCTAAATTAAACTGAACCAACTTCACAATCGAAGGCTCATCATCCACGACTAGGACACGCTTTTCCATCTAACCACCCTCCACTTCAGCAGTTCTCAACCGGTTGTATATCAACAGACCTGCTATGCGTTATCCTCCCTCAGCAGCAGACTCTCAATCCACATCCATGTTAACGATATGCCATCAATCCGTAAAGTCCCTGACAATCCCTCCTCCATACAAAAAAAGCTCACTCCAATGAGCGAGTCTCTGTTTAGGTGGGTTAAAAATTTTTATAGGTATCACGAAATAAGTCATTCATCACAGGAGGGCCGATCACATCCAGCTCCCCTTCCATCACCCTACGTCCCTCTTCATCTTCCCCTGCAATCGCCAGGGTGAGTAGACGACTCTCATCATCCTTGCCCATCACTTCCATCTGCAATCGAATCTTCGCTCCATCGTGCGCTGTTTGTGGAAAGGTGATCCGCTGTCCGATCACTCGGCTTCCCGGACCGGGCAATCGTTCTGATACACGGCTATACACCCACCCCAACAGCAGCCCCGGCGGCACAATCACCTGCCCGTAGGGTGTTTGCTCTGCATATCCGGATTGTGAATACAACGGGTTGGTATCTTCCGTTACCCCCAGATACAAAAACACATCCCGCCCGTCCACCTGCCGAATCGATTCATCCGTTTCACCCAGGTTGACATCTTTCCACTCCACTTGCGCTTTTCGCTTTTTTCCGGAAAACATAATAAGCCTCCTTTTGTATGCGCTTTCATTTTAAACGTGTATTGATTAAAATTTCAAGCAGTGAGGTGGCTTCTTTATCGATGCAGGTTGAACCAGTCAGAAGAGGTGGGATTGAACTTCCATATCAGATAAAGAGGGAGCCGCCTTCTCCGATGTAAAAAGGGCCCGGCTTGCGGGCCCAGATGTAACCAACACACTTAAGGGTCAGAAGGTAGCGAAGTTATGGGAGGCATTAAGCGACTCCGGCTAACCTGGAAGCATTGCGACTGTGGATTGGGATCACCACCTCGACACTCCCTCAAGCGTTTGCCAACAGCAAGTTGAAAACCGCCCCCTGCTCAGCCTAGATGTCCCATCGGGTATCTTTGATTGTATTTTGGGAGGGATGGACTTCCGAATGAGCGACTCTGCCACGCATGGATCAAAGGCGGAAATCCACTCCCGACCGCCTGAACAACCTTTGTTGATAGGACACTCGATCTCCCGTTAACCCAGTACCTTCATTACACTACGTACCGAATCGGCAGAACGGTCGAGAGCTGCTTTTTCCTCTTCTGTCAGATCCAGCTCAATGATTTGTTCCAAGCCGTTTCCACCCAAGACAACAGGAACACCGAGATACATATCCTTGTATCCGTATTCGCCTTCCAAATAAGCGATGGCCGGCAATACGCGGCGTTTGTCTTTTAAGATCGCTTCTGCCATTTGCACCAGAGAAGCGGCGGGGGCGTAGTAAGCACTACCGTTACCTAACAAGCCCACAATCTCGCCGCCCCCTTTACGGGTGCGCTCTACGATGGCGTCCAAGCGCTCTTGGGGCAACCACTTCTCCAATGGAATCCCACCGGCATAAGAGTAACGGACCAGCGGCACCATATCGTCACCATGTCCCCCCAACACAAAACCGGTTACATCTTCGACGGACAGGTTCAGCTCTTGCGCCACAAATGTGCGGAAACGGGCGGTATCCAGCACTCCGGATTGACCGATCACGCGGTTTTTGGGGAAACCGGAGGTACGGAACACTTCATATGTCATCGCATCCACCGGATTGGTCAATACTAGAATTGTACAGTTCGGGGAGTATTTCACCACTTGCTCAGTAACCGAACGCATCACCTTGGCATTGGTGCTCACCAAGTCATCCCGGCTCATTCCCGGCTTACGAGCAATCCCCGCAGTGATGATCACCAAGTCAGATTCAGCGGTATCCTTATAATCGACGGTCCCGGTAACCTGAGCATCAAACCCCTCTACCGGACCCGCTTGCGCCATATCCAACGCTTTTCCCTTGGTCGGGCCTTCCGCTTGCGGGATATCGACCAGCACGATATCTCCCAACTCTTTTTGTGCCAGCATCAATGCAGTGGTGGCACCGGTAAAGCCGCTGCCGATAATGGAAATTTTCTTTCTGCGAATCGACATGATGTGCGTCCTCCTCAACGATTGTTGAAATGATGAGTAAAACTTAATCAGTGGGGGGCTGTTGTTCCCCCACTGATTGTTTTGTGAACTGCTCACAGGTAAGTGGTAGAGCTTCTCGATTCATCGAGTCTCCAACGAGTCCTCTCCACGAGCTTAATTTCCCGTAGTTTCCTACGGTACATGTGGAAGGTAGTATGCAGAGGGGGTTAGCGCGATAAATTTTCGATCAGTTTTGTAGCAAACTCGGAGCACTTTAATTCTGTTGCCCCTTCCATCAACCGGGCGAAATCGTAGGTAACGTGTTTTTGCTCGATCGTTTTATCCATCGCACCATAAATGAGATCCGCTGCTTCTTGCCAG
Organism: Desmospora activa DSM 45169; assembly: GCF_003046315.1. NCBI lineage: Bacteria > Bacillati > Bacillota > Bacilli > Caryophanales > Thermoactinomycetaceae > Desmospora > Desmospora activa. The sequence goes on along the minus strand of NZ_PZZP01000001.1, from coordinate 676,918 downwards.
CCCAAATGTTCCAGCATCAGCACACCGGATAAAATCACAGACCCCGGATTTACCTTATCTAATCCCGCATATTTGGGTGCGGTGCCATGAGTCGCTTCAAAGATGGCATGCCCAGTTTCAAAGTTAATGTTGGCACCCGGTGCAATCCCGATCCCACCTACCTGTGCAGCCAAAGCGTCGGAAACATAATCGCCGTTCAGGTTAAGAGTAGCGATTACATCATACTCGGCCGGTCGGGTTAAAATCTGTTGTAAGAATGCATCAGCGATCGAGTCCTTGACGATAACCTTGCCGGCGGCTTCCGCTTCCGCCTGTGCTCGGTTGGCAGCCTCCAGCCCGTCTTTCTCTTTGATCTCGTCATATTGCACCCAGGTAAACACTTTATCGCCAAATTCACGGGCAGCCAATTCATAGCCCCAATTTTTAAAGGAACCTTCCGTGAATTTCATAATGTTTCCTTTATGCACCAATGTGACGCTTTTGCGACCATGATCCAAAGCGTACTGGATCGCAGACCGGACCAACCGCTCCGTTCCTTCACGAGAAACAGGCTTGATACCGATACCAGAAGTTTCAGGGAAGCGGATCTTTTTCACACCCATATCCTCACGCAGGAAACGGATTACTTTTTGCGCTTCCTCCGATTCTGCCTCCCACTCGATACCTGCATAGATATCTTCAGAGTTTTCGCGGAAAATCACCATATCGACATCTTCCGGCCGCTTCACTGGGGAGGGGACTCCGTTGAAATAACGGACCGGCCGCACACATACAAACAAATCCAACTCTTGCCGCAGAGCGACGTTTAGGGAGCGAATGCCTCCACCCACCGGGGTGGTCAACGGCCCTTTGATCGCAACGTAATATTCCTCAATCGTTTTCAGGGTTTCTTGAGGCAACCATTCACCGTGCTGATTGTACGCTTTTTCGCCAGCATAGATCTCAAACCACTCGATCTTTTTGGTGGAGCCGTATGCTTTTTCCACTGCAGCATCAAGCACACGACGGGCAGCCGCCCAAATATCGGGACCCGTTCCATCCCCTTCGATAAACGGGATGATCGGATTGTTAGGAACCTGAAGCTCACCATTTTGAAGGGTAATTTTTTCTCCACGTTGCGGTGCTTCCAACGGCGCCATAATAACACTCCTTTTTTAGTTGCGAATTGGAATGGGCATGGTATCGCAGATTTAGCGTTGATCGATAGGCACGTAGGAAACGTCGACCGGTCCAACATAATCGGCCCGCGGCCGGATTAGACGGTTGTCACTGTACTGCTCCAACACATGGGCAGTCCATCCAGACACACGACTGATTGCAAAAATAGGCGTAAACAAATTGCGGGGGATACCCAAGTAATGGTAGGTGGAAGCGGAGTAGAAGTCCACATTGGGTTTTAATCCCTTTTCATGTTGAATGAGGTCGTCAATTTGAACCGACATCTCAAACCATTTCGCATCTCCGGTCTGTTCAGCCAACTGACGGGACATTTCGCGCAAATGCTTTGCCCGCGGATCGCCGTCTTTGTAAACACGATGGCCAAAGCCCATGATTTTTTCTTTGTTTTCCAACTTCCGGTTAATAACCGCTTCCACTTTGTCGATGCTGCCGATTTCCTCCAGCATCGCCATCACGCCTTCATTGGCACCACCGTGCAAGGGCCCTTTCAATGTACCAATCGCCGTAGTAATGGCAGAATACAAGTCCGATAAGGTAGCCGTCGTTACCCGGGCGGCGAAGGTAGAGGCATTTAGCTCATGATCGGCATGTAAAATCAGAGCTTTGTCGATCGCCTTCACCGCAACCGCATCCGGTTCCTGCCCATGGAGCATATAGACAAAGTTTTCCGCAAAGCCTCGATGCTCCTGTGGCGCTACCGGCTCTTCCCCTTTGCCGATGCGAAACAGAGCCGCTACAATCGTCGGCATTTTGGCCGTCAGGCTAATCGCTTTATCAAGATTTAATTCTTCACTGATTTCATCTGCGCGTCCATCGTACAAACCCAGGGTGGAAACGGCGGTGCGAAGGGCAGACATGGGATGAGCATTTTGTGGATATGCTTTTAACTGCTCCACTACGCCCTCAGGCAACGCAGCTTCGGATGCCAACCGCTGTTTTAACACATCCAATTCGTCCTGTTTGGGTAGCCGTCCATTCCAAAGAAGGAAGGATACTTCTTCGAAGTTTGAGTTTTCGGCTAAATCATCGATATCGATGCCGCGGTAAGTAAGTACACCATTCACAATGGAACTGATCTTTGAGTCAAGAGCAACGACACCCTCCAATCCTTTGGCAACCGTCATATAATCGCTCCTTTTCTATATGGTGCTTGGGCACTACATCAGGCCGGACAGTCGGGAAAATGAAAAAACGTTTTCCATATAATCATGAATGCAAAGCGCTTACTTTTCTTCATACTTCAAAAAAGTGACTACGCGTTGCAAAACTTTTTGTAAAAGAACCGTTCATTCCTTATGAGCGTCCACGATTCCATTACGAAAGCCTTTCGTGCCCCGTATCGCCCTCTTCAGTTTACCACAAAAAAACGCATGATTCACCCGATCTGTTGCAGACCTTGGAACCGCTTTTCGAAATCGGCATTAAAAATTCCCTTTATTTGCTTTTTATATACATTTTACAGGAAATCATAGGGGGTATTTAGCGTCGGGAAACCCATACAATCGTCCCGTTTTGCATCATACGGGTTAGGTTTTTCTTGATGAACACCTTTATCATCCCACGGGTATAGGGTATTAACAGGAAAAATCCAACTATATCTGTGAAAAAACCGGGAGTTAGTAGTAACAGCCCCCCACACAAAATGCAGATGCCGTCCAGAATCGCTTCACCGGGCAGTTCATTATTTCGCAGCTGGATCTGTGCCAATCGCAAGGTTTGCAGTCCCTGCCATTTAGCCAGATAACCGCCGACGACACCCGTGGCGATCACCAACAATACCGTGGGCCATGGGCCGATCCATCCCCCTACAGTGATCAACCCCCAAATTTCCAGCGCCGGAACAATAATCAGCAAAAGAATCATGATCCGAAACGCCATGTCCCTCACTCTCCTTTTTCACTGCTGCGGGCAAACCTGCGTAAACATCTCGCTATATCGGGCTGCTTACGCTCAAAATCAAAGGGCTTCATGTTGCCATCAACCCATAGGTGAATGGTTTTTCCGTGTGACAACCGCTGTTTGTCACCCACCCGCACCACTTCATATGCAAACGTCAATTTGGGTCCCCGGATTTCATCCACCTGTGTGCGAATCCCGACTTCATCGCCAAATCTGGCAGAGGCCACATATCGACAACGAAGATCGACCACGGGTAGGAGCATCCCCTTTTTCTCCAGCTCTCCATAGGATAACCCCAGGCGATCAATCAATCCAATTCGCCCCACCTCAAACCAGACCGCATACTGGCTGTGATGAACGACACCCATCTGGTCGGTTTCCTGATATCGCACCTGGAATCGCTCTTCATGAAAAGGTTCATTCATCGGCACTCTGGTTGCCTCCACAATTGAAATTAATTTTCATTATAGCAGAGAAGGGGAGGATGGACGAATTTCTTCAGCGATCGCCCCGAATTTTACATATTTCCGGTAACCATCACACATACTGTGAATAGCCAAACCTCCTACTTATGGATATTATAGAAACAAAAGATACGGATCCTGTACGGTAAGAAGGAATGAGGTGAAGCAAACATGAAGCTGTCAAAGCGAAAAAAACGACGTAGACGGCTCCGTTGGTGGATATTTCCGAAACTCGGTATCATCTAGCGTTTAAACAGGCGCTGACAGGGTATCTCCCATCAGCGCCTCTTTATTGTGAGCGTTATAATACATTGGCTCTACCAGAATAGATATGGCCTCTCTCCGCATCGACGGTTACTTCAATGCCGTCTTGAAATAACCGAACCGCATCTTGCACTCCAACTACAACGGGAATCCCAAGGCTGAGGCCCACCACTGCCGCATGGGAGGTCAGTCCTCCCTCTTCCACAATCACTGCGGCCGCTCGCTCAAAGGAGTCCATCATATCCTTATCTGTGCTACGGGTGACCAAGATGGCGCCATCCGTCATTTTATCGCGTAATTCTTGCGGGCTGGTGCCAACCACCACTTTCCCCGTCAACACTTTTTTACCTACCCCTTGGCCCTTGGCCAGCACATCCCCAATCACATGAACCTTCATCAGGTTGGTCGTCCCCGATTGAGCCACAGGGACGCCACCAGTAATGACGACAGAATCTCCATGCCGTACATATCCGGATTCCAGTGAAGCCGTAATGGCGGATTTCAGCATTTCATCAGTGGAGGTAACCAAGTTACCCAACAAGGGGTAAACCCCCCAAATTAAACACAATTTACGCAAAACGGATTCATGGACCGTTACCGCCACAATCGGAGCCTGGGGACGATATTTGGAAACCATCCGGGCGGTGCGTCCACTTTCGGTTGATGTGATGATGGCCGATGATTTCAGCGTCCAGGCTGTATGAACAACCGCTTGGCTGATGGAATCGGGGATGCTGACATCCGTTTCTTCGATCCGTTCTCGAAACAGGTCTCGATATTTTAGAGAACTTTCCGTGCGGGAGGCAATCCGATCCATCGTTTGCACCGCTTCCAGCGGATACCGGCCACTCGCCGTTTCACCCGATAACATGATCGCATCGGTGCCATCGATGATGGCGTTGGCTACATCGCTCGCTTCAGCCCTGGTGGGACGAGGATTGCGTTGCATGGAGTCCAACATTTGTGTCGCTGTGATCACCGGTTTACCCAGGCGATTGCATAAGCGAATCATTTCCTTTTGAACGATCGGCACCTCTTCGGCGGGAATCTCCACCCCTAAGTCACCTCGAGCAACCATCAGCCCGTCGGATACCGACAAGATCGATTCCAGGTTTTCCACACCTTCACGGTTTTCAATTTTGGAGATAATAGCGATATCGGCTCCGTATTCCTCCAGAATTTGACGAATCTCCAGCACATCTTCCGGCTTTCGCACAAAGGATGCCGCGATAAAATCGACTCCCTGTTCAATACCAAAACGAATGTCAGCGGCATCCTTCTCCGTAATTCCCGGAAGGTTGACAGAAACGCCGGGAACGTTAACCCCTTTCCGACTCTTCAAGGGACCTCCGTTCATGATGTGGCAATGGATTTCCGTTCCCGCCACTTCTTTTACTTTGAGACTGATCAACCCGTCATCAATCAAAATAATGGAACCGGGTGCAACATCATGGACCAATCCAGAATAGGAAACGGAAACTCTGGTGCTATCACCTTGAATGATCTCTGTGGTCAATGTAAAGTCAGCACCGGTTTCCAACTCCAACTGATCAACACTCAATTCCCCTGTACGGATTTCCGGTCCACGGGTATCCAGCAACAGTGCCACGCGCGTACCCAGCTCTTTTTCCACTTGGCGAATGCGATTAATTCTTTGTAAATGCTCGTTATGGTCCCCATGGGAAAAATTGAGCCGAGCCACATTCATTCCCACTTGGATGAGACTTTTGAGTGTATCCAGATCTTCGCTCGCCGGACCGATCGTACATACGATTTTTGTTTTGCGCATCGATGTCCTTCCTTTCAGATCGCCAAAATTTCGGCCAAATGGTATATGGACATATCCGGTTGATGTTTCATCGCAAACGCTTCTTCAAAAGGCAACCCTGTAATTTGGTTGGCTTGGATCGCCACCATATAATCGCTTTTTCCCTGTAGCAGAAGATCCACCGCTTCCGCACCCATCCGACTTGCCAAAACCCGATCATGGGCGGTAGGGGAACCGCCGCGCTGAATATGGCCCAGCACGGTTACACGGGTTTCAGACCCCGTTTTCTCTTTGATCTGACGGCCGATTTCTACCGCGGAACCGACGCCTTCAGCCACAATGATAATACTGTGTTTTTTCCCGCGCTTGCTCCCCCTGGACAAGCGTTCCACAATCTGATCCAACTGATAGGGCGCCTCTGGGATTAGAATCGATTCAGCCCCATCGGCTAAGCCGGCCCAAATCGCGATATCGCCGGCATCCCTCCCCATCACCTCCACGATATAGGTGCGCTCATGGGAGGTAGCGGTGTCCCTGATCTTGTCAATGCAGTCGATTACGGTATTGACGGCGGTATCAAAGCCGATGGTAAAATCGGTGCCGGGAATATCATTGTCGATGGTGCCGGGAACACCCACAGTGGGGAATCCGCGTTCCGTCAGCTTCTGCGCCCCGCGAAAGCTGCCGTCGCCGCCGATGACGACTAATCCGTCAATCCCTTTTTGCTTCAGATTGGCTACCGCTTGCTCCTGACCTTGTGCTGTTTTAAATTCTTCACTGCGGGCACTGTGTAGTATCGTCCCACCACGGTGAATAATATCCCCCACCGATCCCAGACTCATCTCGATCATATCGCCCTGGATCAGCCCGGTATACCCTCTACGCACGCCCCATACCTCTAAACCATGGTGATGACCTTTGCGGACAACAGCGCGAATGGCGGCGTTCATCCCTGGTGAGTCGCCTCCACTGGTTAAAACCGCAATACGTTTCATCTACTTTCACCTCTCCTATACGGATCAATCAATTCTCTCTTTTTCAAGCAAGAGCAGTCATCATTACCAGGGTGATCGGGAGATAAAGTGCCTTCGATCTCTTGTCACGCAAAGGATCTCATTCACCCGACACTCTCTGCCCTTGTCTTTCCACCCTCCGGGACGATTTTCGTCCATGCGGGACAAAAAGAGAGCCGTGGTTGAAAAATTCAACCCACGGTGGAGTAAACCCCGATCTTCTCAAATTTTTTATGCCGATCCAACACCAACGCATCCCCATCCATTCCAGTGAGGGAGTCCAGGGTAGCGAGAATATTTTTCTTAATCGCCTGTGCCTGGGCAGCGGGGTCCTTATGGGCGCCACCTTTAGGTTCCGGAATGACCGTGTCGATCACGCCGAGTGCGTGCAAGTCTTGGGCCGTAATTTTTAACGCCTCCGCCGCTTCTTGCGCTTTGGCTGCATCCCGCCACAAAATGGCCGCCGCCCCTTCCGGGGAGATCACGGAGTAATACGCGTGCTCCAACATCAACAAACGGTTGCCCACGCTGATGGCCAACGCACCACCACTTCCGCCTTCACCGGTCACCACGCAGACGATGGGCACACGAAAGCCTGCCATTTCGCGTAGATTGCGGGCGATAGCTTCACTTTGCCCCCGCTCTTCCGCTTCAACCCCAGGGTGAGCGCCTTGGGTGTCTACAAAACAGATGATCGGCCGTCCAAACTTATCCGCTTGTTGCATCAGGCGGAGTGCCTTCCGATACCCTTCGGGATGAGGAAGACCGAAGTTGTGGGCGACTTTGTCTTTTGTATCTTTGCCCCGCTCATGTCCGATCACAGTCACTGGACGACCGTCCAGCTTGGCGATCCCCCCGATGATGGCAGGATCATCGCCATACAGGCGATCCCCGTGTAGCTCCATAAAATCCGTAAACAGAGAGCGGATATAATCCGATGTAGTGGGTCGTGAAGCATGGCGGGCAATCTGTACCTTTTGCCAAGTGGTCAGATTACCGTAGATTTCTTCCTCCATCCGTCGCGCTTTTTCCTGTAGTTTCTCAATTTCGAGGGAGAGATCGATCGACTTCTCTTTACTGAATTGCTCCAATTCGGCGATCTTGTCCCGCAGGTCCACCAACGGACGCTCAAAAGACAATTGTCCGTTATTCATTGTTCTCCCCCCCATCCGTATGCAAGTCCAAAATTTGTATCAAGGTATCCCGCATGCGGGAGCGATGCACCACTTGGTCCAGCTGACCGTGTTTCAATAAAAACTCTGCCGTCTGAAAATCATCGGGCAGTTTTTGGCGTACGGTCTGCTCAATCACCCGTCGTCCGGCAAATCCGATCAGCGCTTCCGGTTCAGCGATGTTTAAATCACCCAGGGAAGAAAAGCTGGCGGAAACACCCCCAGTGGTAGGATTGGTCAAAATGGAAACAAACAGCAGTCGTTCCCGGTGCAACCGTTCCAGGGCCGCACTGGTTTTAGCCATCTGCATCAAAGAGAGGACCCCTTCTTGCATGCGGGCTCCACCGGAAGCGGAAAATAAAATAAAAGGATATCGTTTGGTCGCAGCGCGATCGGCGGCACGCGCAATTTTTTCACCGACGACAGAGCCCATGCTGCCCATACGAAAATGGGAATCCATCACACCGATGATTGCAGGGTAGCCACCGATGGTACACTCCCCAGTAACCACTGCTTCATTTTGCCCCGTTTTCTCCCGATCCTTCTTCAACTTCTCCAGATAATGAGGGAAATGGAGTGGATCTTCCGACACCAGTTCGGCATCAAACTCAAAGAAGCGCCCCTCATCTACCGTGATCCCAATCCGTTCACGGGCGGACAGCGCATGGTGATAATCGCAGTTTTTGCAAACCTTCCAGTTCTTCTCCAGTTCCTTTGTGACACTGATCGCACCACAACGGGGACACTTTTGCATAATCCCTTCCGGGATGTCCCGTTTAGCTTGCTCAGAAGGGATGGTCGCATATTTTTTTTGCTTTCGAAATATACCCTTGAACACGAAAAAAACACCTCATCCCGGCCGAATCATAATGGTCTTGGCAAATCTGTTCGCTCTATTTTACTCCAACACGTACCGTCGCAAAAGTGGTTTGGATTGCTATTATTACCGATCTACCATCGCTAGTCATCATAGCATAGTGGGAATCGTGTCCGCAACGCAGGCGTCTGATCAACGCCATGGGTTGATTGGGACCCGCACAATTCTCGTCTCAGTCATAAGGAGTTGGCAGGCCAGCAGCGGCTAAATGTTGTTCCATTCGATCTGCCGCTTCTTGTGGACAGCGTCGCTTGACCGCATCCAAAATCCCGCGGTGCTCTTCCAGCGCTTTTTGGGGGCGACTTGGTTGCGACAGAGACGATTGACGTACCGTTTTTCCATATTGGATCAGCGGATACCAGATACGGGTCAATAAATAATTATGGGCGGACTGGATCAATTGGTGATGAAACGCATAATCTTCCTCAATCGGAATCTGCCCTTGGTAGACGCTTTTCTCCATCGCGTTCCAACATTCCTCCAAGGCGGCAATCTCCGCTTCTGTCGCCACTAGCGCTGCTTTTTTAGCAGCCACAGTTTCCAGGATGACACGTGTCTCCAATAAATTGTCCTTGGCGCGATCGTCCTGCAAGATATAAAAGGAGAGTATATCAACCAAGCGATGGAATTGATGCGGTTGCAAAAACGTACCCTGCCCCCGCTTGGTGGTGATAATCCCCAGCAGTTCCAATGCACGTAGCGCCTCTCGTACCGTGGACCGCCCTGCATTTAAGCGGGAGACCAGCTCCCGTTCCGATGGGATGCGGTCTCCCGGTTTTAAGCCATCTTGTTCAATCACTTCATTGATTCGGATCAAGATTGATTGAAATTTTGAGCTTGTCCCATCAAACACTGGTCATGACACCTCTTCCCCTGAGGAACAGGGATCATCCATCTCCTCGTGTAAGGTTGAGCGTTTTTTCATAAATGGCTTCCGGGTCCACTTGAATGCGGGCCTCACCCGTCTCCATCGCCGCAAGTGCTACTTTTGCTGCCACTTTCGGAGCAACCAACGGGTTAAAAGGAGCCGGAATCACATAATCAGGGGAGAGTTCCTGCTCATCGATCAGTTCAGCGATAGCGTAAGCGGCGGCCACCTTCATCTCCTCATTGATCGCTTTTGCCCGCACATCGAGAGCCCCACGAAAGATACCAGGGAAAGCCAATACATTGTTCACTTGGTTAGGGTAGTCGGAACGACCTGTTCCCACCACTTTAGCCCCAGCGGCAAGCGCATCTTCCGGTAAGATTTCAGGATCGGGATTCGCCATAGCAAAAATGATGGGGTCGCGGTTCATGGAGCGTACCATTTCCTGTGTGACCGCTCCTGCCACCGATACACCGATAAATACATCGGATCCCGCCATCGCATCGGCCAGACTGCCCTTGATTCCACTTTTGTTGGTAACACGGGCGATCTCTTCTTTGATGGCGTTCATCCCCACGGGACGCCCTTCATAGATGGTACCTTTACTGTCACACATGATGACGTCCTTTACACCCAAAGACAACAGCAGCTTAATGATGGCGATCCCCGCCGCTCCAGCACCATTGGCCACTACCCTGATTTCATCCATCTTTTTATCGACCACTCGCAGGGCATTGATCAATCCCGCCAGAGTAACAATCGCCGTCCCATGCTGATCGTCGTGAAAAACCGGAATATCCAGCTCCTTTTTTAACCGTTCCTCAATGAGAAAACATTTTGGCGCTGCGATATCTTCCAAGTTGACCCCACCAAAAGTGGGTGCCAGCAGCTTGACGGTTTCCACAATTCGGTCAACCTCAGATGAATCGACACAAAGAGGAAACGCATCTACTCCTGCAAAAGCTTTAAAAAGGACTGCCTTCCCTTCCATTACCGGCATCGCAGCATGAGGACCGATGTTGCCCAATCCCAGCACCGCTGTCCCATCGGAGACAACCGCCACCAAGTTTCCTTTCATCGTGTACTCATAAACTTTGGCTGGATCCGTATGGATCTCTTTACATGGCTCCGCCACACCCGGTGAATAAGCCAAACTCAAATCCTTTGCATTGCTGACAGCCACTTTGGATTGAACGCTCAATTTTCCTTGTTGTTCCCGGTGCAGCTCTAAAGATTCGTTACGCAGAGAAGACAACCTTTTCACTCCTTTGTATTTTGCGGCAAAAGTGGTCAGACCACTCAATCAATTTTTATTATATCAGATGCGTTTGACACAAAAAAGAGAACAGCAATGTGGAGAAATCCTTTGTTGAGTGGCACAGCAAAGGCGTTTTCGCTCTCAAATATCCCTTTCATCATTTCGATAATCATCGGACCTGAAAGAGTAGCGATTTTTTTGAGACTCCGAGCGATATACGAAGGTCTGTCACCGCCGTGAAGCCCGTCGCTTGCGCCGTTCCTGGTATAATCGTTCCAATCGTTCCGTCCATGTATCGTCAAATTGCTCCTTCCAACCGTCTCGGATCTGTTGGGCCAAGCGGGGGCTGGCTCCACCGGTTGATACCGCCAACGTCAGCCGACCTCTGCGCAGAAGTGCAGGAAAGTGACAATTGCCCAACTCTGGCTGATCTACCACATTGACCAGCAGTCGTTTGCCGGCAGCTGAAGCCACTTGGGCGTTTACGGCAGCATCATCGGTGGCGGCTACCACCATCCACGCCTCTTCTAATACATCAACAGAAAAAGGTTGACGTCTCCACACTGCGTCTCCTGCCTCTACCAGCTGCAATAGCTCAGGCTGAAGTGTCGGGGAAACGATCGTAACCTGAGCTTTCGCTTCTAGCAATGTCTCCACCTTACGGAGGGCGACACGTCCACCCCCAACTACGACCGCAGGTTTTCCTTGTAAATCAACCATGAGTGGACAGAAAGGTGTCATCGTATTCGCTCCTTTTTGGCAGCCCCCTTTTTTCCCATCGACAAAAGGACTAAACTGGAAAGGAATGTTGAGCGGAAGCTTCGGCTGAAGCAAAAGGAGGAAATTCCGGCGATGAACGTACCGCCTAAAAACCGAATACACCGCGACGCCATCCATGTATGGCGAACACATCAACTGATTACCGCCGCTTTAATCCTAGCGCTTGCGGGAGGGGGAACAGGCCTCATTTTTGCTTTCGATTGGCCCCGTTGGATTTTAATAACTTTGTGGGGGGCGGTCTTGCTCTACATCATTCCAGCCGTATGGGTTTATCCGATGTTACGTTGGCGCTACTATCACTATGAAGTAAACGAAAAGGAAATCCATATTCAATCCGGCTTTTTCTTTATCCGCCGTACTTATATTCCGATGGTGCGCATCCAACATGTCAACACCACACAAGGGCCGTTGTTACGTCGACGCGGGTTGTCGGAGTTGGAGATCAACACCGCTGGCGGGGCCTCCTTTACCATCCCCGCCTTACAGACGGAAGAGGCGGATCAATTGCGAAACCGCATCGGCGGCTTAGTGCGGGTGGCCCAAGATGAATAGTCCGCAACGGCTCCACCCGATCACTGTTCTGTTTGCAATTAGCGCCAACCTAAAGAATATGGTTATTCCGCTGCTGGTTTATGCCGGTATCAACCTCGTTAACCGCGGCGGCGGGCAAGCATTGATTTGGATCGCCGTCGGTACTGGACTCGTCGTTCTCTTTATTATCACCCAGGCTGTGTTAAGCTGGTACCGTCAAGTTTATTTTGTGGAAAACGATGAGTTTCGGATGGAGCGGGGAGCCTGGTTAAAGAAAAAGATCTATATTCCGCTTAAACGGATTCAGTCTGTCGATAATGTGGAGACGATCTGGCACCGTTTATTCGGTGTGGTACAAGTACGAATCGAAACCGCCAGCGGCAAGGAAGAACCGGAGGCCGTTTTAGAGGCGGTTACTCGCTCTGCTGCCGATCAGCTCAAATACGCCTTGATGCATCAAAAGGCTGTAGGCGGAGCAGAGTCAAAAACTCCGGCGCATTTAAACGGCGAAACAGACAGGGAAAAGCCACTCCTGCATACACAGCGTCTCAGTCACAGCTCACTGTTGCTCGCCGGACTTACCTCGGGCCGGTTAGGGGTTGTGCTGGCATTGCTGGGACCGATTCTTTCCTTTGCCGATGATGTTTTTCGCATTGACGAAGGCATGATCCGGGGCGCTTACCTTTGGGCCACCGGCATCTTATCGATCGGCTGGCTACTCTTTACCGTCCTGCTGTTCTCCTGGCTTATTTCCATCATCAGCACTTTTGTCCAAGATTATCGCTTTACCATCAGCCGTGACCACAGCCACCTCATCATTCAAAAGGGATTGTTGGAACGTCGCCGCACCCTGATCCCCCTTCGCCGTATTCAGGCTGTTCACCTGGTGGAAAATCTTGCGCGACAACCCTTGGGCTATGCCACCCTTCACATTGAGAGCGCCGGATACGGCACTGAGGAGGATCAAAAGTTGGTCGCCTTCCCCCTGTTAAAACGCTCCCAGGCGGCAATATTCCTGGAGCGGTTTTTACCTGAATTTACAGAGGCGGCACAGGCCCCGATTCAACCCCTACCGCGACGGGTATGGAAGCGGATGGTGCTTTATTTCCTACCACTTCCCCTATTACTCGCTGCCGCATTAACTTGGTTCTTTCCCCATGGGGGCAGTTGGGGGTGGCTTTTGCTCCCCTTGGTTTTTCTGTATCATCACTGGCGCTATCACGACGCCGGTTGGATGCTAAAGGAGCGGGTGGTAGGGTTTCGTAGCCGCAGGCTCAACCGTGTTACAACCTGGCTCCCTGGCCGGGCCATGCAAAGCCGAACGCTTCGCTATACCCCGCTGAGCCGCCGGGTCAACCTGGCTTCCTTCCGCACCGTCCTCGCTTCAGGCAACCGTTATGACAGCCATTGGCTAGAAAAGAAAGACGTGATCCGTCTGATCCACCAGATGGACCCGGAACGAAAAAGGGACGAGAAGCTTAATGAAGATAGCCCCTTCCAGGAGCTTCAATAAACGGAGGGACTTCGGCTGCTATACCGAAGTCCCTTTTTTACACTTCCGCCGTTGAAAGCACAGGGACGGCGGGGAGTGTTTTATACCAATCAATCTCCTCATGTAGCCGTACCACCTCGCCAATGACGATCATGGCGGGATTGGAGATGCGATTCTTTTGAGCCATTGACGCCAATTCTCCCAGTGTACCGATTACCGTCCGCTGGTTTTGAGTCGTTCCCCACTCAATGATGGCAGCGGGGGTAGCGGCGGCTTTACCGTGGGTGAGAAGCTGCTTTTGAATATAAGGTAAATTGCCGACACCCATATAGATGGCGAGGGTATCGACGCCATGGGCCAGGTGTTTCCATCGCTCTTCTTCCTGCCCCTTTTTCCGGTGGCCTGTCACCAAGGCAAAGCTGGAGGCGTACTCGCGATGGGTAACGGGAATTCCGGCATAGGCGGGTGCAGCCAAGCCAGCAGTCACTCCCGGCACTACTTCAAATGGAATCCCATGCTGCATCAATGCTTGTGCCTCTTCTCCTCCCCGCCCGAATACAAAGGGATCGCCCCCCTTTAGGCGGGTGACGATTCGTCCCTCCGTGGCATATTTGACCAACAGATGCTGAATCGTCTCCTGTTTCATCGTATGGCGATCCGGTAACTTGCCGCAATAAATCCGGTCTGCATCGGCACGAGCATAATCCAACAAATCCGGATGGACCAGGCGATCATACAGAATGACATCCGCTTCTCGGATCGCCCGTAACCCTTTCAAGGTTAGCAATTCCGGATCGCCCGGCCCCGCTCCCACCAAATAAACTCTTCCCATCCCCCATACACCTCCCGTTGAACAACTTCTTTATGAAAAAACAGCCTCTCCTTCTAACACAAACCCTGTCCCTTGCCCCAGACGTTTTTTCTCATGCAGAATGATATCGATGCCCGTCGGCATTTTTAAAAAATGTTTTTCCAACTCATCTTCCACCAATTGAAATGCATGCTCATCATCCCTAGCAGCGATAATGACGGGGATTGCGCCATCTGCCAAATCAACTTGAAACCGGTACAGATACAATCAGACCTCCTCCTTCCCGTTTATGAGGCTGCGGAGGGTAATACATCCGCCAGGATTCCGTCCAATACTTGTTGCAAGGAGTCTTTACCCACACGGTGATAAAAGTGATGGAAGTTCTCCTGCGGCTGTTTCGCTTCTTTAAAATGAAGCAGGAATTCGCGCAGTACCGGTGCCAGATAGCCCGCTTCAATCTTTCCCTTTAGCTTTTCATTGAAGTGGCCGCCGTCTTGTAGCGTACCACCGACATAGATTTCAAAAGCATCCACCAACCCTTTTTGCTCGCGGGATTTCATCTTGATCCCCTGTAAGCCGATATCGGCAATTTGCCGCTGTCCACAGGAGTTGGGACAACCCACCATATGAAGGCGGACGGGAACGTCGACGGAAACCTCTTCATCCAGATACTCTGCGATCACACGCATTCTCTCTTTGGTCTCCACCAAGGCCAAGTTACAATATTCAATCCCGGTACAGGAGACGGAGTAGCCGATAAAATGGGGCGGTTCCACCCGAATACGATCAAACAGCGTTTCCTGCAACATCGTCTCCACTTTTTCATCTGGTACATTGGGAATGATCAAGTTTTGCGAGTTACAGGTTCGAATCTCGCCATTCCCATATTCCTTGGAAATACGAGCCAGCTCCAACACCTCCTCCGCCTGTAGCCGTCCTACCGGTACATTGAGGCCCACATAGGATAAGCCCGGTTGTTTTTGCGGATGGACACCATAGAAATAGCCGGCGTTCCAATTCTCCAACTTATCTTCACCGCGAGAGGGAAGAGGACCGGTCAATTCCACCAATTTTTCCTTGAAGGTATCAACGCCCCAGTCCGCCACCAGAAACTTAAGTCGGGCCCGGGTGCGCTTCGCTCGATAGCCGTAATCTCTAAACAAGGTGGTAACGGCGATGGCTACTTCCTTCACCCGCTCCGGCAACACAAACACATCCAATTGCTGAGCCAAATAAGGACGGGAGGAGAGCCCACCTCCAACCTTCAAATGGAAGCCGACTGTCTCTTTGCCGTCAATCTCCTTTACGGCAGGGGTAAAGGCAACACAGTTGATTTCAGCGTGAGCGGCGTTATGAATATTACTGCTGATCGACATCTTATATTTGCGCGGTAGGTTGGAGAAATCCTCGTTGCTTTGGAAAAATTGATACACATCCTGCACGATTGATTGTGTATCCAACAATTCATGAGGATCGATTCCCGCCAAGGGATTTCCCATGATCGTACGGGTAATATCCCCACATGCCCCTACAGACGAAAGACCCACCCGTTCCAAGCGGTCGTAGATATCGGGGATGTCCTCAATCTGCAGCCAGTGGAACTGCACCGCCTGTCGGGTAGTGATGTCAAAAATACCACGGCCGTAGTCGCGGGCAATGTTGGCCAGCGCAATTACCTGCTCGTGGCGGAGAACCCCGGAGGGAACGTTCACCCGCATCATAAAGTAGCCATCTTCCTTCGGCTTTTGCAGATAAAGGCCCGCCCATTTAAAGTAGGACCAGTGCTCCTTGGGAATGGATGCAAATCCCTCCTTTGCATAACGGGGAATCAATTTTAAAATCTCCAGCCCATCCATCTCCAGTTTCTGTTTTTCCGTCTCATTCAGCTTTTCTTCTTGTGCCCAATGTTTCACATAAGCCATTGATGCCCACTCCTTTCATCTTATGAGGAAGGGATTTTAAGTCTGCGTGCTCTTGCTGTTTGCAAAGAGGGGAGACCTCCCCACCAGTCACCAATCCCTTCCATAAAATCAAACGATTCACTTCATCGGATAAGTTCTTGCTCACACAGATAGCGGATCACCCGTTCCGCCGCTTCCTCCACCTCACAGCGATCGGTCTGAATCGTCAATGCCGGTGCCAACGGTGCTTCATACGGAGCATCCACACCGGTAAACCCCGTGATCTCCCCGCGCCGCACCTTGGCGTACAACCCTTTGGGATCCCGTTGTTCACAGGTATCCAGAGGGCAATCGATAAAGATCTCGATAAATTCATCCGGATCCAGCAATGCCCGCACCCGCTCCCGGTCTTCGCGATAAGGGGAGATAAAAGCAGTTAGAGCAAACTGGCCACTGTCCACAAATAATTTGGCCACCTCACCGATGCGACGGATATTTTCCCGCCGATCTTCCGGTGAAAATCCCAACCCCTGATTAAGTCCATGGCGGATATTGTCGCCATCCAGGACATAGGCCTGTACCTCTCGATCCAGCAGTCGGCGTTGCACCGCATTGGCCACCGTCGATTTACCAGACCCTGATAAGCCGGTAAACCAGAGGACGGCGCTGCCATGACCGTTTCGCCGACGGCGTTCTTCTTTGTTGACTGATAATTGGTGCCAAGTGATATTGGAACTCATGGTCAATTCCTCCGTTACCCCGTAGTGACCGGTTCTTTTTTACTCAATCCGCGAATCAGAACATCCGCCACTTCCGGACGGGTAAAGGTAGCCGGTGGACGCTCCCCTTTGCGCAGCATCTCCCTCACTTTGGTTCCGGAGAGGAACACATGATGTTCTTGCGGGCAGGGGCAGGTTTTCGCCGTCGCCATATTGCCGCACCGTTCACAATAAAAGCTGTGTTCAAAGAATAGCGGTGTAATCCCCAGTTCTCCCGGCTCAAAGTGGGAAAAGATATGTTGAGCGTCATAGGTGCCGTAATAATCGCCTACACCGGCATGGTCACGACCGACGATAAAGTGGGTGCAGCCGAAATTTTTACGTACCAAGGCGTGAAAAATCGCTTCCCGTGGACCGGCATAGCGCATCGCCGCCGGAAATACCGCCAAAAAAACGCGATCGGCGGGATAGTATCCATCCAGCAGCACATGGTAGCTTTCCATGCGTACATCGGCGGGGACATCATCCGCCTTGGTTTCGCCCACCAGCGGATTGAGAAAAAGTCCATCGACGGTTTCCAGCGCTGTCTTTTGGATATATTCATGGGCGCGATGAACCGGGTTCCGCGTCTGAAAACCAACAATCGTCTTCCAACCCCGTTTCTGGAAAGCTTCCCGTGTCTGAGCGGGATCAAGATGATAATCGGCAAACCGAGGTTGCGTTCGATTCAGCAATTGAATCGGTCCGCCCACATAACCCTCCCCCCGTTTCCACAAGCGCTCCACACCGGGATGGGCTCGGTCCCCAGTACGATAAACTGCTTCCGCTTCCACCTCTTTATCGGGGACATAAATCTCCTCAACTTGCAAAACACCGTAAACCACACCGCCATGGACCAGCTTTACCGCTTCACCGATGGTCAACTCCTCCGCTTTTTCCTGGGAAACAGGCAATGTGATCGGCAAACTCCAGGGTAACCCCGAAGATAAACGCATCCCTTCCACCACGGAGCGATAATCTTTCTCCCCCATAAATCCCGTCAGCGGACTATAACCACCGATCCCGATCAGCTCCAAGTCGCTGAGGGCGACCGCGTCCAATTCAACTTCTTTCCACCGTTCCTCCACCGGATAATCCGGATTAAAACGGTTAATCAACTCTCCACCATGAGGCACGCTGATACTCATCCGACTTCCTTCCTCTCTCTATCAAATTCCTCCACCATGCTCATGAACTGATTGTTTATCCTGGCGGACGGAGCGCAACAGGCTAACCGAACCCACTGTGGCTAAAAAAACGCTGCTGACCGCCACGACAGACCAACCGTCTCCATGGATCAAGGCTTGCACCAACCCATATGCAATCGCCAACGAAAAGACCGGCGACACCACCCACACTTGCGCCATCTGAACAATCACCCCTTTTTGCCACAGGGAAAGTCCTTTTTGCGCCGTTCCAATGCCGATAATGGCTGAAGTGGTTACCTGGGTAAGCGGTACGGGAATCCCCCACAGGGAAGCGGTAATCACCAAAGCGGCGCCGGTTCCTGAGATGGCGCTCCCCTCCAGCAACGAAAAGCGGGTAATGCGCTTACCGTTGGTTTCTAACACTTTTCCTCCCAAGAGAAGCGCACCTAAGGCGACAAACAATCCTCCGATCCAGATGCCTTGATCGACGGAAAGGAGCTGTGCCCCCACCAAGGGTCCGATGGCGTTAGCAACGTTGTTCATCCCGGCAGAGAAAGCCTCCAAGAAGCCGGTAACTACCACCAACAAGGTCAACCATCGTTTCCAGCTCGCTCCCAACAGTGCAGGGTAAGCCCGCTCCAATCGTTGGATTCCCTTTCCAGCGACAAAGGCGAGGATAAACGCGGTCACCGGCGTTAGGAGCCAAAAAGCGACAATCACCGTCAAACTGGATAGATACAATGCCTGAAAGGCAATACCCACACCCACGACTGCCCCCACCGTCACTTCACTGGTAGACAGCGGAATTCCGATGAGATTGGCAATAAACAGGGAGAGGCAAGCGGAAGCTAATATAATGACAGCCACTTCCACCGACAACAGATTGGAAGGAACAATCCCTTCCCCCACTGTTTTTACCACTTCGCCGCCGCCGATGGTCGCACCGAGAATCACGCCCACCCCACAGAGCAACAGAGCCACCCGGCGCCGTGAAACAGCACCAGAACCATAGGCTACCCCCATGGACGCCGCAGCTCCGCTAGCACCGATATTCATAGCGAAAAAACAAGCGACTGCAATCGCAACTACAAATGACATGAACGTCTCCTCACCTTAGGAGTGCAATCCGCACTCGGTCTTCTCCTTGCCGGTCCACCGTCCGGAACGGAGATCTTCTCCGTCTTTTACCGCTTTTGTGCACGGCACGCAGCCAATACTGGGATATCCTTGATCATGAAGGGGATTGTAAGGCAGATCCCGCTCGCGGATAAAGGCCCAGACCTCATCCCACGTCCAGTGGATCAACGGACATACTTTGATCGATTGAAAACGTTTATCGTGATTGAGAAACGCCGTAAAGCGTCGGGTGGGAGACTGCTCACGACGCAATCCCGATATCCAAGCAGGCACACCCTTTAGCGCCCGTTCCAGCGGAATCACTTTGCGCATGCGACAACATTGATCCGCCTCTCGCTTCCACAGCGCATCACCGTATTGCTTCGCTTGTTCCTCCACCGTCA
The DNA here is from genome assembly GCF_003046315.1 of Desmospora activa DSM 45169. NCBI lineage: Bacteria > Bacillati > Bacillota > Bacilli > Caryophanales > Thermoactinomycetaceae > Desmospora > Desmospora activa. The sequence continues at coordinate 657,215 of NZ_PZZP01000001.1, read as the reverse complement.
GATCCGGTTTCACCCGCTCTACCACCAAGCGAGGATAACGTTCCTCCACCCGCTGGATCAGATCATATGTCTCAGGAAAATGTAGGCCGGTATCCAAAAATACCAAACGGGCATCCGGCTTTACTTCTGAGATTAACTCGATCAGGACGGCACTCTCCGCTCCAAAGCTACAAGCGTATACCAAATCGTCTCCATACGTTTGCACCGCCCAGGAAAGGACCGCTTTCGCTCCCCGATCATCCTGATTAATGGAGAACGACGGCTTTTTACCTTCATCCCAATTGTCGTAGGTTAATCTGGATTCCATCCTTCTCCCTCCTTTCAAGCATCAAAAAAGACGGTCGGCCCCTATTGATGGTACCGACCGCCTCCAGTTTGTCTGGTCAGCGATTTGTTTTTTCAGCGAATGCGAACCTTTTCGTTTTTCTCCAACTGAATCACCTTACCGTCCTGAACAACCAATGTGATCGATCCATACTTCATCGTCTCCAACATCTTTTCAATATGGTTGGAAACCACTTTAAAATCGACGCTATCTTTTTCTCCCACCCCAATCCCCTCCCTGTGAAAATAATGAAAAAAATAGCCTCGTCCATTTTGGAGAGACTGGGGGGTATACAAGATCGACCCGCATCTTATCTTCCAAAATGGAAACCATTTTGTCGGAATTAGCACCTTGCTTCAAATCGCAGGTTGCCGGGTTTCATCGGGCCGAATCCCTCCACCCCTCTGGATAAGATTTAGTTCCATATTATTGAGTTCACGCAAAGAAGTCAAGGTTTTTCTATCGGATTAATTGTTGATCCTGATTCTCCCTTTTTTTGTTGTGGAAAATCCCGATTAGACGCCCGCTTTCGCAATAATAAGACCCAACGATCCCACCAGGGCAATCGCAACCATTCTCCCACCTTAACCTTCAAAATTCTTGTCACCTTCATTCTCTATTTTTCCTGTTTGATGTTCCTCATCCTCCTGCTGAAAAAACAAATACTCAACTGAGACTCCATAAAATTGCGCCAACTTCAGCTTAATATCATCCCGCGGTACACGACGGCCGTTTTCATACATCTGCAGTGCACTGACGCTGATGTGTAATTTGCTTGCCACTTCGGTTCGGGGCCTTACTCCACGTAAACATACCAACTTTTTCGCCATTATATCCCTCATACGCACCACCCAACACATGAAGTGCTACTAATTATTATAAATTACAATAAGTGTATTTGAAACACTTGAGGTACAAATTCTGTCTACTTCACACGATATGTGTTAAAATGGATGAGAGATGAAAGGGGGCACTTCACCATGTCTTTGGGAAAACGTCTGCGCACCTTGCGTATACGCCGGAACATGCGCCAGGAAGATGTCGCCAACCACCTGGAAATTAGTAAGAGTGCCGTCGGGATGTATGAGCGGGACGACAGGGAACCTTCCTTGGAGACATTGCGAAAATTGGCCGATCTATATGGAGTAACCACCGATTTTCTCCTCGGTCGCACGCTCTTTTCCTCCGATCCAAGGGAAGAAGGCCATTTTGAATCTAATTTGCGTGAGTTTTTGCAACAAGAAACATTACATTGGGATCATGTTCCCCTCACTAGCAAAGATGTATCCACCTTTCGCAATGTTGTTGAGTGGGGGATTCAGGAGAGAAAAACCTTGTACCGGGTTTCCCGGCCGCGGAAAAACAGCGAAGACCTTCATGGGAAAAAAGATTAATATCCATTCACACACAAAACAAGCAATCCAACTCTGTGGTTGAATCGCTTGTTTTCCTTTTTATCAACTCTCATGTATGCGATTGATCAGAAACACCCTTCTCGCTATTTTCCCCTTCATGCAGCGCAATATCCGCTCGATATCGTTCCATATCCGGATTTTCATGGGCAATGCGTGCCGATGCCGCTGCAGCGACACCGGCCACCAAATCGTCCAGAAAGACGTGGATGTGGCCATCCTTGTGATTGAGACGGCTAATGACGCCGAATTTGGTTTTATCCAGATATCCAAAGCTGGTTAAACCGATGGTTCCATAGATGTTGACAACGCTTAACGCCATAATCTCATCCAAGCCGTACAAGGGTTCATCCACTTCCATCATCCGCTGCAGTGGTGAAGGCAGCTGTTTCCCTTCCGCCAAGGTGTCCAGGGCAACACCAGTAATGATGGCATGCTGTACTTCTCGCTTTTGCAAGACATGCTCTACACTTTCCAAGCAGTGGGCTTTCTTTAACTCATCATTATACGGTCGTTGCAGTGTATAGACGATATCGGCGATCTCATCCAGTGAAACCCCTCGTTTTTGCAGCAAGTCTAGCACATGGCGGTAAAACATGAGCCCACCTTCTTCAATCAGAATTCTTCACGTATCATGCAATGCTTTATCGTATGTGTCGCGTGATCAGCGGGTGCGACCGCCAGTCTCTTTGATACGAAAGGTTGCGTTCCCCAGTATATCCTCTACCTTCTGCTTCAATTCTTCCGACGGACGCACCCCGTATTTCTCCACGGGAAGCTCTAAAAGCTGTCGGTTGTTTTCATAGAAAAGGCGAACCGGGGTCGTCCCTTTGTATTTTTGCAACAAACGCTTTAACTGGTCTAAAACAGCAGTGGATTCCCGTTCAGGGTCCACTTTGATATAGACAGCCCAGGAACGAGCCCGTTGTGGAGAGGATTGCGTCTTAACTTGGACTTCCCCCCGTGCGAAACGCTCTAAATCTTCCACGGTATCCGCCAATATTTTAACTCCTTCTTCGTGTTGATTGACTTTGCCCGATACTTTTAACGGCCGGTCAATTTGAAGCAGGGAACGATATTGGCTAAACACCCGTGGAAATACCACCACTTCTGCTTGTGAACTGTAGTCTTCCACCGTCGCAAACGCCATCGCATCCCCTTTTTTTGTGGTAATCGGCTTCACATCCGCTACCACACCACAAACCGCCACCCGCTCACCATCACGCACTTCCTTTAACTTCCCCAACGGATGGGTGGCGTGGCCTTTTACCGCTTCGCTGTATTCATCCAAGGGATGGCCGGAGAGATATAACCCCAGCAGTTCCCGCTCCATCTCTAATTTTTCCCGCACTTGAAACGGTTTTACTCGATCATAGTTAAAGCGTGTTCCCACTTGCTCCGTCTCATCAGCAAACAGACGCAGTTGATCGGTGGATTGACGCCGTTGGAAGCCACCTCCTGCTTCAATCGCCTCATCCAACATCGCCAGCTGCTTGGCGCGATGCTCTTTCAGACCATCCATTGCCCCGCATTGAATCAGGGACTCAATCACACGCCGGTTGCATACGCGCAGATCGACCCGACGGCAAAAATCGAAGAGATCACGAAAGGGTCCCTGTTTTCGCCTTTCCTCCACAATCGATGAAATGGCGTGTGTGCCTACGTTTTTAACCGCTGCCAGACCGACGCGAATTTTACCGTCCTGGACGGAGAAGCTCCGTTCACTGCTGTTGATGTCAGGTAGATCAACCGTAATGCCCAACCGGCGGCCGTCTTCAATATACTCCGCCATCTTAGTGTGGCTGCCCATCACCGTCGTCAACAACGCAGCCAAAAAGTACAGGGGATAGTTGGCTTTGAGATACGCCGTCTGGTAAGCCAAAACGGCATAAGCGGCGGAGTGACTGCGGTTAAAGCCGTAATTGGCGAAGCGAACGATCAAATCATACACGGCCCGACCTGTCGCTTCATCATAACCTTGAGCCAAACTACCTTTCACAAACGCCTCCCGCTGTTTATCAAGGAGATCGCGCTGTTTTTTGGAGACCGCCCGTCGTAGCAAATCGGCTTGTCCCAACGAGAAACCGGCCATGCGAGCTGCGATCTGCATGATCTGTTCCTGGTAGACGATGATGCCGTAAGTATCCCGCAGAATCGGTTCCAGATCGGGATGGGGATATTGGATCGACTCCTGTCCATGTTTAGCGCGAATAAAACGGGGGATCTGTTCCATCGGACCGGGACGATACAGTGCCAACACCGCAATCACATCCTCAAAAGTGTTGGGTCGCAGTTCCCGCAGCACTTTACGCATTCCCGCCGATTCCATCTGAAAGACACCCGCTGTCTCCCCTTTGGACAATAAGTGGTAAGTAGCGAGATCATCCATCTCCATTTGCTGAAAATCGATCTTTACGCCTTCCCGCTGGCGTATATCGTCCAAGGTTCGTTCAATCACGGTTAAATTGCGCAACCCAAGGAAATCCGCCTTTAACAACCCGATCGCTTCTAACGCATCCATCGGATACTGGGTGAGAGAGATCCCATCAGCCCCCTGTTCCAGCGGCACATGATCAGTCAAATCCCCTGGGGCGATCACCACCCCGGCGGCGTGTGTCGATGCGTGGCGGGGAAACCCCTCCACTTTCCGCACCGTTTCCATCATCCGTTCCACTCGCGGATGTTCACGGATCCACTGATCCAAATCTGATCCCGGTTTCCACACTTGCTCCAGAGTGACTCCCGGCCCAGCCGGAATCCGTTTGGCCGTTTGATCCACGTCTCCATAGGGAAGTCCCATTACCCGACCAACATCACGCACAGCTGCCCGCGGCGCCATTGTACCAAAAGTGATAATCTGGGCGACGCGCTGGTCTCCATATTTGCGGGTAACGTATTCAATCACTTCATCCCGTCGTTCATAATTAAAATCGATATCGATATCCGGCATATTGATCCGCTCGGGGTTGAGAAAACGTTCAAACAACAGCCCATAGCGGATGGGGTCCACATCGGTAATCAATAATACATAAGCGACTAAGCTGCCGGCGGCAGATCCCCTGCCCGGTCCCACCGCAATGCCCTGTTGTCGTGCAAACCGGATAAAGTCCCACACAATCAAAAAATAATCCTCAAACCCCATCTGACCGATCACCGCCAGTTCGTGATCCAGTCGTTGCATCACTTCCGACGAAAGGTTTCTATATCGCTGTTTGGCCCCTTCCAGGCACCGCTCTCGCAAATAGGAGGCGGCATCAGTGTTTCCCGGAACAGGAAAGCGTGGCAGCAGACGCTGTCCCAGCGGAATCTCCACCTGACACCGATCCGCGATCCGACGGGTATTGGCCACCGCTTCCGGTACATGGGCAAACAAGCGCTTCATTTCATCCGCTGTCTTCAGATAAAAATCTTGGCTGGGAAAGCGTAACCGATCCTCTTCCTCCAAGCGCCGGTTTGTGCCAATACACAAAAGGCAATCATGCATCTCATAGTCGTCTTGATCGATATAGTGAAGATCATTGGTCGCTACCAACGGAATCTTTAGCTCTTGCGACAGTTGGATCAACTGTCGATTTACCTTTTGCTGTTCGGGCAGTCCGTGGTCTTGCAATTCTAGAAAAAAGCGGTCCGAACCGAAGATTTCGCGATATTCCTGGGCCAAATGGCGAGCCTTGGTTGTGTTTTCTTCCAAAATCGCCTGGGAAATTTCCCCTGCCAGGCAAGCGCTGGTGGCGATAATGCCCTGTGCATGCTCTCGCAAGATTTCTTTATCCACACGCGGTTTATGATGAAATCCTTCCAAGTGAGCGCGGGAAACCAGCTTCATCAAGTTTTGGTACCCTTGATTCGTCTCCGCCAACAGCAATAGGTGATAGATTCGCTGTTCCTTACGGGAAGGGCGCTCCTCCCGGCTCCCCGCTGTGAGATACACCTCACATCCGATGATGGGTTTGATTCCCGCTTTACGGCAAGCGCGATAAAACGGAATCACACCGTACATCGCACCATGATCCGTGATGGCCAAAGCGTCAAAACCACTCGCCTTCGCCCGGTCAACCAGATCCTGAATACGGGATGCTCCATCCAACAGGCTGTATTCCGTATGCACATGCAAATGAATAAAAGGTGTCTGTGTCATGACCAAGCCCGTTCCCATCGAAGCTCGGGCAATTCCCCCTTTCCGCTCGGTGTTGTTCTCTTCATTATACCGCAAGGAAAAAAATCGAAACGGAAGAAAAAACTAGTCCCCTGTTACAAAGATTGTTCTTCCATCATTGTAGAGCGATCGCGAATGGATTTCCGCCTTGCTTCATGCACTCACCAACACAAGTCTGCCCTACAACGTGCTAAATGACAGCCCGTCTACATACAGATGAGAAAAGGAGTATGAGTGAGAAAGGCGGGGGCTCCATGAATGAATTTTGGTCAACCACCATCCTCAACTACTTTATCGCTTTAGGCGTAGTGCTAGGTGGTACCCTGCTAGGGGGGATTGGAGCGTTTTTTGGCAATGAACCGCCGATGTACGCAATGATGAAGTTGTCGGAGCAATTGAAAATATGGGCCTTAGTCGCTGCTCTCGGCGGTACCTTCGATACGATTAAATCGTTTGAAGTGCATCTCCTCGGCGGTCATTTGCATCAAGTATTGCAGCAGTTGGTCTTTATTGTAAGCGCGTTTTTTGGTGCTCATGTGGGAACCATCCTGATCCGGTGGCTGATCCAGGGGGATTGGTAAGATGGAACATCCCTCCAGGCGAGTCCGTCACCTACGATTGTGGATTATTTTTAGCCTCGGTATTTTAGTAGGTGCCGTCATCATGACTCTTTTTTACGGAAAGAAGCTGGATAGTCTCTATTTGGAACGGGATGCGCTCTATTATGCCAATAACCAGAAAAACAAAGAAATCCTGCTCTTACGGGAGGATATCGATAAACAGGCAAAGCGACACGCCCGCCAAAATGAGGATTCCGATCGCATCGAAAAAGTGGCGGTAGAGGTGGAGAGCGAAGAAGCGTTCGGCCAAGAAGCGATAAAAGAAAAGGTAGAGGAGATCTTGCAACCTTTTGTCGGGAAGTCGATTCACTGGGTTAGCAACAATCCAGATGTGTTGGATACCATGTTAAAAGAACGATCCATCCAGGGAAAAAATAAAACAAAGCTGGAGATTCAACTCAAATACTTGGCTTTCCTTGATACACAGTTAAAAGTGTGGGTTCAAGCCCGTGAAGTTTCCGACAAAGATGTGTCCATGGCTGATGATTAATCGCTTTTTTCCCTTTTTTAGTGTATGCTAAGAGCAAGAAAGGGGGGGAAGCTGATGATTATCAGCCGTAGACAATTGGCAAAAGCAAAGGTAGAAAAGCTGAAGAACGGTTTTTCCGCCTATGCGGAAACACAAGAAGTCGCTCAGTTGGTTCAGAAGGAATTGGATGCAATCGGTATTCCGGTATATGTGGACCATACTTCGATCGGGTACTGGTTCATTCCGGAAAACCCGGGAGAATTCCCAGATGCGACGTGCCCCCCGGAATCCTTTGATTCTCCCAGGTAAAATGACTTGCGCCTCTTTGCCACCGGCAAAAAGGCGCCTCTTTCATAATTGAAGTCGTCGCTGGAAGGAGATCGTAATGGAGTACCTTCTTATCATATTAATTGGTGTCATCCTATTTGCTGCGATCCGCACGTTTTCCAACAGCATGGCATCCCGTCGCAGTGAAGGGGTAGATCGAGCCAAGCACCGAGCGCAGATGAACATCAACATGGGAGTCTTGTTTATCGCTATTGCTGTTCTACAGGGGATTTCCGTGAACGGATCGGGGATCAGTCTCTTTCTCCTTCTTCTAATTGGGGCAATCGGACTCTACAATTTCATCCATGGGGTACGGACTTGGCAATCCATCCAAAAAAACGGTTAATTTCTTCAAAATAAAAGATCGTAGTGTTTCACAGTATCAACTCAATAAAGCCCTGGCTTTCCGTTTTGGGAAAACCAAGGCTTTTAAATATTCGATCGTATTCTTCTCGTTTTTTCTTAGATTGGAATCAATCCCGCCTTGGTTCGGCGGTTCTTCAGGAACGCGGAGGTATATGGGGAAACCTGGCGTTTATCGCTCAATCAACTGAGCCGTTATCAAGCCTTTCGCCACCATCTGCCCACCGAGAAAGACTTCCGCCTCCACCTTTCCCACCTTGCGCCCCAGATCGATCACTCGGGGAACGACGACAATTTCCCGCTCCAGCTGAACCGGTTTCAACATATACAGATTAAAATGATCCGCCACCATATCGCCTCGATGTTGCCGTCGTAATCGCCGGAAAGCTACTTCTGTCATAAGGGAGGTCAACACCCCGGTGCTCAGATTTCCCAACGGATCTGTCATTTGTGGGGTAACGACCCCTTTATAGGCGAGCTCTCCATTTTTGTCCCGTACTTCTTCAAAACCGCGGAACACCAAATCGTTGATCGTCTCCCCCACCTGGGGCTGCTTCTGCATATACTGCAACGATTTGATCACATCCTGGCGGCTAATCACGCCCAACAGGTGATGATGCTGGTTGACAACAGGCAACAGTTCAATGCTCTCCCACACCATCTCATGGGCAGCAGCGGCCAGTGACGTTTTGGGATTGACGGTAATGGGATGACGAGTCATCACTTTTTCGATCAAAACATCGGAATCATGGCCGACGACATCTTTAGCCGTTACAATCCCATGCAATTTGCCGGAATCATCGACAACCGGATATCGGCTATGGCTAGTCTCTCGAACGGAAGCATGAAAATCGGACACCCGGTCGGCCAGCTTGAGGTAGATCGGATGATGATCCGGTAACAGCATATCCTCTACCAACAGAATCTCCTTTTTTATCAAACGATCATAAATGGCGCGGTTAATCATAGCAGCCACCGTAAACGTATCATAGGAACAGGAGATAACAGGTAACTCCATGCGATCGGCTACATTTTTCACTTCATCGGTGGCATGAAACCCTCCTGTGATTAAGACCGCCGCCCCTCGCTCTAAGGAGATGCGATGAGCCTGATCCCGATTTCCCACAATTAAGAGACTGTTTGGCTCTACATACTTAATCATATCTTCTAGTTTCATCGCCCCGATGACAAAGCGGTTCAATGTTTTGTGCAACCCCGCTAATCCTCCGAGAACATGCCCATCTACGATATTGACCACTTCGGCATAGGTGAGGCGCTCAATCTCCGAGCGCTGTTTTTTTTCGATCCGGACTGTACCCACCCGCTCTACTGTCGAAACCAATCCCTGGTTTTGCGCATCCTTGATCGCTCGATAAGCGGTACCTTCACTAACACCGATATCTCTTGCAATCTGGCGTACGGAGATTTTGTGACCGATATCCAATTCTTCTATATATTGAAGAATGCGCTCATGTTTGGTGGGCACCTTGACTCACTTCTTTCCACAAAAATTAAACCGTTTTCTTCCACATTATACACGATATCAGCGAGAGCCCAAAAGAAAAAGGAAGGTTTCCCTTCCAAGGATGCTAACAAAGTGGGTCGGCGATGATGAATTGTCCACTCCCGAGTCCCGCTATATGTAGCTAGAGTCACTCGCCGGATAAAGTGGAAACTCTATCTGTGGGCGTTTGCCATAGCTGGGTCGTTAAACTTATCGGACTTCGTACGGTGCCCTCTTGTTTTTTTACCCATCTTTCTTCAAACCATCTTCCCGCACCCATTCCCCCATGTTATCGGCTTTCTCCCACCGCTTTAGCACAGCGTCTACCGTTGTCATTCGCTCTGCTACCGTTCCCCACAATGGGATATAGGGAATGCGGCGCTCCTTCAACTCGGCGATGATCCGCTTTTGTATAACCCTTCGTTTCCCGGGGCCGGAACGGTCCCAGGTATCTGCATAGGGAATGTCATCGGCACAAACAAACACCAAATCATACCGGGCAGCCACCTGGTTTGCCAGTTCGTCCAATTCAGGTAAGACATAACCGTGATAATCCAACGAAAACTGAGCCGTAGTCAAGGCATTGGTATCGGTGAAGAGATAACGATTGGCTTCAAGCAGACACGCCTCCTCCCGTTGAAGATGCCCACGGGCAATAGCGAGAAGCTGTTCCGGTGCCAACCGCCGGTTCACTTGGTGCCGTTCCCAGTATTCCCGTCCGTATTCCGGCATCCACACCGTTTTGTATCGGGAAGCCAGTGCCTGTGCCAACGTCGTCTTACCGGTAGAGGGAGCTCCAAGGAAAACCACGTTGGTTACCAAATCTCGATATACCAGGGGGGATAGATAGGACCGCCAGCGAAACGGATCATGCCGAATTTGTGTAGCGGAGATGGGTACCTGTTGCCTTGGTGGATCCACCAAGCGATTGACCGCCCCCAATGCCTGACTCATATGCTCCCCGTAAAATTCGCTGGAGTAAAAATGGGTGATGGTCTCGCCGTTTAGTAAATGTAAAATATATTCCTCATGCATACGGCGTATGGCGGGCGTATCTCCGATGATTTGCGGCCCATCCCACGCCTCCAACACTTTCGCAGCGGGGTACAGCTCCCGCAGCCACCGGGCACGAACATGTAAAGGCACCCGAGTCTCCGCGGCGTCATAAATAAGGATGATCAGTTCATCCATTTCCGCCAATGCAGTTTCAATCATATATTGGTGTCCTTTGTGAAGGGGGGCAAACTTCCCCAAGGTTAATCCGCGTTTCACCCTTCCCCCACCGCTTTCTCCTCTTTATTTACCGGTGGCTCCCCTTCACGGGCCCCTTTGCTCCAACGTATCCAGCCATAGACGCTGTTCACCAGATAAGCAGACCACATCACCACCATCGTTCCTGCATCGGGGCTGCCGTCAATCAAACGTAAGCTCCACATGGTAATGGCTACCCCGTTAATGACGATCCACAGCGCCCATTGTTCACGAAAGCGCAAAACCATCAGGATCATGGCAATAACGGAGAGCACATTGGTCACGGCATCGAGATACGGCGTATGTTGCCCCGGTAAAGTGGATAACCACCAACCGTATGCGATTACCGCTATGCCGCACCCGACAAATAAGAGCAGCATACCTTGCCACGATAAGCGACGCATCTTCACTGCTGTTTGCGTCATGCGATTTCGCCAAAGCAACCACCCGACGATCTGCATCGGAAAAAAGAAGAAGGCATTCAGCATCATCTCGCCATACAGTCCACCGACATAGCTGATCCAGGCATAGCCAAGGGTATTGTAGACCCCAAAACCATAGGTCCAGATACTTCCTTTCGCTGCCAGAACAACACAAACCACACCGGTGAAAAAAACAGTCAAGCCGAATAACGAATCCTGCCACCATATAGACAAAGCAACGGAAATCAATGAAAAGGATAACAGCCAAATGAGTTCAAACGGTCGCCAACGATGTAGACGCATCGATGTCTTCGCCTCCCAGCGATGAAAAGATGAAAAACAATCTTTTTTATTTCGACATCCACTACCGGCAGTCCTATTGTAAGAAAAAACGTTCCGTAAACCGGAACGCACCTTATCCTTTGAAATTTCTACCAACCTCGCAACCGTACACCCCGCCGCCTTTGTTGCGTTTTCAACCACTGGCGGCGACGATCCGCCTCGGCACGCCGCTGTTTCTCCCGATCGACTTGTAACACCATGCGCCAGTTGGCGGCAATGACGAGATAGGCGAATACCAGCCACGAGATGGCAAACCAATTCCCCAGCGTCGATTCTCCCCCTACCGGTAGACGCGGTACCGCCACAATCAACATCAGGATCGTAAACATCAGGGACAAGCCATATTTTCGATTTAGCATAAGATCCCCCCTGTTAGAAAAAACGGTTTTTAAGTCTCCGTTCTTTTGTAGTCGGCAAAGGATTTCACTTTATTTCTGATGTTGTAAGGCCTGTCTTTCTCGCCTATTTCATCCTACGGAGCAAGAGGGAGAAACATGCAAAAAAAGAGCCGGTGGGTTTCACCGGCTCAAAAATAGGGGGTTTTCATCCTAGTTTTAGGATAGTAGTCAGACATTACAAAGAGATTACACCCGATTTACAGTTTGTTATCGACCTATTTACAATGTGGCCGATTCTCCCGGTTCCAACACACGACTGGGGATGCCTCTGCTTTTTAACTTTTCTACAAAAGCATACGGGTCCTGCTCAATTATGGGGAAGGTGTTGTAATGCATCGGAATCACCTCTTTGGCACCTAGCCATTCCGCCGCCAATGCCGCATCATCGGGCCCCATCGTAAAGTTGTCTCCAATCGGCAATAGGGCCAGATCCACTTGTTGTTGCAAACCGATCAGCTTCATATCGGAAAAGAGAGCCGTATCCCCAGCGTGATAGATTGTTTTCTCTCCGATTGTCAGCAGGATTCCCGCCGGCATACCCATATAAATGATCTGCTTCTCAGTGGTGACATATCCGGAACCGTGCAGGGCCGGGGTCAATTTTACCCGCCCAAAATCAAAAGAATAGCTGCCGCCGATATGCATCGGATGGACCTTTACTCCTTGCCACTCCAGCCAATCGGCCAGCTCGCTAGGAGCGATCACCAAGGCATCGTTCTTTTGGGCGATCTCAACAGTGTCACCCACATGATCGTTATGTCCGTGTGTCACCAGAACAACATCCGCCTCAATCGCCTGTGGTTCAACCTGGGCGAGGGGATTGCCCGTTAAAAAGGGGTCAAAAATAAATTTGTGTCCCTGATGATGGATTTCAAAGCAACTCTGTCCGTGAAAGCGAATCTGCATGTTAGACCCTCCTCGAAAAATCGTACCCGACCCCGATGCGATTGTTACATCCGGGAACGGGAGGACGGCATGGGCGGAGAAATCGCTCTTGCCAAAATCTGCTGGATCTGTGCCGTCAAACGGGCCATCCCTTTTTCCGCCTCCAAGAACCGGCGGAAGGATGATTCTCGTTCCAATCGATTCTTTAACGTCTGCCAACGCTGCATCAACTGTGCTGAAGGCTCTTCTCCTCGCCACCGGCACGTCTCTACCTGGAGACGCATCTCTTGATAGCGGAGGAGATCATCGGCCAACCGGGTTTCTGCTGCCAGCTCTCGCCAGGCTCGTTCCCAAACTTGCACTTCCTCTGAAGAACGAAGAGCATCGGCCAATTCCCGCGCTTTGGTCATCGGATCCATCCTTGTTCCTCCTTGTCCATCCCATTGGATTTATACCACATAAGCAAAAAAGAAACCTTCTCTTTTTTGCAGATAAGGGGTAAATCTTTGGGCCTGCATTAAAGAACGGTCGATTGCCCCTTTTATTCACCGGGTCATACATGCCCACATACCATACATTAGTCACTCCACGCGGAAGGGGATCGACATGGGGTTTGCTCGCATCGTGGTCCAAATCGTATCCGAACGCGTTTTTCCGCCAGGATCCAATCTCATTCTTAGCCAAGGTACCGCCAATCGTTTACGCCTGCCCCAACACCCGGTGTGGATCACCTTCGGTTCCGCCACCGACACCGCATTTATACGCTCCACTCCCAACCAGACGCCCTTGGTTCGAATCAGTTCCCGTCTGGCTGGGCAACTAAAACTATCGCAGCAACAAACCCTGAATGCTTATTACGATCCTTCATCGCGGCGACTCCAATTGGGTCCTCTCCTGGGTGTCTTGATGAATCGCAATGTCGAAGGAAGCGAAAATCAGCTGTTTGGACTGATGGGTGAATTTTTACAGGAATGTGCTTTGGCCGCGATGCAAAAAGGGATGGCTTTTACCGTTTTTCCGGCCGAACAGGTGCAACTAACCGAACAGCGGGTGAGAGGTTGGGTCTTCCGCAATCAATCATGGGAGTTGGTCACCTCCCCATTGCCCGATGTTATCTACAATCGCATCACCTCCCGGCGCATTGAACGCCAACCCCAAGTCCAGCAAGTGTTAAGGTCGCTTCGTCAATCGCAACGGGTCCACTTTTTTAACGAAACCTTTCTCGACAAACAACAAGTTTTCGATATGTTGTCCAAAGACCCCGTCGCCCGCTCGCTGTTGCCAGAATCGGTTCCCTTCCAATCCACCCGGTTGAAACCGATGCTGGAACAATATCGGTTTCTCTATCTAAAACCGGTAAACGGTAGCCTGGGGCAAGGAATTATTCGCCTTAGCTTGATCAATGGAAAATGGGTATGCCAACAGGCGGAAGCGACTGGAACCGTCACCCGTGTGTTTCGATATCCTAAAGAGGCGATTCGCCAACTTCAACGGAAGGTAGTGGGCTCCCGTTATATGATCCAGCGCGGGTTAAATCTCGTTACCCACGATGGAAGACCCGTCGATTTTCGGGTTTTAGTACAAAAAAACGGTCAGGGCACATGGTCGGTCACCTCCACCGTCGCACGGGTAGCCAATGATCACCATATCGTCTCCAACTTGGCGCGGGGGGGAACTTTGCGCAAAGCAGGGGAAGTACTGGCCGATATCCCGCTCGCCAACAAGCCTGATCTAAAGCAAATCCGGGAGCGCGCCTTAGAAGTGGCTCAATCGTTTGAACGGGAAGCAATGGGGCATTTTGCGGAGTTGGGTATTGATCTGGTATTGGATCAAAAAGGGAAACTGTGGTTGCTGGAGCTCAATTCTAAACCCTCCAAAACCGGTGATACCATTAATGTTCCCACCGCCGGGGCGACACGCCCCTCGGTCTCCCGTCTGCTGGACTACACCCTTTATCTAACGGGTTGGGCTCCACTGTTATTAAAACCGATAACCAAGCGCCCCCTATCCAAGCGAACCAGGAGGAAAAGACGATGAAGCTCCCGGAACGAAACACATTGGGCGTTATCACCTGTAAATCCAAGGGGATGCCCCCGTTCCTTGAAACCACATACTTTCAACAATTAAGCCATGAAGGCTTACGTATGGGGCTCCCCGTGATCGTCTTTTCCCCCATGGACGTAGATTGGAAACAGCGCAAAGTATCGGCTTGGCACTGGCAGCCCAAACGGCGCGCTTGGACCGCGGGTACTCACCCATTACCATCCTTAATCTACGATCGTTGCTATTATACCAACAGTCGCCATTACACCCGCTATAAACCCTACGTGGAGCGGTTAGCGCAGGATCCCGATGTCCATTTACTCGGCCGACCTCTCGGGGGAAAATGGAGTACTTATCAGCTATTGGAGCCGAACCCTTCTATCCGCCCCCATCTTCCACCGACATCCAAACTGGTCTCTTCGCGGGATTTGGAACAAGCCTTAGACCACTACGGTTCCATCCTGATTAAACCAAATGGCGGCAGTCACGGCCGGGGGGTGATTGCGCTTGTACCCTTTGACCACGGTTACAACATACGTGGTCGAACCCTTCGCAATCAACCGCTTCATTTTTCTCTGCCGACACGGACAAAGATCATTTCTTGGGTACAGGAGATCACCGCCAACACCCGCTATATCATCCAACCTTATCTTTCCCTAGTCACAGCGGATGACCGCCCCTTTGACATCCGCATTCTCGTGCAAAAAAACGGATCCGGCATGTGGGAGACTACCGGCTCTGCCGTACGAACCGGAAAACTCCACTCGCTCACCTCCAACCTGCATGGTGGAGGAAAAGCGGAACGAACCCTTTCTTTTCTGCAACAACATTTTTCCGAAAACACCACCACCCGGATTACCCACACCATTGAATCGCTCTCCACAATGGTCCCTCGTCAGATCGAGCGAGAACACGGTCGACTGGTAGAACTGGGGCTGGATATTGGAGTGGATCGCAGCAATCGTGTTTGGTTACTTGAAGTCAATTCAAAACCGGGTCGATCCGTCTTTTTGTTAACCGGAGAAAAGGAACAACGTCGACAATCCGTTTTACTGCCCGTGCAATACGCCCGATCATTTTTCTTCGGGCCTACAGGAGGGTCTGTATGAATTCCGACATTTGCCGAATCTCTCCGCTGACCACCAAAGCCCCCGCCCAGGCCATTCTCCTGTCCAAATCGTTGATGAAACAGTGGGGATGCCTTTCGGGCCAATCCATCAAAATCAAAGTAGGAAACAAAACGTGTATTGCCCGGGTTGCCGGCTTAAAAAGAAGTCATGCGCAAATCTACCTTCCCCGTTCCGTCTACACTCATCTGTCTCTTCCATATTTCGGATCGATTCGGGCTACTTACATTCAAAAAGAATTGCGCATCGGTCCGGTCATCGCCATCCTGACCACCGGATTTACCGGATCACCCACCGCCCCTTTCGGCCTTCGATCCGCGCTGTTTCGTAACTTTTTGACGGCTGCGCAGGAAGATAAGCCTATTTTTTACGTCTTTACCCCGGAGATGGTGGACTGGAACAACCAAGTAACAAGCGGCTGGTTTTACCAACCAAATGCAAACGGATCCTACCAATGGATTCGCCGCACTGTTCCCCTTCCTGATGTGGTGTATGAGCGCATCCCCAATCGCAAATCGGAATCTCTCCCAAGGGTACTGGAATGCAGGGAACGGCTTCGTAGCCATATCCGATGCCAGATTTTTAACCAAGGCTTCTTCAACAAATGGACCGTCCATGAAAAGCTGCATAACCATGAATTAGCAGCTGAACATATTCCAGAAACGTATCATTCCCCTTCCGTTTCCGTCATTCGCGAAATGCTGGAACGGCATCAGATGGTTTATCTCAAACCCAACGGCGGAAGCTTAGGACTGGGCATCTTCCGCATCACCCGCCACCCCAACAAAGGCTATTTTTGCCGCTTTCGCGAAGGGGACAATAATATTCTGCGTCGCTTCTTCTCGCTTGAGGCACTGCTACGGCATGCCTTCGGCCCACAATTGAACCGCTTACCCCGCTATCTCGTTCAACAGGGAATCCGTTTGGTTAAGTACAATGGGCGCTCCGTCGATTTCCGCGTGCATATGCATAAGGACAAACAGGGGAAATGGCAGGTTGTAGGAATGGGCGCCAAAGTGGCGGGTTTAGGGAGCGTAACCACTCATGGCCGCACAGGTGGCTCTCTCTTGACGGCGGAAGAATTGTTGAGCGACTCGTTCCCTGGCAAAGAGAAAGGAATGATGGAACACATCCAAAATGTCTCCATCCAAATCGCCCGCGCCTTGGAAGGTGAGGTAAACGGGCATCTAGGTGAATTGGGACTTGATATCGGGGTGGACCGTTACCGCAAGGTTTGGTTGTTTGAAGTAAATTCCAAGCCAGGGCGCTCCATCTTTCTACATCCTTCCCTTCGCAGCGCGGGCCGACAATCCGCCCGTTATATCACGGAATACAGCATGAAACTGGCACAATTCGTTTAGCGAAAGGAGAGTCTTCATGTCTGAAGGGAAAGCGGGTTGGCTGGCAATCCGATCAGATGGAAGAGGAGGTGCGTTTATCCCTCATCCCCGATGGTGGAAAGGAAAAACGCCGTCCAAATTGCCTGTTTTCTGGAAAAATCAGCCCCTGCGCGTTCTACCGATACAAACCTCCCTACCGGAAAAAGGATCTCCATACCATCTTCCTACACGCTTACTTCAATCAGCCTCCGGTTTTTTTCGAGCTGGCCCCTTTATCGCCATTCTCACTTCCGCCGGTGGCAAAGGTTTTCGTGGCAACAGCTACAATTTCCGGGATATTATCCAAACCGGACGCCGGTTAGGGGTAACCGTATATGTTCTAACACCAGAAGGTATCCAAGGAAATCAGTCGCAAGTAAACGGTTTTTTGTTGGACAGCCGCTCCGGTTCAACCCAATGGGTACGTGCCACTCTCCCTCTCCCGGATATCGTCTACAATCGAATTCCCAGCAGAACCAAGGAACAGCTACCGGCAGAACAAAAAGCCATCCACTTTTTTAACGAGCACCCCGATATCCATTTGTTTAATCCTGGATTTTTCAATAAATGGACACTGTACACCTATTTACAGCAATCCGATAATCTTAAAAACATGCTGCCCGCCACCCAAACTTTGGAAAGCCCAACCGAATTTTATCAGCTGACAACCCGTTATGACACGCTGATATTAAAGCCGATCAACGGAAAAGCGGGCAAAGACATGATCCGTATTCAACGGCGAGGAGCAAAATTTGTTGTTACACACCAACGTAAAAATCCCCCCGTCACCTACGTCTGTGAAAATTGGAATGATGTATTAAAACGGACCAATCGCCTAACATACTCACAAAAATACGTCATTCAACAAGGAATCACTTTGGCCCGCTATCAGGGGAGGCCTTTTGATCTCCGCCTGTTGGCGCAAAAAAATGTTAAAGGCGAGTGGGGATGCACCGGTATTGGAATCCGAGTGGCAGGGGGGCGCGCTATCAGTACCCATGTCCCCATGGGGGGCTCTATCGCCGATGTTGATGTGGTACTAAACGAGGTGTTTAAAGAACGAGCCACTGAACTAAAAGAGAAGGTTGAACGGACAGGAATCGTGATTGCACGCCATATCGAATCGGAAGAAGGAAAAAACTTAGGTGAGATGTCGATGGATTTGGGATTGGATGAGAAGGGGCAGCTTTGGTTTTTTGAAGCTAACGCTAAGCCAATGAAGTTTGACGAACCGGAGATCCGGCGCCGTTCCTTGGAAAATTTGATTTATTACGCCTTACATCTCAGCGGCCACAATCAGCCGAAGCAGATGGGAGGGTAAACGATGCGGATCCTCACTCTTACACCACAGCTGCTCGCCCAACATCGTGAACGGCTGGTCCACTTTTCATTCCGTTATGGGGATAAACGTATCACACACAAAGCGCTGCGATGGTTACAGCGGTTGCCGACGGATCAATCATTCCCGGAAGGCACCTGGATGGCCGTCGCGCTGGATGAAGAGCGGTTGGCTGGATTTATCCTCTTTGGACAATTTGGTCTAAAAGAGGCGATTGTTATTGTTCACCCCGACCATCGTAAAAAAAGTGTGGGTGAACAATTATTAACCCTCGCCCTTGATCGCTTAGACCGGGTGTATACACGAGTTGCCTGTGACAATATACCCAGTCTAAAACTCTGTTTTAGCAAAGGGCTAATCGCCTTTCGCTTAATTACTGGCCCTACCGGTAAACCGACATTTATTCTAGGGGGAGGAAACTGGTCCCAGGAGGAATATGATCGATATTCCAATAAAATGATGATTAGCCGATCTTCGCACTGATGACCGGCTGAAGTATCGATCTTTGAGCCGATTCCAACGGGGAAATCGGCTTTTTAAGCGCCCAGATTTTACTCTACCCGTTTCCGCATTCATCCCTGATGAATATACCTATGTAGAGAAACAGTTGGAATGGAAAGGGATGAATGAGATGAGCCGCAAAAAGAGACCTTCCCGTCGTCCATCCCGTCCGAACACCCTCGATGACGAATGGGTGCTTGAGGAAATTATACAGCGGGAATGGAAGAAAAATGAGGAGCAGTCGTTATTACAACCGCAACCTAAAAATGATAACGCTGCTCAGATACGGGATAAAGAGACTCCGGCAAGTAAACCGGAAGCAAGCAAACCGCCGGTAAACCGAACGGCCACTGAACAGCAGCAACCGGAGCAATCGAGCCAGGAAACCTCACAAGAATCAAAGCAGCCGTTGCGTACCGGCCTGCAACGGAAAAAGGAAATCCGACACGCTTCCAATGATGAAAATGCATTTGTGTACACCCACGATTTGGTCGACGGTTCCGTCACCCATGAAAAACTGGGGAAACGTTCAATCGACGGCAGTAAGATTCGAGTGCAATCGATTGAAACCGATCATCTAAAAGATTTATCCATCACCAGTTCCAAATTGGCTTCCCAAGCAGTCCAATCCTCTAAGATTGCCCCCCGCTCCATCAAGGAGCAACATCTGGAAGCAAACATCATTGGATCCGATCAAATCAAACGGGAAGCGATCCAGTCAGAGCATATCCAGGAAAACATCGTGGCGGGCAACCGATTGCGTGATGACAGCATCGATGGAACAAAAATCCGCTCCTCCGCCATCCACTCCCATCATATCGCACATGGCCATGTCCATGGCGAACATTTGACAGAGGGAGCGATTCGCTCGGACAATATCGAAAGTGGAGCGATCACAACGGTCCATTTGGCCAATCAGGCAGTTAATCAAGCCAAGTTGGCTTATCAGGCCGTCTCCACCGAAAACTTAGCGGCCCGCTCCGTCACCAATGAAAAGTTGGCACCTAAATCCGTCACATCCAAAGAGCTTGCACCCGGCAGCGTTCAACACCAGCATATTCAGCCACAATCGATTCAAAGTTCCCATTTAGCCAATGATTCCATTAAGTCTTCAACCATCGCTGAAGGGGCAGTCGGGGCTAAGCAGCTCCAAGCGGAGACGATCGACTCCTCCCATTTAAAGGATCAGGTAATTAAAAGAAGACACCTCTCCTCCTCCAGTGTGGGAGAAGATCAACTGGCAGCCAATTCAGTCGCAAGTACACACTTACAAGAAAATACGGTTCACAGTCATCATCTCGCCCCTGGAACCATCCATGAAGAGCACTTACAAGAAGGATCCGTTACTACTTCCAAGTTGGCTCCCGCCTCTGTTCGTTCGGAACAAATCGCTCCCATGGGGGTTGAGGAAGAGCATTTAGCCAACCAATCGGTACGGGAACGTCATATCTCCGATCGAACCATCTCGGCTCGCCACCTGCAAGAAGGGGCGGTTCGGGGGATTCATTTGGCGGAAGAAACGGTTCGCGCCAATCATTTGAAGGATCGTTCCATTACAACATCCAAATTATGCCCGGAATCAATCTCAACCGATAAACTGACCAATTTCGCCATCACCAGCGAAAAAATATCCAACGGGGCAGTTACTTCCGATAAATTGTCTCCACGAAGTGTTTTCGGTCATCACCTGGAAGATCGATCCGTAGAATCACGCCACCTGAGTCCAGGGCACATCAACCGGGAGCACTTGGCCCCATCCAGTGTCGATGGGGAAAGTTTATCCACCGGTTCTGTAACCGATATCCATCTATCTGACTCTGCCGTTCAATCCCGCCACCTGGGAAAAGGAGTCGTAGAAGGTAGTCATATCGGCGAGGATACCGTACAATCCCGGCACATCGGCAATGGTGTGATTGAAAGCTATCACATCGATGATGACGCCATTCAATCCCGGCATCTCAACGAAAGCATTATCAGAGGAGAGCACATCGACCACGCTTCCATCCAATCCCGACACCTCGACGACAGCATCGTGGAAGGAAATCACCTCAGTCATTCCGCGATTCGCTCCCGTCATCTCAGTGAAAATTCCATAGCAGAAGAACATATCAGCGACGGTTCGATTCGATCGCGGCACCTCAACGCGGAAATCATCAAAGGGTATCACATCGATGATACCGCCGTTCAATCTCGTCATTTAGGTGACGGGGTCGTAGAAGGCATTCATATTGGAGACGCTGCCATTCAACCCCACCATTTGGACGATGATGTGGTGGAAGGAAACCACATCGGTGATGAATCGATTCAACCCCGACACCTCGCAGAAGGAGCGGTAAAAGCGGATCACATCGATGATGTCTCCGTCCAATCCCGGCACTTAGGCAACAGCGCTGTAAAAGGATATCATGTCGATGATGACGCCATTCAATCACGCCATCTGGGTGAAGGAATCGTAGAAGGCAGCCATATCGCAGATGATGTTATTCAGCCCCGTCATTTGGGCGACGAAACCGTAGAAGGAAACCACATCGGCGACGCTGCCATTCAATCCCGACACCTCGCAGACGGAGCAGTAAAAGGGGATCACATCAATGATATGTCCATTAAATCCCGCCACTTAAGCGATAACGTTGTAAAAGGAAACCACCTGAATGACACCGCCGTTCATTCCCGTCATCTGGGTGAAGGCATTGTAAAAGGTAACCATATCAGCGATGAAGCCATTAAACCACGCCATTTGAGCGAAGGCACCGTCGAAGGCAGCCACATCGGTGATGCTGCCATTCAATCACGCCATCTAAACGAAGGCATTGTGGGAGCGGAGTACATCGGTGACACCGCCGTTCAATCCCACCACTTAAGCGAAGGCGCTGTAGAAGACAGCCATATCGGCGATGCCGTCATTCAATCCCGCCATCTGAGTAGGGGGATTGTAAGAGCAGAATACATCGGCGATAACGCCGTTCACTCCCAGCACTTGAGTAAAAGCGCAGTAGAGAGCAATCACATCGGCAATGATGTGATTCAATCCCGCCATCTGAGCAAAGCATCGGTAGACGGAGACCACATCGGGGATGCTTCCATTCAATCTCGACACTTAGATGAAAGCATTGTTGAAGGGGATCATCTCAGTGACGCTTCCATTCAATCCCGTCACCTGAGCGAAGGAGTGGTAAGAGAACAACACATCGACGATCACTCCATTCAATCCCGCCATCTAGAAGAAGATGTTGTTGAAGGCAGCCACATCAGTGATGACGCTATTCAATCCCGCCACTTGCGCGATGGGGTTGTCGAAGGCAGCCATATCAGCGACGACGCCGTTCACTCCCGCCATCTGAGTGAAGGGACGGTGGGAGGAAAGCACATCGATAACGCTGCCATTCAATCTCACCACCTGGACAAAGGTGCAGTAGAAGGAAAACACATCGGTAAGGCCGCCGTTCAATCCCGACACTTAGGCAAAGGAGCCGTGGAAGGAAAACACCTGGATAATAGCACGATCCAATCACGCCATTTAAGCGACGGGATGATAAAAGAGAACCATATTGACAACGCAGCTGTGCACTCTCATCATCTGAGTACAGGGGCGGTAGGAGAGGACCATATCGACAATGCTGCCGTTCGCTCTCATCATCTGAGTGCAGGGGCGATAGGAGAAGACCATATCGACAATACGGCCGTTCACTCCCGCCATTTAGGTGAAGGGGCAGTGGAAGCGGCGCATATCGGCAACACCGCCGTTCAATCACGCCATTTGAGCGAGGGCAGTGTGGCAAGCAACCATATCTCTGATGACACGATTCAATCCCGGCACTTAAGCGAGGGCATTGTGGATAGCAGTCACATCGGCGAAGATGTCATTCAATCCCGCCACTTGAGTGAAGACATTATCGAGAGCAACCACATCGGCGACGATGCTATTCAATCCCGACACTTGAGCGAAAGCAGTGTCGAAAGTGGCCACATCCACGATGCCACCATTCAATCACGCCATTTAAATGAAGGTATAATCGAAAGCAGCCACATCGGTATCGATACCATTCACTCCCGACACTTGAGTGAAAGTAGTGTCGAAAGTAATCACATCAATGATGCCACCATTCAATCACGCCATTTAAATGAGAGTATAATCGAAAGCAATCACATCGGTATCGATACCATTCAATCCCGACACTTGAGTGAAAGTAGTGTCGAAAGTAATCACATCAATGATGCCACCATTCAATCACGCCATCTAAATGAGAGTATAATCGAAAGCAACCACATCAATATCGATACCATTCAATCCCGACACTTGAGTGAAAGTAGTGTCGACAGCAATCACATCAATGATGACGCCATTCAATCGCGCCATCTGGATAAAGGCACCATCGAAGCAGAACATATTCAACCTTACTCCATCACGTCGGAACACTTGGCTGATGGAACGGTAGAAATGGAAAAACTGGCGTTTGATTGGAAGAAATTCCTACCACAAAGCGGCTCGCTTTCCTTTAGCATCGCTCCCGGAGCAGAACAATTGGAATTAAAGGTCCCCTTAAATTCCCCATTTATCTCTCCCGGCTATACTGCGGTCGCACTAACCGATCAGCCCGGGTGTGCAGTCAATTTGGTCAATCAGGAAGAGAATGCCTTCACATTGCGTTTAACACTGAGTACTCTTTGCAGCAAAAACCTACAAGGCAATCTATTCTGGATTGCAGTCGGTTCCGAGCAGCCGCTTTACCAGGGGACCACTCCTGTTGAAGAGGCAGAGGAAAACACCCTTGCCGCAGCAGCATATCCCATACCTTCGATCCAAGAGATAAAAGATGCAGAAGAGTCTCCCGCCCTGATCGCCTCGCTAGAGGAAAACGATGAACCGGCCATCACGGAAGAAGAGCAACTCAATTTCGCTGAAGCTTTCCAGCCCTATCATGCAGCAGAAGAAGCAGAATACAAACCTGAAACAGAGGAGTCTATCGATCAAGTTGAGCCCGAGCAAAACGACCAACACACGATTGACGACCAGTCTGAGCAGGACGACGATTTACTCACCGACGATGTAAAAGCCGAACAAGATGACGATCCATCCGCCGATGACGCAAAAGCCGAACAAGATGACGATCCATCTGCCGATGACGCTGAATCCGAACAAGATGACGATCCATCTGCCGATGACGCAAAAACCGAGCAAGATGACGATCCATCTGCCGATGACGCAAAAACCGAGCAAGATGACGATCCATCCGCCGATAATGCAAAAACCGAGCAAGATGACGATCCATCCGCCGATAATGCAAAAACCGAGCAAGATGACGACCCATCCACCGTTGACGCGAAATCCAAGCAGGACGATGATCAATATTCCGACGATGCGAAAGCCGCACAAAGCAATGACCCATATTCCGACAACGCGAAATCAGCTCAAACCGAGAACCAATACACTGCCGATGCAAAGTCCGAGCAGAACGACGATCATTATATCGATGGTCCGAACGATAATCTGGAACAACCGTAAACCATAAACCCTCGACATTCGTGTGAGATGTCGAGGGTTTTTTATTGACGGACAAGTCTATACCCTTTCGCCGTAAATCGATTTATCAAATTATTTCATACCAGCACTCGTTTTTTCGATCACCTGATACCCGTCCACCACCGTTGTCAATTCCCCTGTACCAGGATCGATAATTAAGCCATGAACTGGTACTCCAGGTAACATCAACGGATGTTCACGAATGATCCGCACGCTGTTCTCAACACTCTCCTCCACTGAAGCAAACCCTTGCAACCACTTTTTCAAATGGATGCCGGACCGCTCCAATGTCGTAATCGTATCATCTGAGATCCCACACTGCCGCATTTTGGCCAGTGTCTCCTCCGGCTGGATGCTTCCCATCCCACACCCATAATGTCCAACAACACAAACCTCCCGGGCGTTTAGCTCATAGAGAGCAACCAACACACTACGCATCACGCTGCCAAAGGGATGGCTTACGATGGCACCTGCATTTTTGATGATTTTGGTGTCCCCGTTCTTTAGATTCATCGCCCGTGGAAGCAACTCCGTCAAACGAGTATCCATACAAGTAACGACAACCATCTTCTTATCTGGAAATTTAGTGGTTTGATATGGAAGATACTCCTTATTGGTAACAAAGGAACGGTTATGGGCTAAGATTTGATCCAGTATCCGCATCGTAATCCCTCCTTTACTTGATGCTATTTTAATCGAAATCAATGCCCAGGCAAAGCAACAAAAATATCCGGTGGCCAATTATGACTATCTTGATCCACCCCTTATCTAATTCACAGATTTAAACTTTGTAGTTTGTACCCACATTAAACAAAAGAAAAAAACTTGTAATCAATAGAAGAGATATGAAATGATTGCTTAAAGACATAGAAAGCGGAACAATCCAGGGGATTAGCTACAAATACTGCCGTTTGCTCCAACGAACAGACGGCTATGCATACTGAGAGGAGGGACGACAGGAGAAAAGAGAGCCGCCCTAAGCACTCCCACCAGAGGGGCCGGGCGACGCCGCCCATTCCTCCCCACGGCTAAAGCCGGGGATCTCCTGTCAGTATTTGGATGAATTTTACTATAGAAGAAGCGATTGAGGTTCTGGAACGTACACCACAAACATTGGAGTATTTTTTAACGGGTTTATCGGATGGATGGTTGCAATGCAACGAAGGCGAGGGAACCTGGAACGTCTCTGAAGTGATTGATCACCTGATTGAGGGAGAGAAAAATAACTGGATACCACGATTAGAAATGATCCTTCATGAAGGTGAAAGCAAACCCTTTCCCCCATTTGATCGTTATTCTCACTTAAATGAGAAACCTAAAAAATCGATTGAACAAAAATTACTTGAATTTAATACGATGAGAACACAAAATATAATCAAACTCAAAGCTCTTGTTGAATCTGACTCACATCTTGAATTGACGGGTTCACATCCTGCATTTGGGATAGTGAAAGTAAGAGAATTGCTTTCGACATGGGTTGTTCATGACCTAACGCATATTGCTCAAATCGTACGAGTAATGGCCAAGAGATACCAAGCGGACGTTGGACCATGGATTGAGTATTTAGGGATATTGAAAAAAGAATAGAGGAATAGAAGGATCAAGCCCCCGTGAAATTTCACTAAGTGGGGTTTAATCTTTTTTATCTTCCAT
Source organism: Desmospora activa DSM 45169 (assembly GCF_003046315.1). Taxonomy (NCBI): domain Bacteria; kingdom Bacillati; phylum Bacillota; class Bacilli; order Caryophanales; family Thermoactinomycetaceae; genus Desmospora; species Desmospora activa. The sequence goes on along the minus strand of NZ_PZZP01000001.1, from coordinate 631,178 downwards.
CGAGAGGCTATGGAGGAGGATCGACATGTAACAGAGAATTTATTAGCAAAAGAGATAGAATGCGGTAATCGCATTTAAGGGGGATACTATGAATGCCGAAGTATTAGACCGGCTCTTCAAAAAATTCCCTTGGTTCCCTTATGTATTTGCGTGCATGGCCATTTTGGGATTTGGCTGGTGGTTACTTACCCAGCCAGTTTGGGAAAATCTTACCCCCTCTGTCCTGATCATTGGGAGCATCTTAACGCTGTTCGTGATAGGATTATGTTGGTGGGGTTATAGAAAAACCTCTAAATCCATTAATCAAATCAACGATTTCTCACAATCCGAGAAGGAAAATTTAAGAAGTGCTGAAGCCCTTGATATTATGAGTACGATTGGCAGCACCACCGCAAAACTTTTATACGAATCCTACTCATCTTATAAATTTGGACATGCTATCAACCACATCTGTTGGCTTATCCGAGTCTTTATGACCAATCCCAAGTCGACCGATCCTAGAGTCGTTATATTTATACCAAATGGCGCAGAAACCAAACTAAATCCTTGCGGTTGGGCTGGTCATTCTACCGATCTGCTTCAATACAATCCAAAAATCACCGAGAAAAACTCAGCAGGATTTACCTACATAACCGGTGAAGACAACTATGAACCCGATGTTACAGCGCGAGGCGCCCGCTTTGAATCCAATCCCGAGTCTGAAAATCATTTTTACTCTCTATTAACCACACCCATCCGCTGTGGAAAAGAAGTAATAGGCGTTATCAGTATCACCGGAAACGAAAGGCACTCATATGATGAATCCGAATATATCCCCTATATGAAAGCATTTGCCAATGCTCTTTCATCTTTGGTATATTATCATTTGAAAAGTCAGGAGGGAAAAAGAGATGGGCCAAGTGAAGAAGCAGTCTCCTCGACAACAGGAAAAACTGTATGAGCGCTATGAGAAAGGTAAAATATCACCTCAAGAATTTTTAGACAAAGCAACGGACGGCCTTTTTAAAGAAAAACGCCGGGCTATATCAGCTAGACATGAAAAACATTTTGGAAAAAAGATACTATAAAAAAGCCGGGTAGGGATGATCTCAACCCGGCTTTGCTTTGTATTCATATTAAGATAACGTGCCTAATCACTTTCCTGTAGCAACCTCTTCTTCGTCAGCCATTCCCCACTATTTAACCCTCCGGCTCACCATTGTCTCGAATTTTCTACACTCCCTAACCAAGTTGTAAGCATAATCTTGCTATTACGCTAAATCCGTCCCTGATCACCGCTTAGCGCCAAAAGAAAAAGGCCTTTTTTCGGCCGTTTGTTACAGAAAATGACGCGTACATTTTTTACCGTTGTAGGTAAACAGAACTTCACGCTGCTCCACAACTGTCTCAATATGGACCGGACGTCCCCATAAGGCGTTAACATGGGGCAGTGTCTTCTCGATATATTTAATATCCAACTCTAATCCCTCAAAACGATGCTTTAGGTACAACTCACCATTTTGACGATAATCTCCATCCTCCACCATGATCACCGGATGTCCTCCGTTGATGCGGCTGGCGATCAGGCTTTCGCGCACTTCTTCCCACCGTTTGTCGGAGATGGTCCACTCATGACCTTCACGTTGAAACACATACAGATCAAGGTCTTCCACCAATTTTTTAGTGAGATAATTGCGAATAAACGAGGTATCCATCTCCATCTCACGCACTTCATATATCTTTTCTCTCCCTTTGCCCGGTTTCCATCCCAGCTCCCGCTCTTTTGCGGTAGGGTTATCATAACGACGTTCAATATCTTCAAAAATCTTCAGCCCTAAATAATAAGGATTGATTGAGGTTGTGGAAGGTTGGATCACAGAAGCGTTCAACTTGGCAAATTCCAATGTTTCCGCATCCGTCAAATCAAGCTCCCGCATAATCCGAATATGCCAGTAAGAGGCCCATCCTTCGTTCATGATCTTGGTCTCCATCTGCGGCCAGAAATAAAGCATCTCTTCCCGCAAAACCGTCAAAATATCTTGTTGCCAGCTCTCCAACTCCCGACAGTGATTCAGGATAAACAACAACAGATCCTTCTCTGGATGTTCAGGAAAGCGTTTATTCCGCTCTGTCTTTTGTTCCCCCTCTTCTAAGCCATCCAACTTCCACAAATCCTCGTATGGTGTTACCTTGCGACGGGGTTGTTGTTTTTTCTGTTTTTCCTCTTTTTCCGTCAACCGGGGTTTGGGAAGCAAGCTGGGATCCACATGCTCTTGCACAGCTAATACATGATCCAGAAACTCTTCCACTTTTTCTCTGCCGTGCTCCAATTCATATTGACGAATTCGTTCCGCGCTTGCCGCCATACTTTCCACCATATCTTTAGAGGTGTTGGAGAAACGAGCATTATTCTTAAAAAAATCGCAATGCGCCAATACATGGGCAACAATCAACTTATTTTGGATTAAGCTGTTTCCTTTAAGCAAAAAAGCATAGCAAGGATTGGAGTTAATCACCAGCTCATAAATTCGGCTCAAATTTAAATCGTATTGCATTTTCATTCGATGGAAGGTTTTGCCGAAACTCCAATGAGAAAAGCGGGTCGGCATGCCGTAAGCACCAAAAGTGTAAATGATATCGGCGGGGCAGATTTCATATCGCATCGGGTAAAAGTCGAGACCGAAGCCTGAGGCCACTTCTGTTATCTCCACAATCGCACGTTCCAACGCTTTTCGCTCATCGGCCATTTCACATCTCCCCTTCACCCTGACCCTTTCTTTCTAACATACGCGATACCCCTTTGCAGGTTGTTAGGAATGTTGTCCTTTTCTGTGTAACGAATCGATAAAAAAGAAAAGCCCGGATTGACACCAGGCTTGATCGCTGAGAAAGAAAAACAATTTTTATACGGTACTCAGGGGAAAATGATGGATAACTCCCTTATAATTGTGGTTGAAGCTCTTTCCTTTCCACTTGGGGCTTCTCCTGCGTTTCGCTTAGTCGCCAGACCGCACCCTGCTCCCGTATCACAATACGGTCGGATTCCGGACCGGCGGCTTGCATCAACCGTTGGATTGGCTCTTCAATCGGTTCTTGCGACAATACAAATGTGTTCCAATGAATTGGTGCCACTTCACGGGCTCCCGCTTCTTGAGCCATCTGCCACGCTTGTTCCGGCGTACAGTGGGAACCTTGAAAGGAATCGGGGGAATACGCCCCGATGGGCACCAGAATTAAATCCACCGGTCCCCATTTCCGCAACTGGTGGAAAGAGGTGTAGGCAGTATCTCCGGAAAAGGCGATACGATGATTCTCCTTTTCAATCATATACCCGCTGAATCCGTAATCAACATTCCACGGATAACGATTTCCCCAATGTCGAACGGGAAAAGGAGTGATCATCACTCCACTGTCAAGCTTTATTGGTTCCCCTTCGCCGGCCTCCATCACCGCTCTAAACGGCATTGACCGCAATAACCGCCCTGTTCCTACAGGAGTGATCACTTGGGTTTTCTCTCCGGCCAACGCCCGCAAAGAAGGAAGGTCCATATGATCCATGTGGGCATGAGAGAGCAAGATTAGATCAATCTCTCCAATTTCCTTTATATCCAATGCCGGTGGTGTATAACGTTTAGGCCCGAGTGTCCATCTCCTAAAAATTTGAATGCCGACTCGCTCACTAAATACCGGGTCGGTCAGGATCCGGACTCCTTTGACGTTGAGGTAGACAGTGGAGTGTCCCAGCCACGTCACCGTAATCGCATCGTCTTGAAACCCTTCCACTTGTGGTCGCTGCCCTACTTCACGCCATACTGGGCGAGGCAGCTTGCGGCGATAAGATCCGATGATCCAACTGATGCAAGCAACTACGACTGCCACGATTAACCACAGCATTCTCTTTTCCTCCTGATTAACACCAGATAAAAAAATAAGTGGATTCCATTCTCTCCTTCATTAAAGCAATATCTACTTGTTCCCGCAATGACGCTTAAAAAAATAACAAATGAACTTTATATTGTTAATCACAGATTAACGTCCTCAAAATGATAATCTTATTATGGAAAGCTGGAAATGGAGGGGGTTTGTATGACTCAACCCGCGATTCAATCATTTGATCAACGGTTCGCCCGCTACAGCCGTAAATATTTGCTGCAGCGACATTTTCATTTTATCGGACAAATGGGAACGGTTTATAGCCATAGCGGGCGTTCCACGTTATATATCATGAATCACAGCTCATGGTGGGATGGCCTTGTGGCTTATTTTGCCATTCAGCAGGAAGACAGTGGTGTCCATTATCTAATGATCAACCATGAGCAGATGAGTAACTTGCTTCCACCCCAAGAGAAGGATTCATCACAAACCTTATCCACTACCCTACAATCCGCCATCCAACTCCTTCATCAAGGTGAGCGGGTATGGCTGTTTCCCCAAGGAGAAATCCAGCACCTGGATCAACGTCCGTTATCCTTTCAAACCGATGTGGGGCATCTCTTGCAAAAGTGCCCCCATACACAAGTAAAACCGGTCACGGTTCAGTATCTGATGGGAACGAAGATGAAACCGGAAGCCACCCTTTGGTTTGGAGAACCTTTTTCCTTGGACTGGTCCACGTTATCCCTGGAAGAGATCACACGTTATCTGCAAGTTCGCCTGGAAAAACAATTGGATGATCACAAAGCTCGTCTTCTCTCACATCCGGTAGGATCCTGTTCCGATTTTGTCCCTTTGTTGAAAAACGAAGGGTCCAGAAAAAAGTGGTTCCGTTTCCCTTTCTAGACTTACCCTTTATTGGTATAATGGGAAATTGCATGGTGATCCTCCTCTCCATGTGGGTTTTTGACAAACTGCCTTCCCTCCTCAATCACACTTCTTTGGGCGGTATTGTCAAAAGTGCATGCGAAAAAGCTGGAAAGAAAGGATGCCCTTATGCCGGATCACAATAAAACAACGAACCAACGAAAATCGGAGCACATCGACATCGTCCTAAACCGTGACGTGGAGGGGCGAAACATCACCACAGGGTTGGAGGAATACCACTTTCGTCATCAAGCCCTACCGGAACTTGATTTTGCCGCTATCAATCTGTCCACTTTTTTTCTGGGATACGCGTTAAAAACGCCGTTTCTCATCAGTTCCATGACAGGTGGCACCAAAGAAGCCCACAACATTAACCGCAATCTGGCACAAGCGGCCCAAGACCGTGGCTGGGTGTTGGGATTGGGATCGGTTCGCACCGCTTTGGAATACCCGGAATTGGCCCACACATTCGATGTACGTAGCGATGCACCCGACATCCCCATCCTGGCCAACTTAGGTGCTGTTCAACTCAATTATGGTTTTGGGACGGAAGAGTGTCGACGCATCGTGGAAATTACCGGAGCTGACGCCCTCATCCTACATTTGAACAGTATGCAGGAGGTATTTCAACCGGAGGGAAATACCCGCTTTGACCAGCTGCTAGCTAAAATTGAACAAGTGTGCGCTGAACTGGAAGTGCCGGTTGGGATCAAAGAAGTCGGTTTTGGTATCGATGGTGAGACCGCTCGCCGACTGTGGAACGTCGGGGCCTCTTTTGTCGATGTGGCCGGTGCTGGCGGGACTTCCTGGATTCAGGTGGAAAAATATCGCTCCCCGGATCCGCTTGTGCACCACGCTGCTGAAGCTTTCCGGGATTGGGGGCTTCCTACCGCCATGTGTATCCGGGAAGTGCGTACCGCCTCCCCCGACACTTCCCTCATCGCCAGTGGAGGGCTTCACAACGGTGTCGAAGGTGCCAAATGCCTCGCCTTGGGAGCCGATCTGGTCGGTTATGGCCGCTCTCTGCTTCATGCTGCCACCCAACCCACGCCGGAAGCCATCAGCCAACAACTGGAACGAATCGAATGGGAGTGCAGAACAGCGATGTTTGGTATTGGCGTTGCAGATATAGAGTCCCTAAGGGGAACCGACCGGTTAATCCATATAAAAGAATGATGGTTTAGGAAGATAAGTAAAATGCCCGCATTCCACCGATCGGTGAGTGCGGGCATGATTGCTATCATTTCGCGATTCATCAGTGAAAACTTCTACTCCCAACCCCTTCGTGACCAACTCCACCAACCGGCACCATAAGTAAACAAGCCGGGCAAAACCACCCACATCAAAATCTCCATCCACGCTCCTTCACCCAAAATCCGTAGTGTTTCCCCGGCAGGCAATACCGTAATTCACCCCGTCACCCCCCCACCGCTCCCGACATCTCTTGTTCCCGCTTGGCTTTAGCCGCTAAGATACGCGAGATTAGGATCAATTGCAGCAATCCCGTGATTAACAACAACAGCGCAAGCCCCCCAAACAGCGCTTGCCCTCCGTACTGCACCAACACCATACTGCCCAACACAGGCGCTGTCATTTTACCCAGGCTGAGACTGATATCAAATAAGGAGAAATAACGGGCACGAACATGGGGCTCCGCCATCAGCGATACGATTTGCTTTAAGCGCGGGAATAATAGCATATCGGTCAAAGCCCAGCATAGTTCCGCCAACAGTAATACCCAAAATACAGGAGCAAAACCATAGATCAGCCCATACCCGACCACGAGCATGTAACTGAAGAAAACAACATGGGTGGAGCGCCACCGCTTACTCCACAAGGTGACCGGCATTTGAAGGACGGTAGTCAAAATTCCAGGTACGGTACGCAAGATTGCATACACCAGCAGATAATCGACAAAGTGGTTCTGCAAATAGAGCGGCTGAGTGGAGTTCATCTGCATTTCGACGATATACACGGGGACGGTTAATAAAATTAGCAGATACAAAGGCAAATGAGAACCGATACCCAACAATACTTTCGATTTAGTGGCTGACGTCGATTCAGTATCCTTTTGCGGCAGTGTCTCCGGAATCTTAAGATAAACCATTACGACTGTAAACAGCGCAACCGCTGCCTCCGCTCCAAAAATAAGGGCAGGGTTAAACTGATAAGCGGCGATTCCCAACAGCGGCCCCAGCATCGCACCGATATTGATGGCAACATTGTCGAGGGAATACGCTTCCGTTCGTTGCTCTTCCGGAACAACATCGGCAATCTGTGCACTTGTCGCAGGAAGAAACAGGTTAAAACTTAAACCATTCAGCGTCAGTAATACATAAAAGTGCCACACCTCGGTGGCGGCGATCATGCCGATCAACACCCCAAACTGCATCAGAGGGGCAGCGAGAAGGACGGGCCGCCGACCGAAACGATCCGATACATTACCAGCCCACAGTTTAAAAAAGAGCGCAACGAAGGAAGGAAAGCTAATCGCACCCGCCGCAGCTACTGGAGAGGTTCCCAATTGTTCCGTCATATAGATTACCAGATAGGGATACAGCATAAATCCGGTAATACAGCGGCTCATTGTTAACCAAAAGTGAACCCAAACAATGGGATGATATCGCTTTTTCACTTTTGCAAGCGTATCCTGAATCCGTTTCGTTATCCTCACCGAAGTTCTTGCCTCTCCTTCGTTTTTATTTTCTATTAAACCAATCGCCGTCCACAGTCATACGATCGACTCTCACCCAAAGGCTGAAATCAAGACCAAAAGACGGGATTTCGTCGATTTTTGGCGGAACACGTGTGGGATAGGTTGCCGTATTTCTGTGTTTTTCAAGTGTTGTAATCTAAAAAATTATACTATATTCTAACTTTTCTCTCAAGAAAAAAACCTCAGGTCTCCACCTGAGGTTTGTACCGAATCCTCATTTTTCGATTGTGGCCCATTTAAGAGAAAGCTCAGGACCGATGGGATGGCGAAACAGATTTTTGACATGTGGTTTTTGAATAAATGCTTGAGATTCATAGTAGAGCGGGGCCACACCGGCTTCTTCCGTTACCACTTTTTCCGCCTCGATTAAATCCGTTTCCCGCCACGCAGAATCAGGATTTCCTTTGGCCTTCTGTAAGGTTAAGTCAAACTGCTGATTGCTCCAACGGCCAAAATTGACGGGATTATCCGTGGTGCCGATCTCAAGAAAAGACATGGGATCATCGTATAGACCGATCCAGCGCACAATCGACATCTGAAATTGACCCGCCGCATCTCTATCCATTTTTTGTGCCACCGGTTGGGGACTGATCTGTACCTTCGCCCCTAGATGTTGCTTCCACTCCTGTTGTAGAAAGAGGGCCAGGTTACGCCGGTCATCATCTGTGACACTGATCACGATATCCGGTAATTTTTTAATCTTTTCCTCTTTTAATCCTTTTTTCAATAACTTCTTGGCTTCATCAGGGGCAAATTTTATTTTATCCTCCGCTTGATCCCGAAAAGACTCCCCTTTATGATCATGGATGACCGGAGGTACCATACCGACGGCGGGACGAGAACCGTTTTTTAATACCTCTTGTACCATTCGTTCTCGATCAATCGCCAGATGAAACGCTTTACGGATGTTTTTATTATCAAAGGGAGCTTCCTCGCTGTTAAACATAATCATCAGCAACGCTCCCCGTTGATGGGTTACCAATTCCGGGCTGCTCTTAAAGGCTGCAAAGGTAACAGCATTGAGAGGGACCACGTCCACATCATCAGAGGTGTACATTCCCAGTGCTTCTGTTGCATCTTTTACCACCTGAATCTGAACTTCCCCCAACTGAACCACCTGCTCATCCCAATAATGATCGTTTTTTTTCAAGGTAAGGGATTGTTCGTGCTGCCATTCTGTAAGGGTAAAGGGGCCGTTATACACCATCTGATCCGCTTCTGAACCAAACTTCCCTTTGGATTGTTCAACCTGATCCTGTCGCACAGGTAAAAAGGGGCTTGTTGCGATCATTTGCAAAAAGTGAGGCGTCTCCTCCACCAGGGTTACTTTCAATGTCCTTTCATCTAGCGCTGTCACCCCTACTTCCTCCGCTTCCACTTGTCCCTGCATATAAGCGGTGGCGTTTTCGAGTGAAAAGAGGTTAAAGGCAACAGGAGAGCCGGTCTCTGGATGTAAGATCCGTTTCCATGCGTATTCAAAATCTTGCGCCCGCACCGGCTGGCCGTCACTCCACTGGGCATCTTCCCGGATACGAAAAGTGTAGACCCGCCCATTGTCGCTGACCTCAGGCATTTTTTCCGCAATTGCCGGCTCCGGTTCATTGTCTTTATTCAGCCGCATCAACCCTTCCATCACATTATTCAGCAGGTTATAAGAGTTCCCATCCAAGGCAAAAGCACTGTCCAATGTAGGCGGATCCGCATCTACCGTAAGTTGAAGTACACCGCTGTTACCGCCGACATTAGAACTGCAACCGGATAAACTCCCGATCCCCGCCAACAACAATACCATTGCCCATAAGCCGATCTGTTTCATCTCCATCACACCCTCCTTACCCATCCAGCCGAAAAGATTATATCTGCCGCACATTAAGCGGAAAATCTCTGACCACACCCTGCGGGTCGTCGATAGTCTCTATGAAATTTCTGTTATCTTTTGCGATGAAATTGAACGATCGATCTCCCAAATACAATGTAGCATTGAAAAAATCAGCCGTCTATGCAAACAGCTGATTTTTCCAGTCTTTTGTCAGTTTTTGTAGGGAGACTCACCCAATATCTCATCCACCGTTACAAAGCGATACCCTGCTCGGTGCAGATCCCGGATAATACCAGGAAGCGCCCGTACCGTCGCCTCCCGATCACCACCGGCAGAATGAAGTAGCACAATGCTGTCCGGCTTCACTCCACCGGTTACGGAGAAACGAATCTCTTGCGCCGTCTTCTCCCGTTTCCAATCCATGGGGTCTACATCCCACATCACAATTTCCCAGCCGCCATTTTTCACGATCTCCTCTTTTCCACGAATTGCGCCGTAGGGGGGACGCATCAGCAACATCTCCTTGCCGATCGCTTGTTCCACGGCGCGATTGGTGGCGGTTAGTTCCTTTTTGATCTTTTTTTCATTCATTTGAGTCAGGATGGGATGGCTCCACGAGTGATTGGCCACCACATGTCCCTCCTCATCCATTCGCTTGACGATACCTGGATAACCCCGAACCATATGGCCCACAACAAAAAAAGTGGCCGGTACACCTTCTCTCCTCAAAATATCTAAAATCTCCACCGTATATCGGCCATCCGGGCCATCGTCAAACGTTAGCGCCACCCGTTTATACAGCGGCGATACCGATTCGGCATCGACTGCTTCCCGCGAAACTTTTTCCCACTGCTGGGATGCGATCTGAGCCGACAACGGCAGATCTTCATCATCCACCACCGGCGCTTCATCACTGCTTTCTCCATTTTCTTGCCCTTGCACCAACGCATTGAAGGTTAACGGAAAAATCGCCAAACATCCCAACACCAAAATCAAAAACCATCCCCATGTCCAACCCGAAGGAAAAGCTCCGTTCATTCCATCCTCCCCATGATGTCTCTAGTTGTAAAAAACGGATCCGCTATCGTTCCGTTATTATGTATCCAATCCGGTATGGAACGTTCGACAGATTCCGTCAAATTTCATTATAAAGGATGGAATGGCGGGGAAAACATGATTTTTTCTTTAAGATTGACCCGTTTACACGTCTACTTTCAATCCATGTGCCCGCGCAAATAGGATTGCCTGAAACATATCGATCCGTACGTCCGCTAGATTCAAATGGACGAGATCCGTCCCTTCCAACTCCGCTCCACGCAGGTCCGCCCCCTTTAGTTGAGCGCCGTTTAGCAAAGCATGCGTCAAGTTGGCGTTTCGCAAATCGGCATCGCGCAGATCGCATTGATACAGGTCGGCATCTTGAAAGGACACCTCCTGTAGATCGCACCCTTTAAACGAGTGATGGCGCAGCAGGGTATAAGACCAATCGCCACCGGAAAGGGCGATTCCCGTCAGGTTGGCCTCTTCAAAGGTGGAACCGGTCATTTTACAATCCACCCATCGTGTCACATACAAATTGGCAAAGGAAAAACGACAGTTGAGAAAGGCCGACCCCCTGTGCTGAGAACCGTTTAACTTGGCATAGCGGAAATCACAACGATCAAAGACGCATCTTTGGGTAACCGTTTCACGCCAATCCGCCCCCTGAAAACGGCAACCGATAAAACGACAGCCAACAAACTCCCGATTGGCCCAATCCGTTTCCTCGAAGCTTTCCTCTACCCACTCACGTTCGATTTCTGGTGTCACCCTCTCACTCCTTTATTGATCATTGTTAACCTTTATAGCATGGGGATCATCGGGATATTTTTTTTCAAAATCCTGAGCACGATCATAAAAGAATTGGCGCACCTCATTACCAAACGCCTCATTAATATAAAAAAGTTGCTCTCCGGTCAGCCGCCAGCGATTTCGAGCAATTTCCAGCCAAGACTAATTTTTAGGCCAGGTCCAGCTCCATTGATACTCTTTTCGTGTCTTCTGCAGAGAGCACCCTGCCATCCCGTCGAATCGCCACTTGCCGAGGCGCTTCCGAACGTAAAAACAGATACACCCAATCGCCTTGGTATCGAAACCGTTGCGGTAAAGACGTGCTTCAACCCGTTCTAGGAAATTGATTGCGTATGGTTCGCTCCACCTCATACGGCAACACACTTCGCCCCAGAAAATTCCACTCTTCCATCGGGCCACCCCTTTGCGACTTGTCTGATTCATATTTTCACAAACAGCAAGAGGGGAGCACGAGAGACCCCTCATTTTTCTTGCTTTCTGTCAACTCCTTCTATCGATTGGATATCTACAGCGATGTATGATAGGGTTTTTAGTATACATGTTAGGAAAAATGACGTATTAAAAGAGGTGTTGAGAAAATTTGAAGTGGTTAGAACTGATTGTATCCACTGGTAACGATATTTTATGGACCTATGTATTGATTGCGTCCCTGTTGGGGTTGGGCCTATACTTTACCATTCGCTCCGGCTTCGTCCAGTTTCGGATGCTAAAAGAAATGATTCGCATGCTGGGGGAAGGAGTAAAATCAACTCCTGGCCGCAAAGGGATCTCATCCTTTCAAGCCTTTTGCATTAGCACCGCATCGCGAGTAGGAACTGGCAATCTTGCCGGTGTTGCTCTCGCTATTGCCACCGGTGGTCCCGGCGCCGTTTTCTGGATGTGGTTAATCGCCTTGATCGGAGCCGCCTCCGCATTTGTGGAAAGCACCTTAGCCCAAATTTATAAGGTGCGCGACGGTAGCACCTTTCGCGGCGGTCCGTCCTATTACATGGAAAAGGCCTTGGGAGCGCGCTGGATGGGCTTGCTCTTTTCCGTCTTGCTGATCTTGTGTTTTGGATTTATCTTTAACTCCGTTCAGGCCAACACGATCACCCTCGCTTTTCAAAATGCCTTTGGAATCGATCGTCTCTGGATCGGACTCATCATCGCGGCATTGATGGCGATTATCATCTTTGGTGGAGTGAAGCGGATTGCACAGGTAGCCCAAGCGATCGTACCCGCCATGGCCATTGTTTATATCCTGGTCGCGCTGTACATCATCGCCACTCACTTTCAAATGATTCCTGCGGTATTCCTCTTAATCTTTAAAAGTGCATTCGGTTTAGAAGCCGCTGTTGGCGGTGGGCTGGGTGCCGCCCTGATGGAAGGGATTCGGCGTGGTCTATTCTCCAATGAAGCAGGAATGGGAAGCGCCCCCAACGCTGCCGCCACCGCCAATGTCAGTCATCCGGTCAAACAGGGCCTGATTCAGGCTTTGGGTGTTTTTACGGACACCTTACTGATTTGCAGCGCTACAGCTTTTATCGTTCTGTTCGCAGGCGATTGGGATTCCGGCTTAAAGGGGATTGAGTTAACCCAAGCTTCTCTTGCCAACGCCATCGGCTCGTGGGCACCCGGTTTTGTAGCGATCATGATTTTTCTGTTTGCATTCAGCTCGTTGTTGGGCAACTACTACTACGGAGAGACCAACATCGAATTTATGCGGGCAAACCCCCTTTGGCTCCGCCTCTACCAAGTTATCTTTTTCGCCTTTCTGTTGTTTGGAGCAACGCAAGATCTAGAGATTGTATGGGAAATGGGCGATCTATTTATGGCCTTGATGACCTTGCCCAACCTGATCGCCATCGCCCTTTTGGGCAAAATTGCATTCGCTGCTCTCCAGGACTATACCCGTCAACGCAAAGAAGGAAAAGACCCAGTCTTCACCAAAAACAGCATCTCCGGTTTAAAAAACGTGGAATGCTGGGAGGAAGAGACAGAAATAAAATCGCAAACACAATAACGACGCAAAAAAGCCTACAGTTGTTCAAATGATGAACGGCTGTAGGCTTTTCAGACTCTCGATGAAAATGACCAAGCTAAGAGACCGTGTACCTTCCGTTCTTCTCATCACAGTGTACCGCCTTGTGCTTCTCTCCAAGAGAGCGGTAATCTCAGAAGTTGGGTACAAGGGAGGATGCACAGCATCCCATTATATTTCCTTGTTCGTTCGCCACTCCCGTGCCAAAATCCCCATCTGAATGACATCGTGGTACACATGATTGTAAAATAACGCCTCCCGCTTGATTCCCTCCCGTTGAAAACCTAATTTTTCATACACTTGGATTGCACGCGCATTGAAGGTATATACCTCCAGATGAATTCGATGGAGATTGAGAATGCCAAAGCCATGATCCAGCATCAATCCCAGCGCCTCTGTACCGTATCCACGCCCGTAAATTTGCTCATCGACAAGTTCAACGCGGATGTTGGCACTCCGATGGTACCAGTCGATATCGTTAAGTTCGACATCCCCCAGCAGAGTATCATCCTCCTGGGAGACAATCACCAAAAACCGACGATCCGGATCCCGCACAACCTTTTCCAACCACTCCGTCACAAACTGCCGCGAAAAAACCCGGTTTTGTCCGGTAAGGCGACGCCCTTCCCTGTTGTGCAGACTTCGATAAACCGTTTCCGCATCTTGCTGTTCAGGCGGTCGCAGGTAGACTCGCTTCCCTTCCAGCAACTTAATCGGATTCCCACTCATGTACATTACTCCTCATCTTTTCCACTACTGCTTCACGACATCCTTCGATTCGACTTGCTCCAGCCATCTAGTAAATTCTGATTCGCCCGACCAGGTTATCGATAGATATTTCTTGGCTCGCGTCATGGCGATATAGAGAAGAGAAACTTCCCGCTCGATGTTCTCTTCCTTCGGGAACGGAAGCCGATCTGTATTGACGACAAAAACGGCTTTATAATCCAATCCTTTGCTGCTGTCGATCGTACTAACCGTCACTTGATTTTCTCGCGGTGAAAAAGCGCGTTTGGATTGAGCGTTTTCCGTCATCCAATAAAACGGAATCCCCTCCCGGGCCAATCCTCGCCGGATCGTATTCATCGTATCCAGTCCCGCATAGCTCTTTACCCGGTACAAGAGCAACATCTCTGACCATGCCACATTCCGTTGTCGATGCAACACTTTCATCTGTTTTGCCACATAAGCCATCTCTTCTTCCATATTGGCAAATCGTTGCAGAAAAGGTTGCGGCCCGCTTCGTAAGGAGCTTTGCGGTTCAATCACTTCCATCTCTTCATCTGACGTCGCATTTTCCATGGAAGCGTGTTGACGGTAAAAATCCCAAGCCAAACGGACGATGGGAGCCGTATTGCGGTAGTTGATCGTCAGCACACGGGAACGGCCGCGGAAATCAAGGCCGATATCCTTACGCAAACTGCGCCGGCGAGAGTAAATCGTTTGCGCCCGATCTTCCACGATTAAAAGTGACTGGGTATCCGGGTTGAGCAGTCGGGTTACCAATCCCAGCCACTCCGGTGTAAAATCCTGTCCTTCATCGATTAAGATCGCATCATATAGAGGAAAGGAGCGTTTACCCGCCTCCCACTCCTGCAATGTGGTTGGAATCTCTTCCTCTGATTTTATCTTTAAATCACGATTTAACCAATCATGAAAATGGCGCACTGTAATGTTATGTTTTTGTTGAACGGTTTGGATCTCCTCCCCCTCCGCCACAAAATCGAACAAACTCTCCGATTGGTTTAACTTTTGTTCCACCATATCAGCAATAAAGCGGGAAAGAGAGATGTTATAACAGAGCACGAGAATGTTCCAATCCGGGTTTTCCTTGGCTAAGAGTGCCGCCCGGCTTGCCAGAATCAACGTTTTTCCACTGCCGGCCACTCCCCGGATCAGACGGTGTTTATCCCCGATCTGCTTGGCCAAATTCTCCTGATGCAAATCCATCGTTTGTAGATCATCGAGAGAAAGGAGTACATATTCCTGATATTGTACCTTTTTACTTTTACCGCTGATTCGTACTTCCGGAAACAAGTGAAACCGAATCCGCTGAATGTCTAAGGGCGTAAGGGGTTCCTCCAAGGTGAAGGATACCGTAAACATTCGTGCAAGTTTCTGTTTCAACAAAATCTCCGAAAACGTCTCCCTTTCGGGATCGATCTCCTCCCGCGTCAGCGCCAGCTTAGGATCAATCACGGTCAACAATTCTCGTCTAGCCAAATCAGCCTTGGTCAACCGAGTAAAGACAACGCCATACCCATAGGGAAACTTTAGCTTAAACCGATGTTTCCCTTCCGTCCGTACCAAATCGCGATCCTTTTTCAACTTGTCAGCCATGCGAAACGCATAGTCGCGAGCTTGCTTCAAAGGGGAGACAACGGCCGTCTCTTCCCCGGAACCGTTGCGAATCGTCCATTGATCCGGATTGATCGCCACTAACGTGTTCGGGGTGTAATCCTTCACTTCCAATACAAGCAATCCCAGATCGGGACCGATTATGACAAAATCCGGCCGCCACCCTTGGATATCCGGCTCATAATAAACCACATACTCTTCCGGCAGATATCGTTTTAACGTACGAAACAACAGCGCCTCTCCGGCGGTTGCCTTGCGAGGAATCGTTTCTGGGATTGTGACAGCCATGCTGTAGTATTCCTCCTTAATCCGTAGGATGATAAAATTATTCCAACCAGCAAATAATACTTCTACACCAAACATGAAAAATCCTTATTCGGTAAAAAAAGAGCCCCATGCGTTGGTCAGTCGCACGTGGCTCTCTTTCGCTAACATTATCGACGGAGGCGAATCCAAGCAGGGACGTATTCCTCTTTTTCCTGTTTTTGCTCCTGCACTTCCTGCTGTTCCTCCAGAAACCGCTGCACATCGGCTTCTAAGCGCTTCCGCTGCAATTCGCTGATCCCTTCCCCGTTTGAGTATCGCCCTTCCTCCAACATTCGGTCGATGGAATCGGTCAGATTAAATCCTCTGCGCACATAAGTCGCTACTCGCTCAATCGCTTCATTCCGATCTATCCATCGAAATTGACTCAATTTGCATTCCCCCACTGGTTAAAAATAATCAGTTCAATATTCAATTATAAAGGTTTATGCAAAAATCCTCCCCCGGAAAAAGACCGAATTACATGATTCAACCGACCTAAGATTTTCGGACTCAATCTAGGTCCATTCGACTGTAAACAAATGTTTAGTCCTATATTTTAATAGACGGTGGGGAAAGATTTTTATTTCAGCATCTGTTTACACGAAGTAAGATCCGATCCGTTTTTTTGGATAAATTATCATTAAAAGCGAAACCAAAGAAAGCGCTCACAACGGCCCCTAAGCCTTTTCTCACAAAGATATAAAAACACACGCAATGTATTATTCCATTTATCGTTATTTTAGTATAAAATAATGATAAATCTTCGAGATTGGTAGAAAGGTGGATGCAGATGCTAACGATGGAGATTCACGAACTGGGTGAAGTGATTCGCAAAGCTCGTAAGGAACGGGGCCTACGCCTGGAAGACTTGGCGGATGACAACATCTCCCCTGCCACCATCAGCAACATTGAACGCGGCGTTCCCCATGTCAGCCAAGATAAAGCGATGTACCTCTTAAAAAAGCTTGACCTCAGTTTAGAGAAAATTCCGGAGTTAATGATTCAGGAACGAACCAACCTGGAGGAGTTAAAGCGGAAGTTTCGAGCGGTGGAGTCCCTGCTGATGTCAGATCAAATCAATGAAGCATTAAAGTTGCTAAACACCATTGAACTGGAGGAAAAACACATACTGTCCTCATTGCACCATTATTTACTGGGGCGGTGTTTCATTGAAAAAGAAAAATGGAATCGGGCCGAACGTAGTTTCCATCGCGCGATTCAATTGGCTGCTGCATCCGGAAATCAATCGTCCAATATTGAAGCTGTTTCTTTTCACGCTTTAGGTTATGTATGTTATCGCGTAAACAACATTGACAAAGCATTACAATATACGGATAGCGCTATCTCTGCATATGCTGAAAACGGGGAACGCTCCTATATCATTTGGTCAACACTGCGAAATAAAGCCATCTACTTGGAGCGATTGGGCCGATTGACCGAGAGTATGAATATTGTACAGGAAGTTTGGGATTCCCTGTCCAAAATTGATGATGTTGAAGTTAGATTAACATTTTATTGGTTGCGCTCTGATATTTCACGACGTATGGGAATGTTGGACGAAGCGATTAAGTATGCGTATGAAGGAGAAGAGCTAGCCACTCTTAATAAAGTTTATTACTCTTCCTTCGTTTTGTGGATGGTAATTGGAAACTCTCATTTGAAAAGAAATGAACTGGATCAAGCAGAATTTTGTTTCAACCATTCTTTAAGTCTCATAAGTAAACTGGATAACGTCAACAAAAACTCCTTGACGAACCTTTATTCACGACTAAGTGTTTTGTATATGAAAAAAGATAATGTCGAAAAGTCTTTCTATTATATTGATCAAGCGATTCAAAATGCCAAAAAACATAACGACGCTCCTCGGCTTATAAAAGCATTGATTATTAAAGGAACCCTCTTGAAATCTACCGGAGAAAGAGAAGACGCTATTAAGGAGTTTGAAGTGGCATTAGACCTTTCCAGAAAATACAACTACAAAAAGAATGAACATCTCGCTTTGTATCATCTAGCAAATTGCTGGGATGGAGTGAATGAGAAGGAGTTTTTAAAATACTCGCGAAGTATGTATCTGGTCCAACAAAATCTCCGTTTGAACGAGGAGGAAATTTTAGATGAAACAGCAATCTAAATTGGTTGCTTTTGCAGCCGTAATTGCCTTGCTTTTCTCCGGTCTATGGGTCATATCTACTTCGGATGTACAAGCAGCCAATGGCTACTACCCTGTAGGTGAAAACCCAGGACCAGGGGGAGAAAACCCTAGACCAGGAGAAGAAAACCCTCGTCCCTTCTAAGGATTCTAAAACCACTTCAAACCCGAGCCCGCTTCAAGCGACAGCTCGGGTTCTTTTTTACTTCATCCCCTAACTACCGATAATAGTACGGTATCGGAAGTTAATATTTACTTCAGGGATGGCTTAGAATCAACTCCATCTCACCCTTCATTCGAAATGATTCCACGGCATGGGGGATGAGAAAATGATCCCCCTTTTTTACTGGGGCTACTACTCCATCGTCGGCATCATAATACCCTTCCCCTTTGATGACACTAGCAAGCAAATAATCGGCATCAATACGATAAGTGAACATTCCATTTATAGCGGAATGGTAGACGGTAAAATAGGAAGTCGTTACAAGACGCCGCAATTTTCCTGCGGAATGTTGCTCAATCGTTTTTTCCTCCTGGTCGGGGGAGTGATGCGGGATCAGCGAGACAGTCAATGCTTGATCGAGATGGAGCTCTCTTTTTTCACCGTTTTTATCGATCCGATCAAAATCATACATGCGATAAGTCGTATCTGAACTCTGTTGGATCTCAAGGATGACCGCCCCTTTTCCAATCGCATGAATCGTTCCACTGGGAACGTAAAAAAAATCACCTTGTCTTATCGGGACTTTTCGAAGTAATCGATCCCATTGACTTTTTTTGACACATTCTACAAACGCCTCTTTCGTCTGCGCAGTATGGCCTAAAATTAACTCTGCTCCTTCTTCCGCTTCAATCACATACCAACACTCCGACTTTCCATAAGCCTCATCTTTTTCTAACTGCTGTGCTTGTTCATCATCGGGATGTACTTGGACTGATAGATCCTCCTGCGCATCCAAGATTTTTACCAGCAGCGGGAATTCTTGCTCCTTCGGATGGCCAAATAAATGCCTCTCATTTCGCCATAAGTCTATCAGTGTGCGCCCCTTAAATGGGCCAG